>VXLM01000140.1 GCA_009841605.1 Dehalococcoidia bacterium
CCCGAACGTATCGGTGATGATAACTGCCAGTTCGCGTATCCCCGTCTCGTTCCTCAATCGTCGCAGCAACTCCCGCGCCGATCCATCCGGGTCCTCGGGAAGCAGCGTCACCGTCTCGTCTCCGACGATATTCGACGAATCTATCCCCGAATTTGCGCACACGAACCCGTGACGAGTCTCCGTTATCAGTATCCCCCTGTCAGGCTTCATTCTCACTATCTCGACGCTCTCACTAATGACCAGCTCTACGAGCCGGGGGTCACGCCCGCTGTGTCCGGCGAATATACGAGCGAATTCTGACGGTGTAACCGTAGTCAGGTCGACTGTTCGCCCTTCCGCTTTGGACACCACCTTCTGCGTTACAACTACGATGTCACCGCTCTTTAGTACGCTGCCTTGAGTCTCGATCGCGTTCGAGATCATGCCTGCAAGGTCGGCACCCTCAGTGATCTCCGGCATCCCGGTAATCCCGATGAAACTCGCCTCGTTAATGCCTGATGATGGAGTAACGGAATCGTTCGTCATGTCGGGCGTTATATCATCGGGCACCTTGCCGGTCAACGGGCAGTCCCTCTTTGCCGTGATATACTCGAACCCTACTCTTGGGCAAGACAAACGATTCGCCATGCAGCTTTTGAGAAGCCTTCTGTTTGTGCCGGGCAACAGGGCCAATATGCTGGAAAAGGCAGTGGGGCTGAAGCCCGACGCCGTCGTCCCCGACATGGAAGACTCCGTCCCCATGGCAGAGAAGGCGAACGCGCGCGAGATGGTCGCATCCTTCCTTCCAACGCTTGCGGAGGCAGGCCATCAGATCATGCCGCGAGTCAACAGCCTCAATACCGGTCTCATGGAAGACGACCTAACCGCCGTGGTCGGTCCCCACATAGCCGGTGTCTCGGTCGGCAAAGTGGGCAGCGCGAGCGACGTGCGCCAAATCGCCGATACAGTCGGCCGCAGGGAGATCGCGACTGACATCCCTTTCGGCAGTACCTCGTTGGTGCTTTGGGTCGAGACCGCGAGCGCTATCGTCAACGCCTTCTCGATCTGCCGGGCCTCGAAGCGCGTCATAGCCGTCGCGTTCGGCGGCGAGGACCTGACGAACGACATGGCGATTCCGAGAACGGAATCGGAAGAGGAGATAGCCCATCCTCGCAGCGTCGTGGCCGTAGCTGCCAGGGCAGCGGGAGTTCTCGCTCTGGAAACTCCTTACTTCAACTACAAGGACGACGAAGGACTCCGACGAAATTCGACGGCCTCACGCAATCTCGGTTTTCGCGGTCGCTTCGCCATCCACCCAAGCCAGATCAAAGGCATCAACGCCTCCTACATGCCCTCAGACGTGGAGATCGAGCAGGCGCGCCGGGTCGTCGCGGCCTTCGACGAGGCGGAAGGACGCGGCAGTGCCGCCACGTCGCTCGACGGCATGGTTATCGACGTTCCCGTCGTCGAGCGAGCCCGCAAAGTCCTCACCGCCGCACAATCCATCTCCAACTAGCATTTTGAGAAAGCACCAATGGACAAGATAATCCTCAGCGGCATGGTCTTCTACGGGTTCCACGGCATGAGCGAGGCCGAACAGGAGCTCGGCCAACGGTTCGACGTCGACCTCGTCGTGCAACTCGATCTCAGTAGAGCGGGCGCTTCCGACATGCTCGAAGACACCATTAGCTATACCCACCTCTACCGCACCGTCAAGGAGATCGTGGAAGGACCGAGCCGCAAGCTGCTTGAGAACGTAGCCGAGACCATTGCCGAAAGAATACTCGCGGAGTCCAGCGTCGCCTCCGTCCAAGTCACGGTCAAGAAGCCCAAGGTCCCCATGAAGGGGAGCGTCCTCGACTACGCGGCGGTCGAAATCGTCCGCGAGCGTCGTGACTAGGCGACGATCTCGATTCACCCTTGCGACGCCCTGATCCGGCTGGATCGCCGGACGTGGTTATCTCCGCAGAATCGTCGATGATTGAACTCGAAATATCACGACTGCTACAATGCCGTCCACTCAAAGAACAGGAGCGAGAAAAATGCCCGTAGTAAACATACAGTTGCTCTCCGGCAGGTCGAAGGAGCAGAAGTCAAAAATGGCGCAGGCGGTCACGGACGCAATCGTGGACATCGCCGGTGCAAGGCCCGAGGGAGTGCATGTCATCTTTTCGGATATCGAAAAGTCCGATTGGGCGAACGCCGGAGTTCTGATGGAGGACAAGTAATCGTCCGTCACTCACGGGGTCTTGCCACCCAGGCAAGAGTGTGTTTCTAAGTGGTCACCGCGCCGTCAGCCATGCGGTTCGCGGCGTTTCTACGACTGCCTCGTAATTGACACTCGGAACGTGGCTCCTATATAGTTGACCTACGGTTTGGCAACGTAGCTCAGTCGGTTAGAGCGGGCGCTTCATAAGCGCTAGGTCACTGGTTCGAGTCCAGTCGTTGCCACCAACGACCGGCTCACTCGCCCGGAGTGTGAGAGTGGTCGGATCGGGCGCAACGCGAGGAGTCGGGCGGTTAGCTCAGTGGTCAGAGCGCTTGCTTCACACGCAAGAGGTCCGAGGTTCGACCCCTCGACCGCCCACCACTCAGGTGAGCGAGGGTCGGAGGAGTCGGGTAAACACCGAGAACATGCCGAAGTGGCGGAATTGGTAGACGCGCTACATTCAGGATGTAGTGCCCGAAAAGGGCGTGTGGGTTCGAGTCCCTCCTTCGGCACCAGCCAATAACTCAATAAGTCGCCCGAAGACGGCCCAATCTTCACAGTCGTCGGATTTGGAGACGCGCGCTTGTAGCTCAGATGGATAGAGCGCATCCCTGCGGAGGATGAGGCCGTGGGTTCGAGTCCCGCCAAGCGCGCCATACGTCTCCCCGATCCGAATCACCGAACGAACCGTCACAAGCCACGCAACATCGTTTCAGATCGTCTCCCCGTGGGGGGTTAGCTCAGCTGGTTAGAGCGTCTGTCTTACACACAGAAGGTCAGAGGTTCGAGTCCTCTATCCCCCACCACAGGCTCGCTCGGAGCTTCCTTCGCCGCCGTTCACCCGACCGCGACAAGTAGCAACGCGCCAGCCGCGATGTACCTCATCACTCCCACCACATGCGCAGTTCCTCCCCCTTCAGTGGTTGCGGCTCATAGTCAAGCGGAATCTCCTCCCTCTCGTTCCAGCCGCAGAACCTTACGTAGTTCTCAACGAGCCACTCCCGCGCCGCCAGCACCGCCAGCAGGGCCTCCCTCTGCCCCTCGCTCACCCCGTTCAGATCGGCGATGAACTCCGCCACCTCCTCGTGCGTCTTGGCCCCCTCGCACGCGAGTATCTCATCCAGGGCGCCGAGCATCGTCCGCCGGTTCTCATCCGACAGCTCGAAGCCCGTCTCAGCATCCAGCTCCACGCGGTGTAGGACGAAGCGCCGCAGGTTCTCGAAGCAGTGCCACCGCCAGAAACCCGGGTCGGCCTCCCACAACGGCTCGCAGTCCGGGTTGCACGCCATGTCCTCCAGCGTGTTGATGAAATCCACCACCGCCTGCCTGTCCGCTCCCCACGCGCGGCTCCTCAGCGGCTCCGGCAGCATCGTCGGCTCGCTCGCCTCAGGCGCGTCGTACCCCTCCAGCAGCGTGAAGTAGTACCGCCCGATCGTGTGGTCCATCACCCACCTGTCCGCCAGCGTGAGCGCGGCGAAGCGGTCGAGCTCCTCCTTCCACGACGCCTCGCCCTCCACCGGCTCGATGAACCCCTCGTAGTACCGCGCGATCTGCGGCGGCACCAAATCCATCTTGCCGAACACCATCATCGGAATCTCCGTCTCCGCGACGTGGTACAGGTAGTCCCACACCGGTTGCCCGCCGTACTCGCCCTCGAGATGGACGAACCGGACCAGCGACCAGCCGTCGCCGCCCCGGTGTTGCCGGTAGTCGTCGAAGAACGCGATCACCGCGTTGTAGTACGGGCGGTACCGCTCATTCGGGTTCGTCCTGTCCATCCGGTCGGCCAGCGCGAAATTCATCATGAACTCCGCCAGGTCCCTCCGGAACGTCAGCAGGTTCATCTCGTCGCACGGCTCGGGGAATCCCGTCCACTCGTTCCAGAATGCGTGCATATACTCGTGTGAGAGCGTCCACGGGTCCGTCGCCATTCCCACCCTGATGCCGCGGCCAACGCCCCAGTACCCCGCGAACCCCGGCTCGTTCCGGTGCACCTTCACCGGCACCGTCGACAGCCACTCGCGCGCCTCGTCTGTCAGATGGTAGATATCCGCCATCTCCTCGCGGCGCTCCGCCAGCCACGGGTCGTCCGACGGCGTGTGGTCGGTCAGCACGTCGCCGCCCCACTGGTGGAGAACCCCCTCCGTCGTCTCGCTCTCCACGCCGTCCGGAGTCCGCGCCGTCGCGTACACGCGGTACACTTTCGGACGCTTCAGCCCGCTCACCGACCGGCACTTCGACTCGCTCCAGTCCAGCACCACGTCCTCTTCCTCCCCGTACCAATCGGAGAACACCACCTGGTACTCCGTCCCCTTCGGGTTCCAGTCATCGAACAGCGGCAGGCTCACCTCATCGAGCGACGTATACATCGGCGTGCTGATGACCGGCGCATGCGTGGGCGCATCGCCGCCCTCCGGCTCCTCGCACTCCACGTCCGGTAGTACCTCGCACTCCACCGGCGTCCGCCCCGGCGGATGGTCCGCCCGCGCCGTCCCAACGGCAAACAGCAGCACGACCGCCGTCGCGACCAGCAACCCGATGTACTTCATTATTCCTCCTTCCCTCCGCCGACCCGCGACGCCCCCGTGATCAGCAGCGCAGCCACGACCGTGCACCCAAGCAGGAGCCACAACGATTCCCTCGGCGGCTCCCGTCCCAAATATTGCAAACGCCGCCGTCTTGAACTACACCAACCCGACCGCCGCTGTCACCAGCGCGGCGGCATATCCACCCGCGATGGCATCCAATCTATTGGCTCTTTGGTTCATCGCCATCGGTCTCGGCTGATGCGAAGAACCGTACCGATTTGATCTTCGCCGCTCAGGACGAAGTAGCGCTCAGTTTCACAATCTGGGTCGCCTATCCAGTAAGCATGAGCTTCCAGGAAGGCCCGTAGTCTGTTGCCGTTGGGAAATCTCCTCAACTGGCGTTCGCTAGGCCAGATATGAAACGCTTCGTCATTGGCCTGGACGAAAATTGATCCCCCGTGCCGTTTCCTCCCGAGGAAGAAGCCTACGGTGGTGCCCCAGTGTGGGCGGACCTCTTCAAAACGGCCGGTTCTGCGGATCAGTTGGCTTACAGACATGTGGGTCTCATTCGGTTGTGTTGGGGCGGGACGTGCCTCAGGG
This sequence comes from Dehalococcoidia bacterium, assembly GCA_009841605.1. Taxonomy (GTDB): domain Bacteria; phylum Chloroflexota; class Dehalococcoidia; order Lucifugimonadales; family VXLM01; genus VXLM01. The sequence continues at coordinate 5,317 of VXLM01000140.1, forward strand.
TATATAGGCCATGAAGACAAACATGAGTACGATGACGAGCACCAGGAGGGCCCACGTTCCGAGATCGCGCGAGGGTATTTCCTTGTTGATGTCCGGGTGGATGGCGTGCCCCACGCGCCTCCTCGTTGGCCGGTCAGTTTGCACACTCTCTCGATCCGACACGCGGGAGAGCGGACAAGCGCGCGAGTACCGGCGCCCTGTGCTTGGGAGAGCTATTTGCTGGCGATGTGGGCCTTGACGTCCTCCAGGGTGACGGATTGCTGGAGATGCTTGCGCGGCGCGGAGAATGAGGCGCCGGGGTATTCGCTCGCGGGGGACACTCCGGCGGTTGAGACGATGTCTCCGCGCGAGAGGTCGCTAGTGTCGTTCATCTCGGCAAGGCGGGCGTCGATGCGCTCGGCGACGGTGACGATGCGGGGGTCGAGGGTCGGGAAGGCGTCGCCCCACGCGGTGAGCATGACGGTGACTGTGCCGTTGCGGTAGAGGACGGAGTTACCCTGGACGGAACCGGCCTCGATGTCGAGGGCGTCGCCCTGGTAGGTATGGGCGCCGATGAACTTGTCGCCGATTGCGGGCAGGTCGGGCATCTTCCACTCAAGGAGGCTGTCGAGGGTGTCGTGCTCGTTGAAGGTGCGAAGGGCGTGGTGGTTGCTGCCGAGGATTGCGGCGTGCCAGTTGTCGAAGATGATGCTGCGGCAGAGTACGATCGCGTCTTCGTCGGGGACCTCCCAGCCGGTGAAGTAGGTGAACCACCAGGCTCTGCCGTTGTGGTCCCACTCCAGGACGGGCTGGTCGGTGTATTGCACAAAGGATTCGCTAAACAGCTCGCCGAATGCGGCCTCGATGTCTTCGGCTGTGCAGTTGGCGATCTTGAGCAGGTCGGAGACCTCCTCGGTGTCAGGTTCGCCGGACGTGGGCGTGCGCGGCGGCGAGTCGGGGGTGTCGCCGGGGGGAGTCTCCTCGCGTCCGGCGCAGGGGGGGAGTCCGAGCTGGTCGGCGTCGCCGTCGGGGACCTGGAGGAGGTTGGGGGGCACGCATCCGGTGAAGTTGTTGCCGCGAAGCCAGAGGCGGTCGAGGTCGAGGTTGTTGAGGGAGTTGGGTATCTGGCCGGAGAGGTCGTTCCACGCGAGCATGAGGGTGTTGAGCTCGGTGAGCTTGGCGATGGGGGTGGGGTTGGTGCGGGGGAGGTCG
>VXLM01000018.1 GCA_009841605.1 Dehalococcoidia bacterium
CCCCCCCCCCCCCCCCCCCCCCCCCCCCCCCCCCCCCCCCGCCCCCGCCCCCCGGTCGAAGGTGTTGCCGGTGAGGAGGTCTTGGACGGTGCGAATCTGGATCTTGGGGTAGTCGCGCTGCCAGACTTCGGAGTGGTAGAAGCCGGCGCTGACGGCTTCGGTGCGCATGTCGCGGGTGGGGTCTTCGAGGGTGATGAAGAGACCGAGGGCGGCATTCTCGCGGTCGACGGTGCCTTTGAGGTCGCGGATGAGGGGGGATGAGACCTTGCCGCTCTTGACCTGCACGACGGCCTTGCGCGTTGAACGGCGGGGGCCGTCGATGAAGTGGAGCACGCCGTCGATGCCCCTGTCGGCTCCTCGCTTGCTCTGCTCGCGCGGGAAGGCCTCGAGCAGGGACATGGCCCAGAACTGGAACTGGTAGCGGTCCTGCTCGGCGAGGGCGCGGGCGCTTCCGACATCGGCAGGCTCGCCGACGACCTCGTAGTCCGCGCCGGGGACGATGTTGAAGCCGGTCTTGAGGCGGTTCTTCATGAGGGCGACGGCGAGGTGGGTGACATCTACTCCGATCCATTGGCGTTTCAGCTTCTCGGCCGCGGCGACCGCCGTGCCGCAGCCGCAGAACGGGTCGAGCACTACGTCGCCCTCGTTAGAGGAGGCCTCGATGATGCGCTCCAGGAGGCCAAGCGGCTTTTGAGTCGGGTAGCCGAGGCGTTCCGACTCACTGTCTAGCCACTTCACGTCCTCATCAACTGCTTCTTCAGAGTTCCAAAGTAATCCTCGACTACCCGGTTGGAACGCCCAAATATCCTGGTGCAGGAGCCCTTCAGATGAATCGAGGTACTGCCTGTAACGTGGCAATCCATCTGGTTTCCTTGGATGTAGGATCAAACCGTAATTATCCATTGCATCTAGGATTTCTTGAAGGGAGCCAGCCTTATCGCTAGGGTCTACCTCGCGACGTATCTTTGACGGAATTGCCCAGTGTCGTCCACGGGGCGTCGGGTCATACCCTTTCCATGGTCGCCCACTTTCACCTGTGCGTATTCCCATTCCGGTCAAGACGTTGGACTGGTACCGTCCGCGTTCGTCAGAGGAAGGGAAACTGTTCTTGACGTATGACTTCGTATAGGGACGCCTGCCGGGATGAAATGTGAACTTTAGGGACTTGGTATAGAAAAGTAAAGTATCGTGAATTGGCCCGTATTGCTTTGAGAGCTTGTTGTGCGCATTACTTCGCCGCCAGACAATCTCACTTCGAAAATTTATTGAACCGAACACCGCATCCATCACCAGCTTCAGGTAGTGGCTGGCGGTGGGGTCGCAGTGGAGGTAGATGGAGCCGGTGGGTTTGAGGACGCGGCGGAGCTCGACGAGGCGTGGGGTCATCATGACGAGGTAGGCCATCATGGCGTTTCTGCCGATGAACTCGCGGAAGGCGGTGATCATGTCCTTGACGTTGGGGGGAGTCGCCGGGTGCATGATGATTTCTTGCTCGAAGACGCGCTCGGACTCCTGGGTCCACTCCCACGTGTCGGTGAATGCCTTTATCTGCGCAGGGGACTCTTCGCCACTACGCTCCTTGAAGAGGACGTTGTAGGAGGCGTTGGAGTTGAATGGCGGGTCGAGGTATATGAGGTCGACCGACTCGTCGGGGACGTACTGCCGGAGTATGTCGAGGTTGTCGCCGTAGTAGAGGGTGTTGGTCATGGTTGGTCGTGGTTCTTTATGTTGGGACAGTATACCCGTGTCGGGAAGATTTATTTGCCGGACATTCGCGGACATTACCTGACATTTTCTATTGCCTGCGACATCGCTGTCGTGGGTGACGTAGGGCTATGATAGATTATATGTTCTTGTTCGTCAAATTTGAGGATGGGTGTTTAGGGAGGCTCGTGCTTCGACGGGCTCAGCATGAACGGCGGTGTGGGACGGTGGGGGTTTTGCCCTCACCCCAGCCCCCGTATTGGAGTAAGGGGCGGGCTCTCTCCCGCGACCCTTGTCCTGCGGTCATGGATTTTAGATTCCTCGCTGCGCTCGGAATGACAGGGAGGCGGGACCGGGTCATAGTTGCAAGTCCGTTTTGCTTACCCCTGTCAGCCTCCAACTCCCTGGATATCGGCCCCGTATCGGGGGTACGGGGTGACGTTCCTTCGCCGGTATGACGGTGTGGGGTGGTGTCGGTAAAGGGTGGCGGGTTTGAAATCCGCCCTTACCAAGTCATAGCCTCGTTACCCTTCAACCTTATGATGTTGGAAGACTAGGCCCGCATCCCGCCCTTCTTTATTCCTCATAGTTTCGCTGGTACTATGTTGCTCCTATTGCCAGAACCGATTAGGAGCAGCTAATGACCGAGTCGACCGACCTGCTGAATATCCGTCCGTTGCGGCGGCGATTGAAGGAGGGGAAGGAGGCACTCGGCATGTGGCTGGGGATTACCGATCCCCTGGCGGTGGAGGCCATCGCTGCGGACTGCGATCTGGACTGGGTACTGCTCGACATGGAGCACGGCGGCGCGGGCTGGGACGACCTCAAGATGGTGATGCTGGGCTGGAAGTGGTCGGACGTGCCGCTGTTCATCCGTCCCCCGTCGCACGACCAGAAGTTCCTGATGGCGGCGCTCGATCTTGGGGTGAGCGGGTTCGTGGTGCCGTTCGTCAACTCGCCCGAGGACGCGAGACGTGTCGCGGAGGCGTGCCGGTATCCGCCTAAGGGCATAAGGGGCAGCGCGCCGCGCCGGGTGAGCCGTCACTACACGAGGACCGAGGAGTACAAGGCGAGCGCCGACGATGACGTGTTCGTGATGATGCAGATCGAGCACAGGGACGCCGTGGAGTGCGTCGAGGAGATCGCCGACGTGCCGGGCATAGACGCGCTCTTCATCGGCCCGGGTGACCTCAGTTACTCGTATGGGCTGCCGTTCCAGTTCGACCATCCGACCAACGTTGCCGCCGTTCAGAAGGTGGTGGACACGGGCAGGGCCAAGGGGCTCCCGGTCGCCATGGCGGTGGACAGCACGCCGGAAGAGGTGCTGCAGCGCATCGAGCAGGGAATCCAGCTCGTGACGGTGGGCCTCGACTGGATGTTCATGCGGAACGCGATCAAGGAGCAGACGGCGGCGGTTCGGGCGCTGGTGTAGGGGCGATTTGGGGGACAGCGAACGGTGAAGATTGGGCTGTACCCAAGACGGGCAACCACAAGGAGGCTGTCTCATAAGTAGCCAGCCTCTCATTTCGGGAGGTTGTGGATTCCCGCTTTCGCGGGAATAACGGCAAGTGTGGCTATGTTTCGGAACAAGCAATATCTACATCGACGATAATCGTTACGCAATTTGCTAGTGGAATGTGTGCAGTCGAGTTATGAGACGGGCTCCAAGGGTTGCCCCTACGGTGCGCCGAATGAACCGACGGCGGCAGACTATTCTCGGGGTAAGAGTATGGGAGACGGGATCAGCGTCCTGAGTGTCGGGGCGCATCGGAAGGACGCGATCATTCACTCCGGGGGGACGCTGGCCAAGCACGTCAATCGGGGAGACCGGGTGTGCGTGCTGTCGGTGACGCACGGCGTGCGAACGCACCACCATAGAGTACAAGACGAGCTTGTCAAGAACCCCAATACGGTCGTGGACATGGACGCGCTGATGGCCGAGATCGAGGCCGAGCTTGACGCCGCTGCTGCGGAGCTCGGCATCACGGACGTGCGGTGCTTCCGCTACGACGACGCGGTTGTGACGGAGGACAAGGAGATCATCCGGGACATAGCGGACGTTATCTGCGACTTCCGTCCCGACGTGGTGATCACGCACTGGCCGCAGGACGGCCACGCGGCTCACGGGTACGTGGGCCAGATGACGCGGCTGGCGGTGGAGACGGCGGCAGCGGTCCAGACGGACGGCGTCCATGAGTCGCATTACATCAAGGCGCTGTACTACCACATACCGATAGTGGACGCGACGGTCTTCGACAATCTGACGCCGAAGCCGGTGACGACGCTCGTCGACATCACGGACGTGATCCAGCAGAAGTACCGGGCGATGAACCACTTCCGGCACCAGTATTACGGCGGGGAGGACCCGTTCAACCGTGCGGAGATCGAGATACTGGACGGCATTTTCGGTCTCGCGGGGAAGGTGCCGTACGTCGAGCCGTTCATCCCGCACAAGCCGGCGGTGTTCGACCATCTACCGGTCAGCAAGTACGACATGGGACACACCGCGGGCACCATCGAGGAGGGACTGAGGTATTCGGGGCAGATGCTGCTGGAGCCGTAGGAGGTCGCCCGCTAATTCACGTACAAACGAACAAATAGTAAGGAGAGTAGGAGAAAAAATGTCCAAGAAGCACGAGATCATTTTTGAGACGGACGGACGGCATTCGAGCGTGTACCTGTACGAGCCGCCGATGGGAATCCGGCAGTACGTCGAGCCCATCGACGAGGTGCTCGACCTGGGGGTGGACACGATCAGCTACGTCGTGGGGGACTGTGCGATCCTTCTGTACGACACGAAGGTGGGGGAGATCTGGGGCCACAACTATGATCTCGTCAATCACGAGGTGTGGTACAAGGCGGCGTTCAACTGCCGGATGATGATCGAGAGCGGTCACGATCCGCTGCAGGTCGTCTGCGACCACGCCCACGAGCGCGGGTTCAACTTCATGGCGCACCTGTTGCTGAACATGGCCTACACGCCTCCGAACCGGGTGACGAACGGGCGCGTCGCCACGTTCAACACCCTCCACCCGGAGTGGACCGTGGGTGAGGAGCCGGACTACCCCGAGGCGGTACACGACAACCCGAACCGGATGTCGTACGCCGTGTCGGAGATTCGTGAGAACCGGCTGGCTATAGTCCGGGAGCTGGTGACCGACTACCCGACGGACGGCATCGAGCTGAACTTCAACACGTACGCGCCGCTTATTGCCCGTCGCGAGGTGGAGGAGCACACGGAGACGCTGACGGAGTGGATGCGGGACGTGCGGCGGGCGGCAGACGCGGCAGCGGAGGCGCAGGGACACAGCAAGCGTGTAGCAGTTCGCGTGGCGGCCGCGCTGGAAGGCAACCTCAAGATTGGGCACGACATCGCGACGTGGGTCGGCGAAGGACTGGTGGACACCATCATCGCCATGCCAGTCGGCGGGGATTTCTCCGGCGAGACGGCGCTGTTGCGCGAATTGGTCGAGGTTGCGGAGGGGAATGGCGTGTCGGTCATCGCGGGGCTGGACTCCGTGGGCACCGATCAGACGCGGCTGACGCACCGGGCGGCGACGGTCAACGCCTACGACGCGGGTGTGCAGGGGGTGATGTACCACCGGTACTACCCGCCCCCGCATAGGTACCCGTACAGCACGGAGGACACCGACCGCATGAGGCTGGCGGCCTATCCCGACCTCCTGGCCCACAAGGACAAGACGTTCTACGTCGGGCCGGGATTCGACCGACGGGACGCCGTGTCGTTCGGCCTGACGGACCAGCTCCCGCACGAGCTAACGGCGGGCGAGCAAGGGCCGGACATCAGCATCGACGTTTCGGACGACATCGCCGCGAAGTCGGAGGCGGGCGAGCTGTGGCGGTGCGAGCTACGGATCATGCTCCACGAGCTGGTACACCACGACGAGTACCGGGTCTACTGGAACGGCGAAGAGGTGCCGGAGAGCAAGATACGGCGGGCGGACTGGGTGTTCCAGATGCGTCCGAGCGCGGGCGTGCGGGGCTACCGGCTGCACATCGACCTGCGAAACGTCTCGCTGCCGGTGAAAGGGACGAACACCGTGCGCGTCGATCTCGTCACGAAAGACGAGCAGCTTGTCGATCCCGTGAGCATCCACGACATCGACATCGTGGTCGAATACCTGCCGCACCGGAACGCGCTCCGCGACGACGAGTCGTACGCGGGGGCGGCGGTGCCGTTCACGCCGTAGGTTTTTTGTAAAGGGTGCGTCGTGCAGCTCAAGATTACAGAACAGCAGAACAAGGGGCTTTTCGCGGACTGCACGCGGGAGGAGCACGAGCGGCGGATCGCGCGGTTGCGGGAGGAGATGGAGCGCGAGGGCGTGGATGGGCTGTACCTGACGCAGGAGACGAACGTCCGGTACGCCTCCGCGATGCAGGACGTGGCCTGGGTCATTCACGCCTACTTCTACACGGTCTTCATCCCTCGCGACGACACCCTTCCGATGGCGCTGTTCGTGCCGAACGGGGGTCAGATCCAGACGCAGGCAAGCTGGATCGACACGGTCGTCCGCTGGGACTTTCCGCCCGGCTTCTACATGGGCAAGGTGGGAGACTCGCTGATCGAGTCGTTGGGCGAGTGGCTGCGGAAGCTGGAACTCGACAAGTCGACGATTGCGACGGAGATGAGCGCGCACTTCCGACTCGGACTGTCCGTCGAGGTGCTGGACGGGCTGCGGGATGCCCTCCCAGACGTGACGTGGCGGGACTGCGGCCCGGTAGTGTGGCCGGTGCGGTCGATCAAGTCGGACGAGGAGGTACGGCGACTGCGCGAGTCGGTGAGGATATCGTGCCTCGGCATCAAGGCGGGGTTCGAGGCGCTGGCAGAGGGCATGTCGGAGCGCGACCTGGTCAACGTGATGTGCGCCAGGATGTTCGAGGAGGGCGGCAGCGAGATCAAGTTCACGTCGCTGTACGCGGGGCCTGACCGCGTCCTGTGGGCGGACGCGACGCCGCGACGGGAGATGAAAATCAACCCCGGCAGCCTGATCCAGTTCGACGGCGGGTGCACGTACGACGGGTACTACACGGACATCAAGCGGTTCGCCAGCCTGGGCGAGCCGACGGAAGACCAGCGGCGGTTCTACGACATCGCCCGCGCGGCGGAGCAGGCCGCGATCGACGTGGTGAAGCCCGGCGTAACCTATGGGGAGGTGTACGAGGCGTCGCAGCAAGCCATCCGCGACGCGGGGTACCCGGAGTTCGTCGAGCGGGCGCAGTCGTTCCGCTGGACGAGCATCGGCCACAACATCGGGCTCGACCTGCACGAGATGCCGGGAATCGCCAAGGACAACGCCGCCGTGCTCCAGCCGAACCAGGTCATCTGCATCGAGCCGTTCTTCTTCCACGACGGCGGTTTCCCGATATGGACGGTCCCGAACAAGTATGGCTGCGAGGACCAGGTGCTCGTCACGGAGACCGGCCACGAGGTGCTGTCGTCGGACGATCTGGTGAGCCGGGATATCTGGGTGGTGTGAGAGGCGGGGACGTTGAACACCATCTACACCATCGGCCATAGCATCCACGACTGGGAGACCTTCCTCGGTCTGCTGACCCGGCACGGGGTCGATGTGGTCGTGGATGCGAGAAGCGCGCCTGTCAGCAGGCGAGCGGCGTTCGCAAATAAGCGCACGATGCCGGCGCTCCTGGAGCAAGAGGACGTGACCTATGTCTTCCTGGGCGATGCGCTGGGCGGGAAGCCGTCCGACGACGACCTCTACGGGGAGGACGGCAAACCGGACTACCGGAAGATGCGCGCGCAGGAGAGCTTTCAGGCGGGGATCGACGACGTTCTTGAGCTTGCGGAACGGCAGACGGTCGTCCTGATGTGCTCGGAGGAGGACCCGTCGAAATGCCACCGGCATTTGCTGATCGAGCCTGCGATGCTACAGCGCGGAGTGGGGTTGATGCACATCCGGAGGGACGGGTCGGTGCAGCACTCGGACGCCCTTGCAAACAGCAAGGCGTTTGCGAGGCAGTCTCAGACGGTACTGGCGGTGTAGGGGGCGGCCTCTCTGCATCTCCACTCTTGGTCACGACATTAACGGCACTGGCTGTACGGTCTTGCGTTCACGGACTTTAGATTCCTCGCTTCGCTCGGAATGACAGTTGGTGGGCTCGGAATGACAGGGAGACGGGGCCGGATCATAGCTACAAATTCGTTTTACCTACCCCTGTCAGCCCCCCGCAGGGGAGAGACTTTGGAGTCGCGGACTTTGTTTGATACACTGCACTGACCACGAGACCGGGCAATTGTGGAGGGATGATCGGATGATTTGCCGGTTCTCAAAACGGACGTTGGGGGCGGCCGCACTGGCCGCACTGATTTCGCTGGCCGTTTTCGCGTGCGCTCCTGAGCGGGACACTCCCTTGATTTCGTCGGAAGAGTTCGGCACTCCGACGCCTGTGCCGACGCCTACGGCGACGAGGCTCCCGGAAGAGTCGGTCCAGATTGAAGGTCAGCGCACGAGCGACCAGCAGACGGCGCTCGACGTGGTGGGGAAGGACATCATCAAGATCGCCAACTGGAAGGAGGGTGGGCCAGCGATGCTCAACAACCTCCTCGGGTACTTCATGGTGTGGGGATACGACTACACGGTCGAGCTGGTCGAGATGGAGTTGGAAGACTACCGGGACGCCATCGAGAAGGGGGAGGTGGACCTCGTGCTGCACGTCGATACCGCAGACGCGGACACGTCCGCATGGCTGAGCTCCGTCGTCGAGAGCGGCACGGTCTTGGATGGTGGGAAGCCATTGGCTGACAGCGAGACCGTCCGCATCGCCATGCACCCCACCTTGCCGGAACGGGCGCCGGACCTTGTGGGCTTCCTTGAAACCGCGACCTTGCCGGGAGAGGCCTTTTCGAAGATCGCCGGCACGGTGAAATTTGGGCGCATAGGTGTGACGCCGGGCGTTGGGGCGTTCAAGTACCTGAAGGAGCAAGGCGCGGTCTGGAACACGTGGGTCTCGGAGGTGGAAGCGTCGAAGGTGCAGGAGGCCATCGATTCGAGCAAGACGTCGCTCCGCAACCGGACGTGCATCCCGCGCGGCGTCGAGGCGAACGACTGCGGGCGGAACTGAGGGTTCCGGGTGCTGGGTTCTGGGTGCTGGGTTCCGGGAAGAAACCCTCACCCTAGCCCTCTCCCACGACGGGAGAGGGGATTTTCGCGGGCTGATTTACTCGGTGGACCTCTGAGATAGGGCATTAGCCTCATCTCGCTTGATGTTGGTCAGTTTCTCGGATTTCCTTTAGACATGCGCCAATCTTGGGTGCTTTTGCAGGTGATTTCCTACTCAGTAAACGGGATTCGCCCGTCGTGCGATTGACAGTTTTCTTTCGTTCGCATACCCTTGCGGCGAGTCGAGGTACCGGAGCGACTTCGGAGGTGCTTTTTCCGGGTAAACGGTAGGTCGCTCCGCACAGTCTTGAACACTTTGAGGGAGGTGAAGCGTGAAAGTCCCAGTGGACATAACGGTCAATGGGTGCGCGTACAGCGAGGAGGTGGAACCGCGGCAGTTGCTCGTCCACTTCATCCGCGAGAACGCCGCGCTCACAGGCACCAAGATCGCGTGCGACACGAGTCAGTGCGGGTCTTGCACCGTCACGATGGACGGGGTCAGCGTGAAGTCATGTACGGTCCTTACCGCACAGGCCAGCGGCTCCTGTATAACGACGGTCGAAGGGCTGTCGGACGGTGTTGAACTGCATCCGCTGCAGGAAGCCTTCTGGAACAACCACGGGCTCCAATGCGGGTTCTGCACTCCGGGAATGATCATGGCGGCGAGCGAGCTGCTCCGCACCAACCCCGACCCCTCGCGAGAGGAGATCCGGGAGGGGCTGGAGGGCAACATCTGCCGCTGCACCGGATATCAAAACATCGTGCTGGCGGTCGAAGACGCCGCACGGGCGATGGGAGGTTAGGCCATGACGACAAGAGTATTCAGTTCAGGAATTCGTCGTCGTGAGGACCCCCGGCTCATTACGGGCCGCGCCTCGTATACGGACGACATCAAACTACCGGGCATGGCGTACGCGGCGATTCTTCGGAGCCCGTTCGCCCATGCGAACATCACGAGCATCGACACGAGCGGCGCGGCCGGCCAGCCCGGCGTAATCGCGGTCTACACCGGCGCGGACATCGAGGGGCATCTGAACCCGATTCCGTGCGCGTGGCACATACCGGACTCCAACCTGATCATGCCGGACCACCCGGCCATCGCGAAGGACAAGGTCAGGTACGTCGGCGACGCCGTAGCGGTGGTGGTGGCCGAGAGCCGCTACCAGGCCGAGGACGCGCTCGAACACATCGACGTGGACTACGAGCCGCTCGACGTGACGATCAATCCCAAGGCGTCCGCCCAGGACGGCGCTGCGCAGATCCACGACGACGTGCCGAACAACGTCGCGTTCAAGTGGACGGTTGCGGGCGGAGAGATCGACGAGGCATTCGAGAAGGCGGACGTGGTCGTCAAGGACACAATCAACCTTCAGCGGCTGATCCCGAACGCCATGGAGCCGCGCTCGGCGGTCGCCCAGTACGTGGCGGCAACCGGCAATCTCACGCTGTGGGGGACGACGCAGAACCCGCACATCGCGCGATTCCTGAGCTCGGTGGTGACAGGAGTGGCCGAGCACAAGGTGCGAGTGATCGCGCCGGAGGTCGGCGGCGGATTCGGGAGCAAGATCCCGTACTATGCCGACGAGGCGATCACCTCCTTCTGCGCGATGCAGTTGGGCGTTCCCGTCAAGTGGACGGAGACGCGAAGCGAGAACTACCAAGCGACGATCCACGGTCGCGATCACGTGGAAGAGCTTGAGATGGCGGCCACGAACGACGGAGAGATCCTGGGCCTGCGGACGACGGTCTACGCCGGACTCGGCGCGTACCTGTCTACGGCGGCTCCGGGAGTCCCGACGATTCTTCACGGCCTGATGTATTCGGGCTCATACCACATCCCGGCGGTGTACGGCGACGTGTACGGCGTGTTCACGAACGCGACCCCTGTCGACGCCTATCGCGGGGCCGGACGGCCTGAGGCAACGACGCTCATCGAGCGGCTGGTCGACCTGGTCGCCGCCGAGACGGGCATCGATCCGGTGGAGGTACGCCGACGGAACCTGATCGAGGCGTTCGAGGAGAACCAGGACGTATCGACCGGCATCGTGTACGACAGCGGCGACTACGAGGCCGCGCTCGACAAGGCGGTCGACCACATCGGGTACGCCGACCTTCGCGCCAAGCAGGCATCGATGCGGGCGGAGGGGAAGCACATAGGCATAGGAGTCTGCTCCTACGTGGAGATATGCGGACTCGGCCCCTCGCAGGTCGCGGGAGCGGTAGGCTTCCAGGGGGGATTGTGGGAGAGCGCGATCGTGCGGTTCCACCCGACCGGCAAGGTACACGTGATGATCGGCTCCTCGCCGCACGGCCAGGGAGAGGAGACGACCTTCGCCCAGATCCTGGCGGGGGAGCTCGGCGTACCGGTGGACGACGTGGACGTGATCCACGGCGACACGGACAACACGCCGATGGGCTGGGGCACGTACGGCAGCCGGACGACGGCGGTATCCGGCGCCGCGATTGCGATAGCCAGCCGCAAGATCAAAGACAAGGCGAAGACGCTGGCGGCACACCTGCTGGAAGCGGACGCCGCCGACATCGAGTACGACGACGGGAAGTTCTTCGTCAAAGGTTCGCCCGACGAGCACAAGACGATCCAGGACATCGCGCTGATGGCGAACGTGGCGTGGGACATGCCGGAGGGCATGGAGCCGGGCCTCGAGGCCAGCGCGTTCTACGATCCTCCGAACTTCACGTACCCGTTCGGGACGCACATCGCGGTCGTTGAGCTCGACGCTTCGACGGGCCAGATCGAGCTGCAGAACTACGTCGCGGTGGACGACTGCGGCGTGCAGATCAACCCAATGATCGTCGAGGGACAGGTACACGGCGGCGTCGTGCAGGGCACGGGGCCGGTGCTGTGGGAAGGGGCCGTCTACGACGACGACGGCCAGCTGCTCACAGGCTCGCTGCTCGACTACGCGATGCCGCGAGCGGACAACTTCCCGGACATCGAGGTCCTGTCCAACACGACGGCTTCGCCGCACCACCCGCTGGGGGTCAAGGGCATCGGCGAGGCCGGGACCATCGCCTCGACCGCTGCGGTGTACAACGCGGCCATGGACGCTCTGAGGCCTCTGGGCGTGAACAGCGTGGACATGCCGCTGACGCCGGAGAAGGTGTGGAGCGCGATCAATCAAGCACAGAACGGAGGGTAGGCCATGTACGCATCGCAGACCGGATACCAACGAGCACGCTCGGTACAAGAAGCGGTATCTCTCCTCGCGGGGAACGAAGACGCTAAGGTGCTGGCGGGCGGGCACAGCCTTATCCCGCTGATGAAGCTCCGGCTTGCCTCCCCGTCGCTGCTGGTCGACATCGGCCAAGTGGACGAACTCAACAGCGGGGTGACCTGCAACGACGGGACGATATCGATATCGTCGCTGACGACCCACGCCACCATCACCTCGTCGGACATCGTGAAGAGCGACAGTCCGATGCTGGCGGAGGCTGCGGGCGTGGTCGGGGATCCGGCCGTCCGCAATCGCGGCACGATAGGGGGCAACCTCGCCCACTCCGACCCGGCCTCCGACCTGCCGACGGTGCTCACGGCGCTTGGCGCGACCATCAACATCACCGGCCCGAACGGGTCGAGGAGCGAGTGCGTCAGCGGGTTCATCCAGGGGCTGATGGAGAACAACCTCGGCTCGGACGAGATCATCACGAGCATCGACGTCCCCACAAAGGGAGCGAACCAAGGGATGGCGTACGCGAAGCTCTCGCACCCGGCGTCCCGGTACGCCGTCGTGGGCGCTGCGGCGTCGGTCACCGTCGAGGGCGGAACCATCACGGCGGCCAGCGTGGCCGTAGGCGGGGTACAGCCCGCACCGACCGTGGGCAGTTCCGTCGCGGCAAGTCTGGTAGGGAACGCGCCTACCGACGCGGCGCTCGACGAGGCCGCATCGGCCATCTGCAACGACATCGGCGACGACGTGCTGAGCGACATCTTCGCTTCCGAGGACTATCGCAAGGCGATGGCCGTCGTCTACACGCGACGCGCCCTGGGCTGCGCCGTGGAGTGCGCGGGCTAGACCGACACTAAGGACGAACAAGGTTTGAACAGGGGGGCGGGGGCAACCTCGCCCCCTCGTACGTTTGAGCCACCGAATTTCAACCGGAGAGGAACCTTGACGCAGACCGACCACACCGCGACCGTGCCGACCTCGGTCGACGAACTTCAGAAGGCCCTGCAGGAGAACCTGTACGTGGCCGACCGCAGCCTGGCGATATCCATCTACCTGGCGCTGAAGCTCAGGCGTCCGCTGTTCCTGGAGGGCGAGGCGGGCGTGGGCAAGACTGAGATAGCCAAGGTGCTCGCGGCGGCGCTGGACACCCGCCTGATCCGGCTGCAGTGCTACGAGGGTCTGGACGTCAACCAGGCGGTGTATGAGTGGAACTACTCGCGGCAGCTTCTAGAGATCCGGCTGCTGGAAGCGTCCGAGCGGTTCAGTGAGGGAGAGGCGGAGCAGGAGCTATTCAGCGAGAAATTCCTGATAAAGCGGCCGCTGCTGCAGGCCATCGAGTCGAGCGACGGAAAGCCGCCGGTGCTGCTCATCGACGAGCTCGACCGCGCCGACGAGGAGTTCGAGGGATTCCTGCTGGAACTGCTCTCCGACTTTCAGATTACCATCCCGGAGCTCGGCACGTTCCGGGCAGAGGAGCCGCCCTACGTGATCATCACGTCCAACCGCACACGGGAGATACACGACGCGTTGAAGCGGCGGTGCCTGTACTACTGGATCGACTATCCCGACTTCCAGAAGGAGGTCCAGATCGTCACGAACAAGGCGCCGGACGCTCCGAGGAAGCTGGCGGAGCAGGTCACGGCGTTCGTGCAGGAGCTTCGCACGGCGGAGCTGTACAAGGTGCCGGGCGTGGCTGAGACGCTCGACTGGACGGCGGCGCTCGTGGGACTGGACCAGACGGAGCTCGACCCCTCGGTGATCGACGATACGCTCGGCATCATGCTCAAGTACCGCGAGGACGTGGAGGCGGTGCGCGGGGAGCAGACCCGAGCCCTGCTGAACCAGGCGACGAATCGAGGCGCGCGACGTGGCGGCAGGCGTGGCTGACGCGGCGGGGGGACACATCCTCCATAACCTGCTGCTGTTCGGGCGGCTTCTTCGTCGCCTGGGCATGGACGTTCACGTTGGGCGGATGCTCGACGCAGTGGCGGTCATCGACGACATCGGTCTCGCGAAGAAGGGCGACTTTCGCGCCACGCTCCGAACGCTGCTCGTACACCGGAAGGACGACCTTGCCCTGTTCGACGAGGCGTTCGACGTCTTCTGGCGGCAGCCGAAGGACCCGCAGACGACGATGGACCTGCGCTCGATGGGAGAGCAACGGCGGTTCCGCCAGCCGCAGGTGGGGCCTCCTCCGCCCGGCTCTTCGACGAACGGCGTGGACGAAGGGCAGGACGAGTCCGAGGAGGACATCGACAGGATCGACCTGACCCGCACCTTCAGCGCGAGGGAGGTGCTTCGCAAGAAGAGCTTCGCGGAGTACACGCCGGACGAGTTCGCTCGTGCCCGGGCGATGATCGAGGAATTGCAGTGGGACCTGGGGCGGCGGCGGACGAGACGCTGGGGACGCGGGGACGGGAGGCAGCTCGATCTGCGAAGGGTGCTTAGAAGCAGCCTTCGATACGGTGGGGAGCCTGTACATCTCCCGACGAAGCGGCGCAAGACGACGCCGCGCAGGCTGGTGTTGATCTGCGACGTGAGCGGGTCGATGGAGCGGTACACTCGTATGCTGCTACAGTTCACCCACACGCTGTACGGCGGGTTGGACAACCGGGTGGAAGCGTTCCTGTTCGCCACGAGGCTGACCCGCGTGACGGGGCACTTGGACTACCGAGACATCGACCGTGCAATCGGTGAGGTCTCGAAGGCGGTGCTGGACTGGTCGGGGGGAACGCGCATCGGCGACATTCTCAAGACGTTCAACTTCCGGTGGGCGAGGCGTGTGCTGGGATGGGGGTCGGTGGTGCTGGTCATCTCCGACGGGTGGGACAGGGGAGAGCCGGCCCTGTTCGGCAAGGAGATGGCGCGGCTTCAGCGGAGCAGTCACCGGCTGATATGGCTGAACCCTCTCGCGGGAGCGGAGAACTACGAGCCGTTGACGCGAGGGATGCGGGCGGCGATGCCGTACATCGACGACCTGCTGCCCATCCACAACCTGGCGAGCCTCGAAGACCTTGCGCGGCACCTCAATACTCTGTCCGACAACCGACCGGAGAGGCGGCAGCACATCGCACCGCCAGAGATTGAGGACGATCAGCCGGCTCCCGCGCGCGTCAGGGGATCGTCGAGGCACCGGGCGGCCAATCCGACGTTCAGGCACCCGCTGTGGGGACGTGAGGGGTGAGGCTGGGCTAGGCGGGAGCGGGCGAGAGGGTCTCGATGATGGGGGGACTTCACCCTTCGACAGGCTAGGGTGAGCGGGTATTCTTCGGACGACCTAGAGCATCTATAGCTCGCGTCGGACTTCCCGGACGGCATCGACTGCGGAGACGCCCTCGGGCCAATGCTTGGTGATCTCCTCGGCGAGCCGATCCATTTCAGCTAGGATCTCGCTTGTTTCGTATTGCTCTGTTTTGGCACCCTCAATTGGTCTGAGCCTAGCTACAGGTCGTCCGCGATGCGTTATGAGAAACGTTTCGTTTGCGTCACGGACTCTGCGGATTATTTCGCTTGTCCGCGTCTTTAGTTCTGTTATTCCTACTTTGGTCATCGGGGCGTGCTCTGCTGTGATTACTGACCTTTCTACGATATCCCTCGGACTATTGAAACGGCAAATCCGTGTTAGGGGTCGCGGCGCATGAGGCTGAAGGTCTGGCCGGTGGGGCCTTTTGGGGGCTGAGTGGCGAGGAAGAGGGCGATAGGCACGACGTCTTCGGGGGTCTTGATCCACTCGCTGTCGATCTGGAAGACGGAGTCCGGTCGGTCAGCGAATGTCCGCGCGACACGTTCGGTGAGGACGGGGCCGGGGATGAGCTCGTTGACGCTGATGTTGTGCTGCCACAGCTCCTGGGCGAGTACGCGGACGAGCATGGATAGTCCGGCTTTCGCGGACGCATAGGCCGACTCGCCCGGTCTGCCGCGATGGCCTAGACCGGAGCCGATGGCGATGATCTTGCCGGCTCCACGTGTTTTGAGGTGGGGTATTGCGGCGTGGGCGGTGTGGTAGGAGCCGATGAGGTTGACCTGCACGGTGTTCGCCCACTCCTCGGGGCTGCCGCTCTCGATGTCGTGGCTGTCGTCGTAGTTGCCGCCCGCGTTGACGACGACGATATCTATGCCGCCGAATTCGCGGGAGGCGGTCTCGAATGCTCTGACGATGGAAGCGTAGTCCGTGACATCGGCTTGGACGGAGATCGCGGTGCCGCCGTTGTTCCGGATCTCGGCGACGGCTTGGTCGAGATCGGATCGGGTGCGGGCGACGCAGCATACGGCGGCACCAGCGTTTGCGTAACCGATGGCGATTGCCTTGCCGATTCCTCGGCCAGCACCAGTGACGAGGGCTATTTTGCCGGAGAGTGGGCGGTCGTTTGAGGGCATTGGGGTCTCCGGGGTTGCGTTACGGTTACTTCCAGTCGATTTTGGCCTACCAACGAGAGAGAACCCTCACCCTAGCCCTCTCCCACGATGGGAGAGGGGATAAATCGTCCCTCGACCTAGCTGTCATAGTCAGACGTTATTAGGGCACGTCCATGGTGCGGAGGCGGTACTGGGCGAGGAAGAAGAATACGAGCGCGACACCTACGGCACCGACGATGGCGGCGGGGAAGGCTATCACGCGGTCTTCGAGGATTTCGAAGTTCTTGGCGTCGATGCCGTGGAGGAGGGAGAGCGTGTAGCCACGGACGCTGAGGTAGCGAACGCCAGTGAGGAATGAGCTGAGGAGGCCCTCCCACACGAGGACGTATACGAGGCCGTATGGCAGGGCGCGGGGGGTGATGAGTCCGGCCCAGGTAAAGATCGAGGCGTAGGCGGCGACACCGGCTAGGAGGGCTATGCCGACAGTGAGGACTGCGCTCATACTCCCTCCGACCAGCGCGGTGGCGACGACGCCGCTCGCGACGACCACGGGGGCTGTCAGGACGAAGGTAGCGACCACTTTCGCGAGGGCGATGTGGACTCGCGAGATTGGCTTGAGGATGAGGTAGTAGAGCGTCCTGTCCTCAAGCTCGTTTCCGAAGGCGGCGGCGGCAATGGTCATCGTGACGATCGGCATGATTCCGCCGATTATCATCGCGTCGATCATGCCTTCGACAAAGCCCTGGTCGTAGACGGCGCCATCGGGGTCTTGCCACTTGACGAGGAGGACGATCAGGGTTGGCAGGGACGCGAGGAAGACGATGAGGAGGACGCGCCATCGGCCGAGGAGCTGTCTGAGGGTTAGTCGAAATATCTGTTCCATCTAATGTCTCGTTTTGAATCTCGCTGTATGAGTTGAGGATTCACCCTCACCCTAGCCCTCCACTATGTAGCTGAAGACGCTCTCGAGCGACTCGTCCAAGGGTTCGACGCGCAGGAGGCGGATGTCTCGCTCCGCGGCCACGCGGGCGACCGAGCGCTGGAGCACTTCGACGTTCTTGCTGAGGACGACGACCTCGCCGTCCTCGGCCATGGATACCGATTCGATGCCGTCCATCTCGACGAGGGCGGATGCCATGGCGCGAGGGCTGTCGGAGACGACGCGGACGGTGTAGGGCTGCTCGTCGAGCTTGGCTCGGATGGCGCGGTAGTCGCCGGACGCGGCGAGCTTGCCGCTGACCATGAGGAGGATGCGGTCGGCGAGGGTCTCGACCTCCTCGAGAATGTGGGAAGAGATGAGGACTGTCTTGCCCTCGGAAGCCAGTTGGCGCATGAGGTCGTGGAACTCGATGCGCTGGCGGGGGTCGGTGCCGTTCAGCGGCTCATCGAGGATGAGCACGTCGGGTTGGTGCACCATTGCCGCAGCCAGTCTCATGCGCTGTCTCATTCCTCTGGAGTAGCCGCCAAGCTTTCTGCCCTGCGCCTCGGTCATTCCGGCGCGCTCGATGGCAACGTCGGCGGCCTCGGATACGTCGGTCACGCCGTGGAGCTTTGCGGAGAACTCAACGAACTCGCGGCCGGTGTAGAAGCCGTAGACGGCCTCATGCTCGGACATAATTCCGACGCGACGATAGAGGTCGGGATTGCCGCGAGGCGTTTGACCGAAGACGGCGACCGATCCGTCGGACGGGTCGGACAGGCCCTCGATCATCTTGAGGAGCGTGGTCTTGCCCGCGCCGTTCGGTCCCAAGAGTCCCGTGACACCCGGCTCAATCTCGAACGAAACGTCGTTCACGGCGACGACGCTGCCATACCACTTGGATATGTTTTCCACCGAGATGACGGCGGGAGATTCGTCGGTCATATCGTCATTCTCCGGTAGCGGTAGAGCAGGAGCGCGCCCGGGCCGAGAACGAGGAGCGCGTACCAAGCTATCGGTATGGAAGCGTGCAGCTCCTTACGGACCTCCGCTATGTCGTCCTCGCTCTCGCTGCCGAATATGATGTCGCTCATGTGAATGGGTGCGCGACCGACATCGAGCAGCGTGAACCACTTGGCCAAGTCACCCGTCGCGCGCTCACAATCGCCAAACGTGCTGGACACCGTTCGTCCGTCGTCGCTTGTCGTCGTATAGTCAATCTCGCACGATTGAGCCGTGAGGGCGGCAGTGACCGGCAGGGAGATGACGAAGACGGCGATGACAACCGCAGCGGCGTAGGCCCGGCGGGTGGTGAAGGCGGACACGGCCAGGGGGATGGTGGTGACGAACAGGGCAACGAGCGCTCCCGCAGCCAGGAACTTGGGGATGTCGAGCCAGTTGTCGCGCAGATAGTCGACCGGATCACTGGCCGTCAGCAGGAAGCCGATGAGCAGGAAGACCTGGCCTGAGTAGACGAGGATGAGGGATAGGGCAAGGAAAGCAGCCCACCGGGCGGCGACGTAGTCCATGGCGGTGAGCGGGCGGACGAGGTAGAGGTTTATGACGCCGTTCCGCCGGTCGGGTATCAGCAACTCCGGGGCGATGATCGCCGAGAAAAGCAGAAGGAGTATTGCGATAAGCTCGTAGTAGTCCTCGTGAGAGGGGATGAGGTCCTCTTCGGGACCGAGTATGGCCGCCAAGATCAAGATGCCGGCGGCGGGAGCGACAGTGGCGATCAACATGCCAAACGGGAGCAGCTTCGCTAAGGCGCCCCTGCCGAGTCCAAGCGTGGTGCGGAAGCCGTTGACCCACAGGGCCCAGACGGCGCGGAGCCTGCCGCCACGCGGGCCGTCGTAGTGCTGATATCCGATGTCGAATATCTCGCCCTGCGCCTGGGTCAATTCGATTCCCTCCGAAAGATGTCCGAAAGCTGGCGGCGACTGGGAGCGAGTCTGCGCAGGCGGGCGTCTGCGTCGACGATGGCGTCGCGGATGTCGTCGAACTGCTCGTCGCTCTGTCGCTGCACGACGACGGAGAGGCCGTCGATTGCGGCCTCGATACCACGGCTTTGAAGGGCCGCGACCACCTCGTCGCGGCGGTCGTCCACGTCGATGTAGAGGGTCTCGGTCTCCTGTGTGAATTGGGAGACGGAGCCCTGCTCGATGATCCTGCCGCCCTCAATGACGATGATGCGATCGCAGGTGCTTTCGACATCGCCCATGAGGTGGGAGGAGAGCATGATGCTGATGCCGAACTCCTTGCCGGTGCGACGGATGAGTCGGAGCATCTCCTCGCGACCGCCGGGGTCGAGACCGGCGGTCGGCTCGTCGAGCAGGACCATGACGGGATCGTGGACGAGGGCCTGTGCGAGCTTGACGCGCTGCTTCATGCCGGTGGAGTACTCTTTGATGTGGCGGTAGCGCTCCTCGTCGAGGCCGACGTGGCGGAGGATGTCGGCGGCGCGGGTGCGGGCGGCGACGGCAGGGATTCCGCTCATCTGGGCCATGTGACCGAGGAACTCGGAGGCAGTGATGGCGTCGGGGAGGCAGTCGTGCTCGGGCATGTAGCCGAGCCGCACGCGCACCTCAACGTTTTCGTAGGGCTTTTCGCCGAGGACCTCGGCGGAGCCGGAGGTGGGCGAGAGGAGGCCGAGGAAGAGCTTCATGGCCGTGCTCTTGCCGGCGCCGTTGGGGCCGAGCAGGCCGGTGATGCCGTCGAAGACCTGGATGTCCACCCCGTCGAGGGCAAGGGTGTCGCCGTAACGTTTCGTGAGGCTCTTCGCCTCGAGGAGGGGGCGTCCAGCGGTTGCTGCGGTCATGCGCTCTCAGAGTCGGCTGATGGTGGGTTTAGTATAGCACTGAACCGGGTGCTGGGTTCTTGGTTCTAGGTGCTAGGTTCTGGGTGCTGGGTGCTGGGGCGACGCTGCCACAGGAGCGCAAAACCGTGAATTTGTGGCGTGGTGTTGCATTTTGTTGCATTTTTCAGTGTTATTGTCAAGTTGGATTGGTCTTGCGGATTCACCGCAGAGGGCGCGGAGCGGAGGACGGGCAACCACAAGGGTTGCCCCTACGACAGGCTCAGGCTGAGCGTATGATATTGCTTTATAGAACCTTCGCAAACGTCCTCTTACAAGCGAGTGTTGGAGACGACGGGCTCGGAGGCGAGGAGGTCGCGGAGGGTGGAGAGGTCGGGGAGGCCGAGTATCTCGGAGACACCGTCGTCGAGGCGCTTTCGCGTGGGGCAGTGGGCCATTCCGGGCAGGCGCTCGAACTCCTCCTCGGACAGCGCGTCGAAGAGGTCGGAGAGGCGCTGAAGCTGCGAGGACGAGAGACGGCGCGGATCGAGGACGGGTGTCTCGTTCAGGTCTACTTTCTTCAGCTTTACCCATCCACCTCTCGTAGTGTTACGTGTCCCTAACAAGGTCAAGAGTCCAATACTGCTATTCAGGTAGACGGAAAGAGCCTTGTCCCAAGAATGATTGCCAGTTTTGACCGGCCACCAAACGTTCGAGAGGACGGGCTTGTCAGTAGACATTGATACAACCCGTGTTGTGTTCAGCCACAGGCGCTCTGAAATAAGTAGCTGTCCTGCCTTTGGCCACAGTTGGTCGACACGCTTGAGGTTGCGTCTCGGGCGAGGTTGAGAGAGTGGGGAAAGGTACTTGTCCGGCTCGGCTACGAGACGCCGCCTTTGCTCGGTGTTGTGACCTGAGACCATTGGATAGGCAGTCACCGAATCAATTGGCTCAAAGCCGTCTCGCACGTCCCGAACGTCCGGCCCAATCTGACCGAGATCATCAAGCCTGCACAGGGGGATGCTCACGGACTTACTCTCGCCGGGGACCCACACCTCGTCGTCGTCGAGCAGCCTGAGCGCGCTGCGGGTCACATCGGCGCGGGCGAACTGCACGCCTGCCCACTTCCTGCCGGTGAGCTTGGATTCGGGAATCGAGAGCACTTCGCCGACGTGACGCCCGTCGACCTCCAGGAGGGCCGTGCCGGTGTCCTCGATGTTTGCAGCGGTCGTTGTCGCGGCGGCCTCGGCTATGCGGTGAGCGTCCACTATGCCGTCGGGGTTCAGCCAGAGATTAACGAAGGTGGTTCGATGTTCCGTCTCGGGGCCGTTCGTTGGTCTGCGCGTGGCGATGAGGAGGGCCTCGGAGAGATCGGTGCTGTCGGAAAAATTCCAGCGCGTCGGGTCGTGGGACGCGATGACCATATCGAGAACGAAGTCCCGCTCGATGAGCGCTCGCGTCTGCTCCCACGAGGGCCCCGTGCACACGGTGAGGGGCAGAACGAGGGCGAGGCGTCCCTCTCCGGGTCGCAACTTGGGGGCGGCGGTCGCGACGAAGGCCGCGCCGAGTCCGGCGGTGGCGGACGCCTGCCTCGACTTCAGGCGGCGAGAGAGCTCGTTCTGCAGCTTGCGACGGTCGGATGAGGGCAGGCCGCCGAACATCAGATTGCCGCCGATGGAGCGGGTGAACGGAGGATTCATTATGGCGAGGTCGATATCCGGCAGGGTCGCCGTCACGCCCTGTCGAGCACCCTGTGAGCCACCGCCGTACACCCTTCCGGTCTCCCTGATCTGCCTCGCGTTCACGCCCATCGAATCGGGGGACAGGGCGAACTGCACGGCGACCTCGTCTCCGCCCATGAAGTCGAGCGAACCGAGCGACACGTTCGAGCCCTCGGCCCCGAGGGCCATGACGTAGAGGTTCATGCGGTCGAACTGGATGCTGGGGTTGAGCATGGCGAGGCTCGTCGCGGCGAAGTGCACGGCTGTGAGCTGCACGTCGTAGCCGTGCAGGGCCTGCTCGACCATGGCCTTGTGGAGCTCTGCGGCGTGCCTGCCTCCCGCGCTCTTGTGGCGTCGCTCGGCCTCGGAGGCGACCGCCATGAGCAGGGTACCCGTGCCGCAGGCGAGGTCGGCCACGTTGAGGGAGGCGGGGAACTCGTGATCCTTCCAGTCGACGTGGGGCGGCCAATCGTGGAACACGAGCCGGGCAAGCATCGTGGCGGCGGGGACGGAGGTGTAGTAGGCGCCTGTGAACTTGGCATCGGTCAGCAGGGTGTGGAAGAGTCGTCCCGACAGGTCGTGGCCTTCGAGATGGCGAGTCCGCTTTACTGCTGCGAGCAGGGGTTCGATAACCGGTTCCTGAACTTCAGGCCGGCCAGCATCAAGTACGTCGAGGATATTTACGGCAAGCTCGAAAACGGGTATGTAGTCAATGTTCTCGCAGATATATCGCCAGGCGTCGCGTAGACCCTTGAGACCCTTCCCCCACGCTTCGGGAGCCGTTTCCACGTCCTCATTGACCTCGGAGAGCCTGTCCTGGAAGGCCAGGGCGTTGAATAGGACGAGGCAGCCGATACGGAGCGCGGCGGCGCGTTCCTTCTCCTGATCGGACTCGGCAATGAGGTCGGATATGCGACGTGATACCCTCGCGTGATCGGCTATCTGCTGCGCCGCCTGTTCCACGCCATGTCCGACCGCCCTGGCTGCCGCATCAACAAGGTCCTCACCTTCTATATCCACTGACAGGACGCGAAGATGGTCGACCAGGTCGGCCACCGACCCGGTCCGCATGGGGCGTTCCGACCTTACCTCGCCGCGAGAGCCGTGGATCCACCATTGAAGGTCGGAGGCGCTTTCAAGGTGGGCGAACAGGTCGTCTTCATATCGAAGCCTGTTGGGATAGAGAAGGCCGATAACGCCCAGCGCATTGGGGAAGTCACGTAGACGGTCATCAAGCTGGCCTTCCAGCAAACTCGACGAGGCCTCCCACTTGCCTTCCAAGATGACGCGGTCTCCAGTTCCCAGCCTGACACGGACATCGGGAGTACCCTGACTGCTGCGACGCTCAGCACGAGCCTCCATACCATGGTCACGGAGCATCTGCGTCAGCAGAACGTTGGCCGCTTCTTCGCGGGCGGTCTCAGGGCTTTTGCTTGCGGAGGTCAAGTTGCTATGGGAAGAGATATTGAGGACGCAGAGTCATGATAGACCAAGTGTTCTTGGGCGTCAAGTCGGGGGTGGAGGTTCTGGGTGCTGGGTGCTGGGTTCTGGGGATGCGGGGATGCTGAGGTAGGAGCGAAAAGCCGTGAATTTGTGGCATGGTGTGGCATTTTGTGGCATTTTCCTGTGTTATTGTCAAGTTGGGTGGTCTTGTGGGGTAGGTAATCACCCTCACCCTAGCCCTCTCCCGTCAAGGGAGAGGGGATAAATCGCTCTCTGGGACACATGCGGAGTGTGTCCATTCGGCCCTACGACAGGCTCAGGGTGAGCGGAGCATTTTGGGACATCACCTACGGCGTGAGGGCCATGGCGGAGAGGAGCTTGGTGGTGGAGACGATGTGCTTGTTGAGGCGCATGGCTTGGGGGTCGATGCCCATGGCGAGGCCGAGCATCTGGGGGAAGTGGATGATCGGCAGGTCGATGGGCTGTCTGCGTATCTTGGAGGCCTGGGGCTGGTAGCCGTCGAGGTTGAGGTGGCACAGGGGGCACGGGGTGACCATAGCCATCGCGCCCTTGTGCTTGGCCTCGCCGGTGTGGTTGGCGACCATGGTGAGCGAGGCGGTCTGGTTTATGGTGAGGATGGGGAAGCCGCAGCAGGCGTTCTTGCCGTCGAAGTCGACGACCTCCGCGCCGACGGCCTCGATGACGCGCTCGAGCGAGTCCTTGCGCTCCGGGTTGTCGTCGAAGTCGAGGGCGGACGACGGCCTGACGATGTAGCAGCCGTAGAAGGGAGCCAACTTGAAGCCCGTCAGGGGCCGCGTCACGGTTGCCTTGAGCGTGTCGATGCCCACGTCCTCGATGATCGCCCACATCAGGTGCTTCGGTTCGACGGTGCCCTTGTACTCAAGACCCTCTTCGGCGAGGTCCTCGTTCACCGACGCGAGGTAGTCGGCGTCGGACGTGAGGCGCTTGTTGGCCTGCGACATCACCCCTTGGCAGGTGCTACAGATGACCAGCAGGGGCAGTCCGCTCTGTTCGGCGAGGGCGAACGTCCTGGCGTTCAGGGTATCGCCGAGGCGCTGGTTCTTCTCCTGCAGGACGCCGGAGCCCGTGCACGAAGCGGTCTTCATCGGCTCATAGTCAAGTTCGAGGCCCAGCCGACCGGCGACCTCCATCGTGGAAGCGTAGAGCTCAGGCGCGGCGCCGCGTGATACGCAGCCCGGATAGAAGGCGTACTTCATTTATCGTCCTCGGCTTTTTTGAATATGCGGCGGATGTTCTCGACGCCGGGGGTCTTCTTATGGATGATGGGTGGGCGCTTGCCCGCAAGCTGCGCCTTGATGCCGACAGGGGCGAGCTTGATCATCTCCTTGATGTTGAACATGCCGAAGGTCTTGATGGGGAGGCGGAGCTCGTCCAACGTGCCGCTGTGCTCGATGGAGTCGGCGAAGGCCTTGGCGTGCCTCGCGCCGTAGGTGTTGGTGTAGCCCGCCTCCATGGCCTGATCGCGCATCGCCATGATGCGGTCCATCGGCGCGACGCCCTTGGGGCAGACCTCCACGCACTGCATGCACCTCGTGCAGTCCCAGACGCCGCCGTACTCGTTCAGCTCGCCCAGCCGCTCGTTGTCGGCGTCGTCTCGCGGGTCGGCCACGAAGCGGTACGCCTTGGCGAGGGCGGCGGGGCCGAGGAAGTTGTCGTCAACCTCCAGCACCGTGCAGTCGGAGACGCAAGCGCCGCACATGATGCAGGACATGACGCCTGCGAGGTGGAGCATGTCCTCGTTCGGCGCGAGGTACTCGGCCTCCGGCTCCGGGCCCTCAGGCTGGAGCCACGGCTCGATGGCGCGCACCTTGTCCCAGAAGATGTCGAACTCGACGACGAGGTCCTTGACGAGGCCCATGTTGCCTGCGGGTTCGACGACGACGGGGCCACCGTTCGAGGGCTGCACGTCGGCGATCTTGGTGTTGCAGGCGAGCATGGCCTGGCCGTTCACGCGCATGGCGCACGAGCCGCAGATGGCGCTCCGGCAGGAGCATCGCAGGGCCAGCGAGCCGTCAATCTCCTCGCGCACCTTGATGAGACCGTCGAGCACGGTGGCGTTGTCGTCGATATCGAAACCGAATTCCTGGTAGTAGGGGCCCTGGCGGTTGGCCTCGGGATCGTATCTCTTGACGCTCAGCGTCACTTCCATGTCTTTTGTCCTTGTGTCCTCAACGGAAGAGTGGTCAGAGTGGGACTCGCGGCGCCGTCAGTAGCTCCGTATCTGCGGCTCCCACTGGGTGATCTTGACGGGAACGTAGTCGACCGCCGTTTCGCCGTCCTCGGTGCGGGAGATCAGGATGTGCTTGAGCCAGTTGTCGTCGTCTCGGTCGGGCATGTCGGTGCGGGTGTGCGCGCCCCTGCTCTCGTTCCGCTCCAGCGCTCCGAGGATGATGGCCTCAGCGCAGTCGAGCATGAAGCCAAGCTCCAGCGTGAAGATAAGGTTTGTGTTGAAAACTTTGCCCTTGTCGTGGACGACCACCTTGTCGAAGCGGGCACGCAGGTCGCTGAGGTTCTCGAAGGCAGCGCGCATCCCGTCCTCGTCGCGGAAGACGGCGAGGTGGTTGTTCATGGTCTCGCCAAGGTCGCGCCGGACGGCACCGAAAAGCTCGCCTCCGCCGTCACGGTCGAGTATGGCCTGGAGCCGCGATACATCGGTGTCCGCTGCGCGGTCGTCGATGTTCGCGTGCTTCTTCGACTTCACGTAGTCGGTGGCATGCTCACCGGAGCGCCGACCGAAGACGAGGGTGTCGAGGAGGGAGTTCGCGCCGAGGCGGTTGCCTCCGTGGACGCTGACGCAGGCCGTCTCGCCCGCGGCGTAGAGGCCCGACACGTTGGTGAGTCCGTCGATGTCGGTCTTGATTCCGCCCATCTGGTAGTGCATGCCGGGACGTATGGGGACCGGCTCGTGCGCCATGTCGGCGTTCGCGAAGTCGATACCAAGCTGCCTGATCTGGCTTAGCTTCTCGTCGATGAGCGCCTCGCCGAGATGACGAACGTCGAGGAGGACGCAGCCGTCGACACCTCGTCCCTCGTTGATCTCGGTCTGCTCGGCCCGCGAGACCACGTCGCGCGAGGCAAGCTCCATCATGTTGGGGGCGTATCGCTCCATGAAGCGTTGGCCCTCGGAATTCAGCAGGTAAGCGCCCTCGCCTCTCGCGGCCTCCGATAGGAGCGCGCCGTTCGACTTGAGGGTGGTTGGGTGGTACTGCACCATCTCCATGTCCATGAGCGGCGCTCCCACCTGGTAGGCAAGGGCCATGCCGTCGCCGGTGCAGATGAGGGCATTGGTGCTCGGTTCGAAGACTCGACCGAGGCCGCCCGCGGCGATGATGACCGCCTTGGCGCGAATGACGTGGATGTTTCCGGTCTTCATCTCCATGACGACCGCGCCGGCGCACGCGCCCTCTTCCATGATGAGCGAGAGGACGAACCACTCCTCGTACACGCGGACGCCGAGCCGCAGTATCTGCTCGTGGAGCACGTGGAGAAGGGCCTGCCCGGTGAAGTCGGCTACGAAGAAGGTCCGGGCCTGCCTCTGGCCGCCGAACGAGCGGACGCCCAGCCTTCCCGCGTCGTCGCGGTTGAAGATCACTCCCATGTTCTCCATGGAGATGACCTCGTCTCCCGCCTCACGGCACATCACCTCGATGGCGTCCTGGTCGCCCAGGTAGTCGCTGCCCTTGACGGTATCGTAGGCGTGGTCCTCCCAGTTGTCGCCTCGGTCGCCCAAGGCGGCGTTGATACCCCCCTGCGCGGCGTTGGAGTGGCTGCGCACGGGATACACCTTCGTCACGACCGCCACGTCCACGCCGTTCTGGCTGGCCGTGTATGCAGCCCGCATTCCGGCCAGGCCCGCCCCGATCACCAGCACGTCATGTTCATACATCCGCGCCTGCCTCGTTTCGTCGAAAATCTGTTGAACAATATATCACGGTGGTGTGAAGGTGTGCGAAATCGACTACGTGGCCTCAAAGCCCAACTTCCCCAGCCTGTCATTCCGACCGCAGGGAGGAATCCAAGATGCCGTGCCTTCCCGATGGATGTCTTTGGTGGTGAACGTAGACTGTAGATTCCTCACTCCGCTCCGCTGCGTTCGGAATGACATAGACTGAGGGTGTGCAAAGGTCTCCGCAAGCCTAAGAAACAGCGCCTACTCCGCGATCTTCGCGCCCTCTGCGGTGGAACTCCCCAGCGCCGCCTACTGTATCGGCAGGGGAGGCTGCAGCCACTTGGGGCGGGCGTCGATCTCGATGTCGGTGACCCACTTGACCCACTCGAACCCCCGCTTGCCCCTCGCTGCGAGGCGGAGGGGGTACCCGTGTCCACGGGATAGAAGGCCGTCGCCGACGTGCGTGGCGAGCAGGTACTCGCGGGCCTCGGCGATGGTGAATCGGCGATAGTAGCCGGTGGCGGACGTGACCTTGACGCTTCGGGCCCCGGGCAGAAGCTCGGCCTCGTCCAGCAGGTGGGCAAGCGGAACGCCGCGCCACACCTGCTCGGAGTACCAGCCTCCCGTGCAGTCGATGGTGGCTGTCATCTCGTCGTTGGTCGTCAAGTCGGCATACTCGAGCGAGAGGTCGCGCTTGACCAGTCCGTGCACGGACAGCCTCCACAAGCCCATGTCCGTTCGAGGGGCCTCGTCATTGAGCCACGAGACGACGGGGAAGTCACCGTTGATGCGGGTGCCCTCGTACGAGCCGGTGAAGCGCCGATCCTTGCCGCTCAGACCGGCAGCCCGCACGACCTGCTCCCCCGTCTGCCAGAAGAGCAGCCCGGCGAGGGCTACGCCCGCGAACCGCAAGAACGACCGCCGTTCTACCCAGAACGACAACGGCAGTGGGAACGACTTGATGTATGTGATGGCGTGCATCACAACGAGGGGAATCAGCAGGACGCTGATGTAGATGTGCCAGCTCACGCCGCTCCAGGTGATGCCGGAGGGCGGACGGAAGTAGTACGGCCCGGCGGCGGACCATGCGAATCCGAGGCCGAGGGTCACGATCAGGAGGCCGAACAGCACGAGCGATCCGGTGCGCTCCATCCTGCCGCGCTTCCGGTTGCGGAGGGCGAACAGGATAACGGCAACCTTCCAGACCAACAGGACGACCAGGCCGTATCCCGCGATGCGGTGGATGATGATGAACACCGCCTCGTCGCGCATGCCGGAGACGAGCCCAAAGAACCCGCTTACGAACTCGACGGTCACGAAGACCAGAATCAGTATGTTGACCCAGGGGTGTTTCATGTTCCTAGACTATTGGATTATTCGACTGCGGCATTCGATTCACCTTCGCAGCAGCAGTCCCGGCTGGCACGTGCGGCAGTAGCTCGTTATTCGCTGGTTGGCGGTAAGCTGGCTGATCGCTGCGCCGCAGCGGGGACATGGCTCTCCTCCCCTGTTGTGGACCTTCAGGAAGTCGCGTCGCTTTCGGTGGATGTCGCCACCCATGGCCTCGCGCACCTGTCCGACCGCCCCCGACATGACCTTCGCCGAAGCGTTGAGAATCCGTTGGAGGTCGTCGTCGCTCAGGTCGCGCTTCTTGCGGAACGGGTATATCTCCGCCTCCCAGAGGATCTCGTCGACGTACGCATTGCCTATGCCTGCTATTACCCTTCCCCGCGTGATGATTCCCTTGATCTCCCCGCGGAACGGCCGGAGCCGCTCCTTGAACTCCCCCAGAGAAAGAGGCTCATCGAGCGCGTCGGGCCCCATGTCGGCGTACTGGGGTATTTGCTCCATCTGGTCGGGCGAAACGTAGTAGACGCGGCCCATCTGCCTCTCATCGATATAACGCAATTCGCTGCCGTTGGACAGCGTCAGGATGAAGCACGTCCGCTTGAAGACCCTGTCCGAGGGTCCCGACCACTGGAACCCGCCGGTGAGCATGGGGTTGACGACGAGCAGCCTATCGCCTCTTAACGCGAGTGTCAGGAACTTGCCTGTGCGACGGATGTCCTCAATAGCGCGACCGAGAATGTCGCCCTCGAAGTCGCCCGCCATCGAGCGAAGGACACTGGGCCTCAGCACCCGCGCCGATTCGACGCTCGCGCCGACCGCGCGGTCGATGAGAAAGCCCTTGACGACCTCCAGTTCCGGGGCCTCCGGCATCGGAGTCTCCTCCTTACGCTCTTTGGATCAGGAGTTGTCCAGTGAGCCTGCCTGCACCGGTCGTGGTGTGCCCTTCGACAGGCTCAGGACAGGCTTGTCGAACCATGAACGGTTTTGCCACGCTTTGACAGGCTTTCAAGTAACTGCTCGCGCCTACGTGGGTGCAATCACCCTCACCCTAGCCCTCTCCCACGACGGGAGAGGAGATATGCACCTCTCTGTTCGGCTGTCATATTCAAGTGAGAACGGCACTAGTTCTCGATTTTACGCGAATGCAACCCAAGACGGGAATCCGTAGTCCCTATCGTCAGGTCTTCTGCGCTCACGTCAGTGAGCCTGCGCGATACGGGACGTGCTTGCTTTTGAATGCTGGGATATCATGAATATAGGAATTATCCCAGCGAATATCTATGCAGCCCGACGAACCACAGCTCGTTGATCGGAGCCGGGACGGCGACCTCTCGGCGTTCAACGCCATCGTCGAGCGGTACCAGTCGCAGGTCTACAACGTCTCCGCCCGCATACTGGGCGACCGTCACCTTGCCGAGGACGTCGCGCAGGAGACGTTCATCAAGGCGCATCGCTCCATCGACGGCTTCCGTGGCGGGAGTCTCCGTGCGTGGCTGTTGCGAATCGCATCCAATCTTAGCCTCGACGCGACGCGGTCGAGGAAGCGCCGCCCCGCAGAGTCTCTTGAGGCCGCGAACGAACGTCCCGGCTTCTCCGTCCCCTCGGGCGCACCCGGTCCCGAGCAGGAAGCCCTGCAGGGTGAGCTGCGTGAGAAGATCCAAGACTGCATCATGTCGCTCCCCGACGACCAGCGTGCGGTCGTTGTGCTGGTCGACGTGCAGGGCCTGTCCTACGACGAGGCCGCCGAGGCAATCGGGAGCGCCGTCGGCACCGTGAAATCGAGGCTGGCGAGGGGCAGGCGGCGCTTGAGAGACGCGCTCATGGAACACCGGGAACTTTTGCCCGCTCAATTTCGTCAGATAGACAGAGGACGTACAAGCGATGGTTAGGCTGTTCGGACGGGAGGACCGAAGGCGGCACAAACTCCTGTCGGCATACGTCGACGGAGAGGTGACCGCCGAAGAGGCCCGCGAGGTCGAGGACCTCCTCGAAACCTCCGAGAACGCGCGCCGAGAGCTGGCCGAGCTCCAGGCGATGGTGGAACTCGTCCGGGGGCTGCCGGAACTGGAACCGCCACGCTCCTTCGCGCTGGACGCAGCGCCTAAGAAGCGGTGGACGCTGTGGTGGCCGTCCGTACGAACAACGGGTCTGGCAACATCGGTCGCGGCGATGCTGCTGGTCGCATTGGTAGCAGGAGATATGTTGAACGTGTTGGAGCAAGCTCGGTTCGGAGCGGATGAATCGGGGTATGCGTCGGATGATTCGGCCTTTGCTGCCGCCGCGCCCGCTCAGGAGGCGATGGCAGGGGCAGCCATGGACACCTCCGCTTCGCCGGAACCGGAAGCCGCACTGATGAAGAGCGCTGCAGTGCAGGAAGAGTCGCCCCAGGTCCCGGCTGCACCGGCAGCGGCCGCGGCGAGGGCGGCAAAGGTCGAATCAAGCGAGGAGCCGGTGGCAGCGATGCAAATGGCGGCGACGGATGAAGCGCCGCAGGCGGATCAAGCCGGGCCCGACGAAGAACCTCAGGTTGCCATGCAGAGCGTCATGGCGGCGGACGAACCACAGGCGGATGAAGCGGAATCGAGCGAGGAGCCGGTGGCGGTGATGCAACAAGCGGCGATGGATGACGGTGAAATCATCGAGGGAGATGCGGTTGTCGATTACTACGAAATTGACGACCACGATCCCGAGGGAATCATCTTGCCGTTGGTAGAGCTTCAGGTCGTCGTGGGCATTGTCGTCGTGGCGTTGGTCGGAGCGACGCTCGTTGCCGTCCTAAGGCGGAGGCGGTCCTTCCTCCAGCGCGAGGAATAGACACACCATAATCGAGATCGAAAGACGCAAAAAACCATAGGAGGAAGTCGAAATGAACGTTTTGAAGAGCATAGTCGTGACAATCGGGATATTCGGCATCGGGATACTCGCGGTCGCGTGCGGTGGCGACGATGAGGGCTACACGACCCTGCCCGTATCCAACGTTGCCGCGTCCACCGTCGGGGCGGGGGTGGCGAGCGCGCCGGCATCGGCGGTGAGCGTGCAAAACGCGCCCATTTCCGCGGTTGGGGGCCCCGTGGGAACGGGCACTGCGTCCCCGCCCCAGTACGCGACCGGATCGACCAATGCGGGCATCTGGGTTACCGGAACGGGAGAGATGAGCCTCACGCCCGATCTCGTGCTCGTGCGGCTCGGCGTGGAGGTCACCTCGTCCACGGTAACGGAGGCGCGCGAAGATGCCGCGGAGGCCATGGAGGCCATCATCGAGGCCGTCAAGGAACGCGAACTCACCGACGAGGACATCCAGACGACCTCATTCAACATCTGGCCGCGCTACGAGTACCAGGAGGTCGTGAGCGAGGGCGTCACCTCGAACAAGCGTGTCCTCACCGGCTACCAGGTCAGCAACACCGCCGTCATCAAGATCCGTGACCTCGACGCGGTCGGAGAGATCATCGACGACGTGGCGACTGCAGGCGGCGACGCGACCAGGATCAACGGCATCGACTTCTCCATCGAGGACCCGAGCGCCTACACGGCGCAGCTTCGCGAAGACGCCGTGAAGGCCGCCCTGGAGAATGCGAACCAATTCGCAACCCTCACCGGCGTGACGCTCGGCAAGCTCGTCTACGTCACGGAGGTAAGCGACGTGCCGGTCGTGCAAGACTTCTTCGCCGAGACCAGGGCCCTCGCCACGGCCTTTGCACCGACGACTCCCATCAGCGGCGGATCGCTCGACCTCACCCTGACCGTCCAAGCAGTCTTCGACATCTGGTAGCAGTCCAGATCGGGGACAATTGCAAGGGGGCGGGTTTGAAACCCGCCCCTACCTTTTCAGCCGTTTTGACGCGCTCCTCAGCCCGCCGAAGCGCAGGCGAAACAGCCCCACCATGTCGTCGTACGCCGTCTTGACGATCTTGACCCTCGTGTCGGGGTCGTCCGTCCACTTGACCGGCAGCTCGAAGATACGGTAGTCGTTCTTCTCGGCCAGAATCAGCAGCTCCGTATCGAAGAACCATCCGTTGTCGAGCACGAGGGGGGCAAGCTCTCTCGCGGCCTTCCGACTGATAGCCTTGAAGCCGCACTGCGCGTCCCGGAACCTCACGAAGAACATCGACCGGATGATGAGGTTGTAGCACCGCGATACTACCTCGCGCTTGAGCGTCCGCCCGACGACGTTCGCCCCCTTCTTGAGCCTCGAACCGATGGCAAGATCGAATCCTCCCTTTGCAAGCGAGTCGATCAGCGGCGGTATCGCCTCAAGCTCCGTCGAGAGATCGACATCCATGTAGCACAGGTAGTCGGCATCGCTAGCCAGCCAAGCCGTGCGGAGCGCCCTGCCCCGTCCGCGCTCCTCCAGCCGCAGGTACCCGACTCCCTCATACTTGTGTGATAGCTCCGCGCAGACGGCCGGAGTACGGTCGGTCGAGCCGTTGTCGGCTACGACGATGCGCCAGTCGTAGGCCTGCATGGTCTCGCCGAGGAACCCGTGAAGGCGTTCGATGCACACGGGCAGCGCGCGCTCCTCGTTCAGGACGGGAATGACAAACTCGACGGAGGGGAGAGGGGACATGGTGTCGGGAGGTATTATAGCGCGTTCAAGAGGACGGTCGTTCTTCCTCGCCTTTTGTGAACTTCTGATTCCCTAGTCTGTCATTCCGACCGCAGGGAGGAATCTCAGGCGCTGCACGTGGGACGAGGGCTCCGTAGGACTGCAGGACAGTCTCGAATAGCAAGGACCTTAGATTCCTCACTCCGCTACGCTGCGTTCGGAATGACAGTAAACTGGGTAATGTACAGGTACCTTTACTCCTGAAGGCACACCCTCACCCACACCTAGCATCTATCGCGTCCACGACCCTTTCCGAGACGTTCGGCGGCTCCTCCAGACACAGGTGCTCCTTGAGTCTTTCGAACAATGACTCCGCTACGATGCGATAGCCCGGCCCTGACGTATGCACGTAGTCGATGTAGACCGGCTCCTGCACCGTGGAGAACACGTCGGCGAGGTCGTGGACGTTTGACGGCAGCGTGCCGTCTCTTCGGCGCTCACCGAGGATGTTCGACATCTCGGCGCGTGTGGCCATGATGTGCGTCATTGCGCGTCGTTCGAGGTGCTCGGCAAGGATGCGTTTCTCCGAGACGTGGAGCGGCTTGCCGTCCGTCCACAGACTGGGTTGAAGGACGAACAGGGCAGTGAAACTGAACTCGTCGCCAAGTGCCATGACAAGCTCTCGGTTCGCAAGCCAGACATCGACCGCCTGCCCACCGAGGAAGCGGAAGTTGGCATCGAGGTGCCTCGGCGTGACGTCTATGTCCGCGTCGTCCTGCCGCTGGCGAGCCGACCTCTCTCTCGCTTCCAATCTATCGAGGACGATGCGCGACGCCTTGTAGATGCCGAGCGAGCGCACGAAGTCCCGCCGACGCTCCGAGGGCACCTCGCCGAATTGGAAGCGGTCGCGGATGCGGTGGAGGCTGACGTGCGAACCCGGCACCTCCGGCCAGTTCGACGCGGCGGCAGCGTCGTTGATGCCGTCGTAGAAGACGACCACGTCCGGCCGCCTGCCCGCCTGCAGCTCGCGGTAGAGGAAGACGACCTCCTGCGTCGAGACGTAGCCGCGCTCGCCGAGGTTCTTGACCGTCGTGTCGACGCCCCACGCGTTCATCAGCCTTGCGAGATGGCTGGGGATGGTCTCGTCGTCGGGCGCGCCCTCGCCCCAGGCGGTCGATCCGCCGAACACCCATACACTCAGCGCGTCCTCGGCGTCGGAGTTGTTCGTGGTGTGGCGGAATCCCTCGAGGTCGATGTTGATGAGGTCGCCGGGGTGGTACCGCCTGTCCCAAATGGTGTACGGCTCGTAGACGATGCGCTCGGTCGCGTGGAACTCGCGGAAGAGGGTCGCCACGTCGTAGCCGGCCCCGTCGTATGCCGCCGCGAACTGCCGCTCGTCGAGAGCGCCGGACACGCTGTCGAGGACGGGAGGGTTGAAGAAGCGATGGTCGATTGCCGACGCCGCACGGCCCAGCAGATCGACGGCCACCACCACGAGGACGGTCAGTCCCAGGATGGCGAGGGCGGTCTTGAGTCGTTCCGTGTTCACGGCTCCGGTTGGGTCGCGCCAAATGATCGAGGGCGGGGGTTTTCCTAGAATGCGGTCTTATGCCACGCCATTCGCTAGCCTTTCGCGCAGGCTAACCGTTTGCAGTCGTTCCTCGTTTACTGTATATGAACGACGGGGGCTGCGCATGTCACGCGCCGCGCGCCGTCTCACAACTTGTCACAGGAGTTTCCAGCAGCCATGATGGACCTTGCGGGCGTACGCCAGATAAACGAGATGGTGGAGAAGGAGGCTCCGTTCGTCCACGATCTCGTAACGGAGATCCGGAAGACGATCATCGGCCAGGACCGGCTCGTCGAACGGGCCTTGGTCGGCCTGCTGGCCGACGGGCACATCCTGCTGGAGGGCGTGCCGGGCTTGGCCAAGACGCTCCTGGTCAAGACCATCGGCGAAGCGATCCACGCGGGATTCTCGCGCATCCAGTTCACCCCCGATCTCCTGCCAGGCGACCTGATAGGGACGCAGATATACAATCCCCGCACGAGCGAGTTCAGTGTACGCAAGGGGCCGATCTTCGCCAACCTGATCCTCGCCGACGAGGTGAACCGCGCGCCCGCCAAGGTGCAGAGCGCGCTGCTGGAGGCGATGCAGGAGAACCAGGTCACCATAGGCGACCAGACGTACCCCATCGAGGCGCCTTTCCTCGTTCTCGCGACACAGAACCCCATCGAGCAGGAGGGCACGTACCCCCTGCCGGAGGCGCAGGTCGACCGCTTCATGCTGAAGGTCATCGTCGAATACCCGGAGCGCTCCGAAGAGCGGGAGATCATCGAGCGGATCACGGCGGGGCCGCTGCCGGAGGTGAAGCCGGTCATCGACCCGCAGTACATCCTGAACGCGCGGGAGATCGTGCGGCAGGTCTACGTCGACGAGAAGGTCAAGGACTACGTGCTCGACCTCGTGATCGCCACGCGAGACCCGGGCATAGCCGGACTGGACGAGTTGAAGAACATGATCTCCTACGGCGCTTCGCCCCGCGCGGGCATCTTCCTGATCTCGGCGGCGAGGGCGCACGCGTTCCTCAAGGGTCGCGGCTACGTCACGCCCGACGACGTCAAGCAGCTTGCGCCGGACATCCTCAGGCACCGCGTCATCACGACCTTCGAGGCCGAGGCACAAGAGGTCACGTCCGCCGAGATCGTGCAGCGCATCCTCGACAACCTCGAAGTGCCGTAAGTCCCGAAACCCTCACCCCAACCCTCTCCCACGACGGGAGAGGGGGTAAGGCAAGAGTCTGGGAAGGCTGGAATCCGGAGATTTCGCACAGCGAGATTACGATGAAAACACGAAGAACCCCAACGACATGCTAACCAACGACCTCATCGCCAAGATCCGGCGAATCGAGATCACGACGCGGAAGCTCGTCAACGACAGTTTCGCGGGCGAGTACCACTCGGTGTTCAAGGGCCGGGGCATGGAGTTCGTCGAGGTGCGGCAGTACCACCCCGGCGACGACGTGCGCACGATAGACTGGAACGTCACGGCCCGCACGGGAGAGCCTCACGTCAAGAGCTACGCCGAGGAGCGGGAGCTTACGGTCATGCTGGTTGTCGACGCGAGCCGCTCCGGAGAGTTCGGTACCCGAAACCGCTTCAAGCGCGAGCTCGCCGCCGAGCTTGCCGCGGTCATGTCGTTTGCGGCCACGACGAACAATGACAAGGTCGGTCTGCTGATCTTCACCGACAGGGTGGAGCTCCTCATTCCGCCGCGCAAGGGACGGAGCCACGTCCTCCGCATGGTGCGCGACCTGTTGGTGTTCGAGCCTGAGGGAACGGGCACCGACATCCGGCTGGCCCTTGATACGATCAACGTGCTGCTCAAGCGGCGGAGCATCGTGTTCGTCATCTCCGACTTCCTCGCGGAACCGGACTCGTACCGGCAGGCCCTCTTCGCCACGAGCCGCCGCCACGACGTGGTGGCGTTTGATCTCGACGA
The DNA here is from genome assembly GCA_009841605.1 of Dehalococcoidia bacterium. Classification (GTDB taxonomy): domain Bacteria; phylum Chloroflexota; class Dehalococcoidia; order Lucifugimonadales; family VXLM01; genus VXLM01. The sequence goes on from VXLM01000018.1 coordinate 36,594, forward strand.
CCCAATGGAGCGCGAGATAGCCGACGTGGGCATCATCGCGCTGGAGGATGCCGAGACCGGGCAGATCCGCTGGGTGGATACGAGCAGCTCGGCGTGGAGACGGACGTTCTCCGAGAAGGTGGCGCGCTTCGTCGAGGAGAAACGCGAGGTCTTTTCCTCGGCGGCAGTCGACCGCGTGAACGTAACCACGGACAGGGACTACGTAGCCGAGGTGGCCTCGTTCTTCAAGAACCGGCTCCGACGGCTGGCGCAGGGAGTGTAGGCGTGTCGCGCGTGGTGCATTTCCAATGGCGCAGTCGGTGCCGTATCTGGCTTTCCGTGCTCGCCGCCGCGCTGCTCGCCGCAGGGGCATTCGGGACGGCCTTCGCGCAGGAAGATGTTTTATCCAAAGTTCGAATTTCTCTGAGTGTGGAGCCTCCCACTTTGAGCTTCGGGGACGAGGTTACCTTCACGCTGGAAGTCACACACCCGAACGACCACCGTGTAGTGATTCAAAGGCTGCCTCCCAACAGTTCCTGGGGGCAATTCGAGGTCAGGGAACAGTCTAAAGCGCAGACCGTTGTCAACGACGACGGAATGATGACGACGACCCAGACGATCACGGCGGTGGTGTTCGGCAGGGGCACGGTGCAGACACCTGATCTGCCCATTTCCGTTCGAGGACCGGATGGGACAGTCGAGCAGGCGTTCCCACTTCCGAAGGAGTTGACCGTAGGATCAGTCCTGCCGGGCCCGGACGCGGAGCCGAAGGACATCCGGCCCCAGGCCGATCTCTCCACACCGATTTTAGAGCAGCCTATCGTGCAAGGTGCGGCCACGTTGACCGGCCTTATCATACTACTGGGAGCTTTGATTACGCTGTTTGTGCTTGGGTACCTCGTCTACCGCCGTCTTCGTAGTGACGAGGGCCTGCCCGTTGTCGACACCCGGACCCCGTGGGAGATCGCCATCGAGGAACTCGACCGCATCGAGCGGCTCGACCTGCCGGAGGACGGGAGATTCAAGGAGCACTACACGCTCGTTGCCGACGCCATGCGCGTCTACGTCCAAGCGATGTACCTGAGGGACGTGAGCCCGGTCGACGCCATCGACATGACGACGGACGAGATATGGGCGGCGCTCAGGCGGTCGACGTTGAACTACGATGACGCCAAGCTCGTTCTCGATCTGCTGCAAGAGGCCGATCTGGTGAAGTTCGCCAAGTACACTCCCGCCGTGTCCCAGGCCTACGAGGCCTCCGGCCAGGCGAGGTACATCGTGGAGGTCACGCGGCCCGCCTTCCAGCCGGAAGAGCCGTCGCAGAACGGCACGTATACCCAGCAGGAGGCGCCCGCGTGAACGACCTGAGCTTCGGGTCTCCATGGCTTCTCCTCCTCTTGCCGGGGGTTGCCCTACTGGCCGCCCTTCCGTACCTGTGGAAGCGGCGGATGTCCCCCGTCGGCATGAGGTACGCCGATACCGGTCTCGTATCGGGGATCGGAAGCTCCCTGCGTGTCCGCGTGATGCCCTACGTTCCGGGGCTGCGCTTCGTGGCGCTCGCCCTCGTTATTATCGCGGTCGCCAGGCCGCAGTCCGCCGACGCGCGGGAGGTCATACGCGGCGAGGGCGTGGACATCGCCATCGCGCTCGACATTTCGGGCAGCATGGGCCAGCAGGACTTCGACCCGCACCGGCTCGATGCGGCCAAGGAGATCATCGCCGACTTTATAGTGGAGCGGAAGTACGACCGGATTGGTCTCGTCGTTTTCTCGCGGGACGCCTTCGTCCAAAGCCCTCCCACCCTCGACCACGATGTCCTCCTCCGACTACTGGACGAGGTCGATCTCGCCGACAGGCTGCGAATCCAGGACGGAACGGCTATCGGGAGCGGTATGGCGACTGCCGCGAACATGCTGAAGGACTCGGCCGTCGAGAACAAGCTCGTGACCCTGCTCACTGACGGCGTCAACAACGCGGGCGATCTCGATCCCGTTACGGTCGCCACCGCCGCGGAGGCGCTGGACATCAAGGTGTACACCATCGGAGTGGGCAGACCGCCCCGTTCCGGGGCCGACCCGCAGCTAGGCCCGTTCGGTGGCGGCGTCGTGATGCAGCGAGGCTCGCTCGACGAAGAGACGCTCCAGCAGATAGCGGAGATCACGAACGCGAAGTACTACCGCGCGACGGACACGGCGGCGCTGCGGGGCATCTACGAGGAGATCAACGCCCTGGAGAAGTCTGAGATCGAGATACTCCACTTCACCACCTATCGCGAGCTTGCTGTGTGGTTCCTGGTCCCGGCCCTTCTGCTGTTCCTGCTGGAGCTCATCCTTTCGCAGACCGTATTCAGAAAGATACCGTGAGATGACATTCGGCGCGCCGCAATATCTCTATGCCCTGATAGCGCTTCCGGCGCTGATGATCTTCGTGTGGTGGGCCTTCTCGCGCCGTGACGCATCCGTGCGGCGGATCGGCGATCCCGCCCTCATCGAGCGGCTCAGCACGTCCGTCAACAGGGGAATGCGCCGTCGCAGGTTGATCCTGTGGTTCGTCGGCGTCTCCCTCATCATCTTTGCGCTCGCCCGTCCGCAGTGGGGCAGCGACGTGCAAATCGTCGAGCATCGAGGCGTGCAGGTCATGGTCGCCCTCGACATTTCGCGCAGTATGCTGGCTCAGGACCTCAAGCCGACCCGTCTCGAACGCGCCAAGCTGGAAATATCGGACATGATGTCGGGGCTCACCGGCGACGAGGTCGGCATCGTCCTGTTCTCCGGGGCGAGCTTCATCCAGTTCCCGCTGACGTTCGACTACGCCACCGCGCGGACCTATCTCCGCAACGCGAACCCCGGCATCATCTCGAGGCAGGGCACGGTGATAGCCAAGGCGATAGAGACGGCGATGACCGGATTCAACGAAGAGCGCGTGAGCCAGAAGATCATCGTCATCATGACGGATGGCGAGAACCACGAGGGCGATCCCATCGGAGCCGCCCGACAGGCGGCGGAGGAAGGCGCCGTCATCTACACGGTCGGGTTCGGGTCGCCGGAGGGCGAGCCAATCCCCGTGTACGACGCGCAGGGCAACGTCACCGGCTACCGCGAGGACGACCAGGGGCGTGTCGTCATCTCCAGCCTGGACGAGGCCACGCTCCAGGAGGTCGCGCGGGCGGGTGGGGGCAGGTATTTCCGCGCGGCGGAGCGCGGAGCCATTGCCGGGCTCGTCGACGAGATCCAGTCGTTCCAGGACGAGAGCCTTGAGAGCGAGTTCAACCGCAAGCAGATCGAACGATTCCAGATCTTCCTGCTCGCGGGCATACTCTCGCTCGTGCTCGCCGAGGTGATGACCGACAGGTTCTCCTTCTCGCTTTGGAGACGGCGCACGACCGTCGTCGAGGAGGCGGGCCATGCTTGATCGATGGAGCGTGATAGGCGCGTCGACCCTCGTCCTCTTCCTTGCAGCCTGTACGCAGACACCCGCGCAGGTGAACAACTCAGGCAATGATCAGTTCGAGAGAGCGCAGTCCGAGGAAGCCCCCGAGGCTGCGTTCGACGCCTACGAAGAAGCGCTTGGCGCCTATGAAGAGGCGCAGGAAAGTGAACCGGAGAAAGGCGAGCCGTATTACAACGCCGGTAACACCCACTATCGCATGCAGCGGTACGACGAGGCCCTCGCGGAGTACGAAGAGGCGTTGAGATACGCCGAGGGAGACCTGCGGGCGGAGGGGTTCTTCAACACGGGTAACGTATACTTTGACACGGAGCAGTATCCCCAAGCCATCGAGGCATACAAAGAGGTGCTGCGGATCCAGCCCGAAAACGACGACGCCAAGCACAATCTCGAGTTGGCTATGTCGATGCTGCCTCAAGAGGAACAGCAGGAACAGGGCGAAGAGCCGGACGAAAATCAGGAGCCCGGCCCTCAGGAGCAAGAGCAGGAACAGCAGCAGGACCAACAACAGGACCAGCAAAACGAGCAGAACGAACAAGAGCAGCAAGAGCAGGAGAACGAGGAACAGCAGGACGAACAGCAAGACCAACAGCAGGACAACGAGCAGGATGACCAGCAGCAAGAGCAGCCGCAGCCCTCGCAGCGCCCGCAGACCGAGCCGATAACTCCGGAGCAGGCCCGGCAACTACTGGAAAGCGTGAGCGAGGACGCGGAGACCCTTCAGGAACGCCTGCAGCAAGTCCTTGTTCCGTCCGAGTCTCCATCCCAAAATCCATGGTAAACACCTAAGTGCCATATTCCCGGAACATACGACGCTCCATAACCGGCATCGCCCTTGCCGTGACACTCATGGCCGTGGCGATCCCTGCCGTCCACGCCCAGCAGCAGACAATCGAGGTCACCGCTGAGGTCGATAAGAACGAGCTTGCCGTCGGCGAGGATCTCACCCTCCGGGTCAGGATAGACGGGTCACTCAATCCCCAGCAGCCGGCGATTCCCGAATTCGACGGACTTCGCCCAATGGGACCACCCTCGATTCAGAGGCAGACGTGGATTCGCGGTGGGACGAGCGGTTACACGTTCTCGTACCTCTACCAGTTCGTGGCTACCAAGGTCGGCACAGTAACGATCGACCCGATCTCAGTTACGATCAGCGGTCAGACGTATCGGACCGAACCGATCAAGGTTGAGGTATTCCAGGGACTTGGTGTCTCAACCCCCGTTCCCGGCCAGGGGCAGGCCTCGTCGCAGGGTCCACCTTCCGCGGAAGGCTCGATGTTCGTCACTGCGGAAGTCGACGATGAGACGCCCTATCTCGGCCAGCAGATCACCTACACCTTCAAGTTCTACCGTCGCTCGGCGCTCTTCCCCTCGTTCGGCCGGTACGGTCAGCCTCGCCTCTCTGAGCCCGGCTTCTCCGGTTTCTGGAAAATCCAGGAGCCTGATCAGGACGAGTACACCGAGACGATAGGCTCCAACCGGTACCAAGTAGTCAAGCTCACTACTGTCCTTTTCCCGACTGTCGTCGGCACGCTGGTGATAGAGCCGACGGGGTTGACGGTACCCATCGACTTCTTCGAAGCGCCCAACTACCTGGAGGCGGAACCGATAGTCGTAGAGGTGCTGCCCCTGCCCTTGGGAGCCCCGGCAGAGTTCACCGGCGCGGTCGGCAAGTTCAACATCTCCGCCGACGTAGACAGCACGGACGGGAAGGTCAACGAACCCGTGCAACTCGCCGTCAGGGTCGTGGGTGAGGGCAATATCGACTCGCTGCCCGACCCCGCATGGCCTGATTTCGATGACTGGCGCGTCTTCGAATCGCCGTCCGATACGTCCAGCAGACTGATCGATGGGCGGTTCGTGGGAACTCGCACCTACAACAGCGTCCTGGTGCCCCAGAAAGCGGGCCTCCTGACCGTCCCGGAGATAGGATATACCTACTACGATCCGAGCATCGATGAGTATGTCGAGGCCGCGTCGCAGCCTATCGTCATGTCAATAGCCGAAGGTGACGGCATGTCACCGCTTCCCCCGCTGCCGGGAGACGGAACGGCGGTCGAGCGCGCCGGGTCGGACGTCCGGCATATCAAGCCCGTGCCGTCCTCTCTCCATGAGTCCGGTGGCGGCCTCACCGGCAGCGCCGTGTACTGGGCGGTCTGGGGCGTCCCTCTGCTTGCCATTGCGGGCGCCGTGGCGTGGAGGCGCAGGCAAACGGCTTCCAGGAGCGGCATCGCCGCGGCACGCAAGCGCAACGCCCTGCCCGCCGCGCGGAGCGCCCTGGCGGTCGCGGGGGAGTCCGGGGCCGATCCAAGGGTGGCCGTGGCCGATATCCTGTTGGAGTATCTCGCCGCTCGACTCGACGTGTCCGTGACCGGACTGACGCACGAGGCGCTCGATAAGTGGCTGCAGGGCCTTGGCGTCCCGCTCGATCTGGCTGTGCAGGTGGAGGGCGTCCTGGGCGCGGCAGAGATGGCGAAGTACGCGCCTGAGATCGGCGATTCCCTAGCCGCGACGGAGCACTTCGAAAGGACCGCAAAGCTCCTCAGCGACCTCGATGAGGCCATAGACGCATGACGTGGTTCCGACGATGCGCCATCGCCTTGTTAGCCGGCCTCGGCGGGGCTGTCGTCGTCGTTGGTGTGGCGCTCGCACAAGCGCCGTCCCCGACGGACCTGATGGACGAGGCGAACGAGCAGTACGAGGACGAAGAATATGCCGCTGCCGCCCAGCAGTACGAGGCCCTCGTAGCCAGTGGATACGAGGACGCCGCCCTCTACTACAACCTCGGCAATGCCTACTTCAAGGACGGCGATATTGGCCGGGCCGTCCTCAACTACCTTCGCGCCGAGGAGCTTTCCCCGCGCGACGCCGATATTCGGGCCAACCTCGAACTCGCCCGGGGCAGGACGGACAGGGTAGAGTCGGGAGGAGAGTCCCTCTTCGCAAGCGTGTCCAACGCCGCCCGTCGGTGGGTCACCGTTGGCGAGATGGGCGTCCTGTCGCTGCTCCTGTGGATTGCAAGCGCTCTTGCCATAGGGACGCTCATCGTATGGCGGGCGATACCGCGAAGGGAGGCAGTGAGAAACGGCGCGTTCGTCGCGTCCGCCGCCACGCTCCTGTCGTTTCTCCTTCTACTGAGTATGCTCTATGCCAACCCGAATGACGATAGCGGAGTGGTAGTCGCATCAACGGTTGATGTCGTGAGCGGGCCAGGCGAGCAGTACGACAGGGAGTTCACACTTCACAGCGGTGCGCAAGTCCGCCTCATCGACTCGCGCCAGGGATGGGTGCGTATCTCCCTTCCCGGCGGCGACCTTCAGGGCTGGGCGCCGTCGGTCGCCGTTGAGGCCCTCAGACACGGCGGTTAGCTGAAACTCTCGCCGTTGCATTGCATGGGCGCCGTGTGTCACTCTTGCCTTCCCATAGGAGGAACGTGTCATGCGTGAGGGCGAGCACAAGAACGGCAAGAAGCATGGCCCCTGGAAGCTGTACTACCCCAACGGCCAACTCAAGAGCGAGGCGACGTTCCACGAGGGTCTCTACACCGGCTATTACTGCTCCTACCACGAAACCGGCGCGAAGAAGTTCGAGGGACGATACGCGCCCATCCGCGGCAACTCCCGCGACGGCCGCAAAGAGGGCGAGTGGCTCATCCGCAGCCGAAACGGCGTCCTCGAAGAGCGAATAGTGTACGACCGCGGGCGCATCGTCGAGCGCGTCGCGGTGGTGGATGTCGAGAGTTGAGCCGCTGGCTGTAAACGACAGCATAAAGCCTGGACGACCCTGCCGACTCGTGCTTCGACAAGCTCAGCACGAACGGGTCTCAACACAGAGTACGTTCGCCCTGAGCTTGTCGAAGGGCATGACTACTGTCAATCGAATGGGCCTGCTATGGCCTTCTCAGCCCTCTCCACGCATCCCCGGTGGGGGGCCGCCGCCAGGTGGGCGTCGGCCTCCTGGGCCTCCACCGCCCATACGCCGTCTTTTCGCCCATTCTTCAGGCCCTCCCGGGCCGCCGGGCATACCGGGACCGCCTGGCCGACGAGATCCATGCCCTCCGGGGCCACCCGGCCGTTGAGGTCGCTGTCCTTCGGGGCCGTCGAGCGACTGGAGACGAGCGTAGAGGCCCTTTTGGGCCATGAGCTCCTCGTGGGTGCCGCGCTCGGCGATTTGGCCTTCGCTCAGGACGACTATCATGTCCGCGTTCCTGATCGTGGAGAGACGGTGCGCGATGACGACGGCGGTCCGGCCTCGCAACATGTCCGCCAAGGCCCGCTGGATCTGCATCTCCGAGTTGGTGTCGACGCTCGCCGTGGCCTCGTCAAGAATCAGGACGTGCGGCTCGCCGACGATGGCGCGCGCGAAGCTGATGAGCTGGCGCTGGCCGATGCTGAGGTTCCCGCCGCGCTCCTGCAATGGCGTGGCGTAGCCCTGTTCGAGGTCGGTGATGAAGTCGTGAGCTCCCACCGCCTTCGCGGCGTTCTCGATCTGCTCGTCCGTTACTCCTTCGCGGTTGTAGCGGATGTTCTCGGCCACCGTGGAGCCGGAGAAGAGGTACGGCTCCTGGGGTACGACGCTCACCTGCCGGTAGAGCGATTCGAGGGCGATGTCGCGAATGTCCATCCCGTCGATGGTGATTTGGCCCTCCTTCACGTCGTAGAGCCGCAGGAGCAGGGAGACCATGGTCGTCTTTCCCGCGCCGGTCGGTCCAACGAAGGCCACCGTCTGCCCGGCAGTAATCTCAAGGTCGACATCTTGGAGGACGGGTTCTTCCTCGTGGTAGTGGAAGCCGACGCCCCTGTAGCTGATCTCCCCCTTCACCGGGGGCAGATCGACGGCGTCGTCCTTCTCCACGACGTCCGGGTCCATGTCCAGTATCTCGAAGATGCGCTCACCGGAGACCATGGCGCGCTGGAGCGAGCCGTACTCCTGGGTGAGGGTGCGCACAGGCTCAAAGAACCGCTGGATGAACAACGCGAAGGCGACGAGGACCCCCGGTTGGATGGTCTCCTGGAAGACCATATAGCCGCCGAAGAAGACGACCAGCGCGAGTCCAAGAGACGTGAGAATCTCAACCGTGGGGAGCAGGGCGGAGGACAGGCGGCTCGCCTGAAGGTTCGCCTCGAGGTTTTGAACGTTCGACTGCTGGAACCTGCGGATGTTCGTCTCCTCGCGGTTGAGGCTCTGGACGACGCGCACCCCTGAGATGTTCTCCTGCAGACCGGAGTTGACCTCCGCGATGGCCGTGCGAACACGCATGAACGACTTGCGGGCGAACCGCTGCCAGACGTTCAGCGCGATGAAGAGGATGGGGATGACCGAGAGAGTGATGAGGGCGAGGAGTGGGTTCATGAACACCATCGCCCCGATTATCCCGATCAGGCTGAGTACCTGCCCCAGGCTGTTGACGAAGATCGATATCACCTCTTGAAGCTGGCGAACGTCGTTCTGCACACGCGACATGATTCGCCCTGTCTCGTTCTTGTCGAAGAACGACATCGAGAGGCGCTGGATGTGGTTGAAGAGTTCCACCCGGAGCGTGCGCAGGACGTCCTGACCCGCTAGGGCCATCAGGCGCATGTTGAGATAGCTGGACAGGAACTGCACGGCGGCCACGGCGATGAAGAGGCCGACCGCCAGATTCAGTCCGGACAGATCGCCCGTCCCGATGAAGTCGTCTATGACCCATGCGACGATGAGCGGAAGGCCCACAACGGTTACCGTGTAGACCATCGTGGCGATGAAGGCGATGGTGACGATAGTCTTGTACGGACGGAAATACTTGACCAGCCGCATGACGACACTGTGGTCGTACAGCTTGCCGTCCTCGTCCTGGTCGAGGCCCATTTCGCCCATGCGGCGAATCGCGCCCGGCCCCATGCCGCCGGAATAGCCGCCTCGGCCGTAGCCGCCGCCCATGCCACCTGACATCATTGCTGCTGCCTCCTGTATGCAATCAATAGATGCGTCATGTCCCCTCCCGCTTATCCTTGCAGCATTCGTCCGACTCAGACGACGTCTGCCGTGCCATTGCATCGACGAGAATGTCCAATGCCGGCGCTATTGTGTCCAGTTCATCGTCCGTCAGTGACTCCGATATCGCCTCGAATCCCACCGCTCCCATGCGAGAAAAGCGGTCGAGCATCTCCCTGCCGGGTTCGGTTATCTGGCAGAGCACCACGCGGCGGTCGGACGGGTCGGGAACGCGCTCGACGTACCCTTTCCTGACGAGCCGGTCGATCATGCTGGTGGCAGACGGCATCCCTCGCATCAGGTGATCGGAAATGTCCTTCATTCGCTGGGGACCACGACTGAGGAAATACAGCGTGCGGACTTGCGGCATCGTCATGTCGAATCCGGCAAGATCGTCCCGCATGCGCGCTCTTCCAAGCCTTCTCATGCGGTCCATGCTCGCGGCGATGCGGTCAATTAGTTCTTTTCTGTCGGGGTTCATCGTCACCTTATTACTTTCACTAACTCGAAGTATCTTATCATATCGAATAATTCACGTCAACGGCCCGGCGTCAATTGTAGCTGTTTCAGTCTTCGTGAGTTGAATTGCGAAGGCCCCCTCTCCGCATCTCTCCCCCAGCGGGCGGACAGCGGTAGGCAAAACGGATTTGTAGCTACGATCCGGCCTCGTCTCCCTGTCATTCCTCTGAAAATAACCCACGGCAAACCCGCTGTAGGGGCAACCCTTGTGGTTGCCCGCCTTCGTTCCGCGCCCATTTTTATCCCTCCGTGTGCAGGCTCGGCCTGCATGAGTGATTCCTCTGAAAATAACCCCCGGCAAACCTGTCGTAGGGGCAACCCTTGTGGTTGCCCGTCCTCCGCCGCGTGCATATTTTCATTCCAGGTGGTGAGGGTGACAGCCCTCATGAAATATTCCGAGCGTAGCGAGGAATCTAAAATCCACCACTGCAAGACGGGTTAGCCGGCGCGCCATCCGCATCCTCGCCGACAGGATAGGAATTCTCCATGTCGGCGCTGCCTTGGGACGGGCATTTTAGATTCTTCACTCCGCTTCACTACGTTCAGAATGGCAGTGGCGGGGGTGCTTTCAAAGTGCGGCAAGAGCTGAATGCCCACCCCTCTCAGACCGGCGGGGGAGAGAGATACGGAGAGGGGGCCGTGCTCCTACCCCCACGAATGTATGGTAGAGTTGTTGCCGAAATCAACGCGGAGGCGGAGATGAAGATCGTTCGATATGAAGCAACCGGCGCGGCGACCTACGGCGCGCTCCAAGACGACGGCTCGATCCGGGAGCTCATCGGCTCCCCGTTCGAGGACTCTTCCGTGGGTGAGGCGGTCGCGGACCTTGACGCCGTGCGCGTCCTACCGCCCGTCGAGCCTCGAAAGGTCATCGGGGTGGGCCTCAACTACACCAAGCACATTGAGGAAATCGGCATGAACAAGCCCGAGTTCCCCATGCTGTTCATGAAGCCCAACACCAGCGTCATCGGACACGGCGACGCCATAGTCCTGCCCAAGGAGACCAAGCAGACCGAGTACGAGTGCGAGCTGACCGTAGTAATCGGCAAGAACGCCCGCCGCGTGTCGGAGGACGAGGCCCTCGACTACGTGCTCGGCTACACGTGCGGCAACGACGTGAGCGAGCGGACAATCCAGTTCCCAGAGATGAAGATGGGCGCGATTCTCGTCGGCAAGGGGTTCGATACCTTCTGCCCAATCGGCCCCGTCATCTCCACCGGCCTCGACCCGTCCGATCTGCGAATACAGACCAGGCTCAACGGCGAGACGAGGCAGGACGGAAGCACTTCCGACCTCCTGTTCTCCGTCCCCAAGCTCGTGTCCTACATCAGCGATGCCATGACCCTCCAGCCGGGAGACTGCATCCTTACGGGAACGCCGTCGGGCGTCGGCCCGATCGCCCCCGGCGACGTGGTCGAGATCGACATCGAGGGAGTCGGCGTCCTCAGCAACCCCGTCATTGCCGAGGGGTAGGCGTGTATGGTTGTATCCCTCATTGCCTACTCGTCTTGGGCGTAGGTCCGTGGGTTCCGACACCGACGGTTGGTATGGGCGTTCGTTCTTCCGCCTATAGTGCTTGTCTAGTGTACTGTAATACCGTACACTTAATGGCATGATCATTCGCTCCGTCCGCCATAGAGGACTGAGGCGTTTGATCGAAGAGGACAACCCTCGATCGCTGGGACCCAGATTGGTGGGTAGAGTACGCAACGTTTTGACGGCTCTAGTCTTGTCTAAGGATATGAGCACCTTCATTGCAACCGCACCCCGCGGCTGGCGCATACACAGACTTTCCGGGAACCAGCAGTACGTGTGGAGCGTATCCGTATCCGGCAATTGGCGGATCACATTTGAAGAACAGGACGGCTTCATTGACCGCCTGAACTTGGAGGACTACCACTAATGGCTACCGACGAAGTCAAGGTCAACATGACGCCTTCTCATCCGGGCGAGTTCGTCCGTATGGAAATTATCGAGGATCTGGGCTTGAACGTTACACAGGCAGCCGAGATCCTGGGCGTCCGGCGTGCAACGCTGTCCGACCTGCTGAACGGCAACGCCGCCCTGTCTCCGGAGATGGCACTGCGGATTGAGAAGGCCTTTGGCGTAAGTATGGATATGCTGCTTCGGATGCAGGCGTGGTACGACGCATCTCGCATGCGCGCGCGGTCGAATGACATTCGTGTCGAGCGCTATCAGCCAGTCTGATCCCCAAGCGGAAATCAGGCGAACCGAAAGGGAGACACCATGTCCAAACCGCGAATCACCAAGGTCGAGATCGAGACGTTCACCTACGAGCTTTCTGACCTTGCGCGGGGTGAGCACGGGCCGACGTACTCCCCGGGCGAGTCGATCACCAACACCGGTCACGCCATCACGATCTTCACGGACATCGGCGTATCCGGCGAGTACGTATGGAGCGGGCCTGTCGAGTACGCAGGGGCGTGCGTCGTCGCCGAGTTGCTCGTGGGGCAGGACCCGCTTGAGCGCGAGTACATCTACTCTCGCGTCAAGCAGGCGATGCGCCAGCAGGCCGAGATCGGCATCTCTGCCGTCGATATCGCCCTCTGGGACCTCGCCGGCAAGTACCACGACGCGCCGATTCACCGGCTTCTTGGCGGCTATCGCACGACCCTCCCGACCTACCCCGCCAGCGTTCACGCCACCGAGCACGACGAGCTGAAGTCCCCCGAGGAGATGGCCGACTTCGCCGAGCAGTGCAAGGAGCTTGGCTATCCCGCATTCAAGATTCATGGCTGGGAGAACGGGGAGCCGAGACGTGAGGCCGAGACGATTCTGGCGCTCCGCGATCGTGTGGGGCCGGAGATGGACCTCATGTCCGACCCATACAACGCGCTCCGCACCTTTGGGGACGCGATCAAGGTCGGACGGGCCTGCGACGAGGCGGGCTACTTCTGGTACGAGGACCCGCTGGCGGACGGTGGAATCTCGCAGTTCGCGCACCGCAAGCTGCGAGAGCTGCTGGTGACGCCGCTGCTCCTGACGGAGCACGTTCGGGGCCTGGAGGCCCGTGTCGACTTCATGGTCAACGGCGCTACCGACTTCGTTCGCGGCGACGTGCAGTACATGGGCATCACCGCGACGATGAAGCTCGCCCACGCGGCAGAGGGCCTCGGCCTCGACATAGAGCTGCACAGCCCAGGGCCGGCCCAGCGCCAGTGCATGGCCGCCATTCGGAACACCAACTACTACGAGCTGTCAGGCTCCCGACCGAAAGGTCCAAACGGCAACTACATCCCCGTATACGCGAACGATTACGTCGACCAGCTCGACGCGGCGGTGGACGGGCACTTCCCCGTGCCGCAAGGGCCGGGACTCGGCGTGGAGTACGACTGGACGGCTATCAGGCGGAACAGCTTAGGGACTGAGGTTTTCCAGTAGGAAGCCCGTTCACCCTGAGCGTGTCGAAGGGTGGCGCCGCCGTTCATGGTTCGACAGGCTCACCACGAACGGTTCGCGGGGCGTATTCGACTGCCTCGTAGCTCAAGCGCCTGTGCGAGAGCCGCTAGAGTCGCTTCTCAAACGTCATCACCTCGAAGCCGAGCTTCCTGCCCCTGGCAACCTCTTCGTACCCGGCCTTCGTGTACATGCGAATCGCGGCGACCTGTCCGGCGGTCGTCTCCAGCGTCAGCGTTCGGAAGCCCACTTCTCTGGCCCGATGCTCCAGCTTCGACAGGATTCGTGTACCGAATTCTCTTCGTTGAACGTCGGGATGCACCCGCATCCGGCATATCTCGGCGCGGTCGTCGGTCAGGCGTTTGAGGGCTCCCATCGCGACGATGCGGCCGTCGATGGTGCCCACGTAGAACTCGCCTGCGGCCTCGATGTACACGGCCTCGATGCGGTGGAGGTCATCGTCCCAAGGGCCGTTTCCGGCGTGCGCGCCGACCTCGTTCAGGGCGATGTTGTGCAGGTCCCACACGGCGTCGTGGTCGGATGCCCGGTACCGTCGAATCTCCATCATCGGAGCGCCAGCCGCGCTATCTCGCCGGTGAAGGAGAGGATGTAGACCTCGCCGTCCGGCCCCTCGGCGAAGGACGATATCTGCAGGTCGGTGTCGGCGATCAGGGCTTGGTCGACCACCTGACTGCCGTCGTGGCGCAGTGCCCAGATATTTCCGGTGCAGAAGTCGCCGTACAGGTAGGCGCCGACGAGTGAGGGGATACGGGGGCCTCTATAGACGTACCCGCCCGTGACGGAGCACCCACCATCGCGACCGTACTCTGCCACCGGAGGTTCAAGCCCCTCGCTGCTGCAAGGGCTGTCACGGAAGCACAGCGATCCCTCGACGATATTCCAGCCGTAGTTGGCGCCCGGCTTGATGATGTCGATCTCCTCCAGCTTGTTCTGTCCGACGTCGCCCGTCCAGAGGTGCCCCGTCTCGCGGTCGAAGGAAAATCGCCACGGGTTGCGGAGGCCGTACGCCCAAATCTCCGGTCGCGCGCCCTGCACACCTATGAAGGGATTATCGGGCGGCACGGCGTAGGAACCGATCTCGTCGAGCGTGCTCACGTCGATGCGGAGGATCGTGCCAAGCAGCGTCCGAAGGTTCTGTCCATGTCCTCTCGGATCGCCTCCGCTGCCGCCGTCGCCGAGCCCGACGTAGAGGTATCCGTCGGGCCCGAAGGTGACCTGCCCGCCGTTGTGGTTCGAGTACGGCTGCCCGATCTCCATGATGATCTTCTCTGTAGTCGGGTCAGCCTGTTGGGTACCCGCCGGAGCATGGTAACGGGCGATGACGGAGCGCCTGGGCGAGGCGGCGGAGTAGTAGACGTAGAGGTACCCGTTGTTGCGGTAGTCGGGATCGAAGGCGAGGCCGAGCAGGCCCTCCTCGTTGCCGCGGTCGCTGACCCTGTTGCGGATATCGAGGAAGGTCTCTGAAGAGGACGGATTCGGCACATTGTCGAACACCATGATCCGTCCGGGCTGGAGGACGAGGTACAGGCGGTCGGGCATCCCGTCGGGGTGCGTCAGGAACACCATGCGGTCGAACGAGACACCGGGGAAGACGGTCTCGGCGCGTACGCTTGGTAGAGGGCCGCTTGCGGGTACGGGGGTGTCCGATGCTGAAGTCGGAACTCTTGTAGGCACGGGGTTCTCGGATTCGACGGTTGCAATGCCCGTGGGTGAGGGGGTCTGCGATTCCGTAGTGGCCATACGTGGTGGCGGGGTCGCTTCCGGTTCGGACGAACAGGCCGTCACGGCTACGGTGGCGACGATCAAGGAGACTATTGCCGCTGTCATGATCGATCTACTCATTCACACGCTCCAAGTGTCCTCGGTGTACTGTGAACCGCGTCATGCATGACAGGTACCCCGGCTCGATGACATCCACGTCGGCGGTGGTGATGAAGACCTGACTGTAGTTCGACACTCGCTCCAGCACCAAGCGCCGGCGGGGAGCGTCGAGCTCCGAGAGCACGTCGTCGAGGAGCAGGATGGGCTGGCGGTTTCGCGCGTGGCTGAGGTACTCGGCCTCAGCGAGCTTGAGGGCGAGTACTGCCGTCCTCGCCTGCCCGCGCGATGCGTAGAGGCCAACGTCCATGCCCTCGAGAAGCAACTGGAAGTCGTCGCGATGGGGTCCTCGCACCGAGAAGCCCTGGGCGATCTCCCGCGAGCGCACTTGCATAAGGGACTCTCGCATAGCCTCGCCGATGTCCTCCGGTGTGCGGCGTCCATCGATGGCGAAACTTGGGCGATAGGCCAGTTCAAGGGCTTCGCCGTCGTCCGTGAGCGTGGCGTGCGTCCGGGCGGCGCCTTCCGACAGGGCGTCGAGGGTATCCCGTCGTCGGGCGACCACGAGGCTTCCCGACTTGACGAGCTCGCCGTCCCAGAACTCAAGGTCGCTTGGTTGTGACCGGTTGGCCTTGATGCCCTTGAGCAGGTGGTTGCGCTGGATGACGACGCGCTGGTAGCGCTGGACGGCGCGGAGGTATTCGCGGTCGACCTGGGAAATGAGGATGTCCATATACCGGCGGCGCAGGCCGGGTGAGCCGTACACCATGTCGAGGTCCTGGGCGCTGAACATGACGGCGTTGATCTCCCCAACCAGATCGGACGCGCGACGGGGGATGCCGTTGACGCGGACGTACTTCTGGACGTTCAGGCGGTTCTCGGCCTCGCCTCCGTGCGACTCGTTGACGGTGTTCTTGAAGTCGACTTGGACGCGGACGGGGCCGTCCTCGCGCTGCACGACTGCGGCGACCTGCGAGAAGAACTCGACGCCAACGGACTCGCGGCGGACAAGCTCACGCTCGGTCGACGCGCGCTGGGACTTGGCAATGACGAGGAGGTAGAGGGCTTCGAGGAGGTTGCTCTTGCCGTGCCCGTTGTTGCCCTGCACGAGCACCATTCCCGGCTCCAGATCGACCTGCAGCCGCTCGTAGTTGCGTACGTTGAGGAGCGAAAGCTGGGAGAGATGGATGGGGAGACCTCAGAAGCCGGAGATCAAGACTCGCCCGACCGTGACGCCACGAGATCGAGGAAGCCGTCCTCGGTGATGACCGTCACGCCGAGCTTTTCGGCGTCGGCGAGCTTCGATCCGGCATCCTCGCCTGCGACGAGGTAGTCGGTCTTCTTGCTGACGCTGCCACTCACCGCGCCGCCGAGGTCCTTGATCCTGCCCGTAATCTCCGAGCGGCTGAAGCGCTCCAGCCTGCCGGTGACGACGAAGCGGAGGCCATCGAGGACCTGTTCGACTGTCTCCTCAGCCTGCTCGGACTCCATGGTGACGCCGACTTCTCGCAGCTTCTCGATCACGGCGCGGTTGGACTCGTTGGCGAAGTAGGCAACAACTGCCTCGGCGATCTTCGGGCCGATGGACTGCACAGCCTCAAGGTCTTCCTGACTCGCGTTCATCAGCGCGTCAATATTCGGGAAGTGGCGGGCGAGAAGCTCGGCCACCTCGCCGCCAACGTGCTGGATGCCAACGGCGACCAGGACGCGGGAGAATGGGCGCTCCTTCGAGGCCTCGATGGCTGACAGGAGGTTTGCGACGCTTGTCTCGCCGAAGCGTTCCAGCTCCAGCAAGTCTTCCTTATTGAGGGTGTAAAGGTCGGCGACCTGCCGTATCAGGCCCTTTTCGAGCAGGACGGTTGTCTGCTTGATGCCCAGCCCCTCGATATCCATCGCGCCTTTGCTCACGAAGTGTTCCAGGAGACGCACGAGCTGTGCGGGGCAGGCCACGTTGACGCAGATATGGGCCGCCTCTCCCTCGGCGCGGACGACCGGCTCGACACAGCTTGGGCAGGCCTTCGGCATCTCGAACGGTCTCTCGTCGCCGGTGCGCTTGCTGACGACGGACGAAACGACCTGGGGGATGACCTCCCCCGCGCGCTCGACGACCACCCAGTCGCCAATGCGGAGGTCCTTGGTCGCGATGTAATCGGCGTTGTGGAGCGTCGCCTGTCTGACCGTGACGCCATTGATGTTGACGGGTTCCAGGACGGCGTAGGGATTGATGCTCCCCGTCCTGCCGACGTTGACCTTGATCTTACGAAGTTGTGTAGTAGCCTGAGTGGCAGGGAACTTGTAGGCGATGGCCCAGCGCGGCTCGCGGCCCACGACCCCAAGATGACGCTGGTAGTCGAAGCGGTTCACCTTCACGACCACGCCGTCACAGCCGTAGTCGAGGTCTTCCCAGCCCTCGACCCACGTCCTGCAGTAGTCGAGCGCCTCGTCGGGAGTGCGGACGAGGCGGCTGTGCGGGTTGATCTTGAAGCCGAGACGGGAGAGGGCCTCTATGGACTGCCAGTGGGTATCGAACTCCATCGGCTCAGCATAGCCCAGGGTGTAGACGAAGATGTCGAGGGGACGTTCGGCCGTCATGCGCGGGTCGAGCTGCCGGACGGAGCCGGCGGCGGTGTTGCGTGGGTGCGCGTAGGGGGGGAGACCATCGGCGATGCGCTGCTCGTTGAAGGCCTCAAACGCGGATTTGGGGAAGATGACCTCGCCACGAACCTCGAAGCGGCTCGGCGCCGCAGCCGGGACACGGAGGGGGATGCTTCGGATAGTCCGCATGTTGGAGGTCACGTCCTCGCCGACCACGCCGTTGCCTCGCGTCGCTCCGCGCGTGAGAAGGCCGTCCTCGTAGGTCAGGGCCACCGCGAGCCCATCGAGTTTGAGTTCGCACACCATGTCGAATTGCGATTCTTCGAGGAGGCCGGAAACGCGAGCGTGCCAGGCGAAGAACTCCTCGTCGTCGAAGGCGTTGCCGAGGCTCAGGAGCGGGACGGGGTGCTCGGCCTGCGTGAACCCCTCAAGCGGCTCCGCGCCGACGCGCTGGGTCGGAGAGTCGGGAGTGACGAGTTCGGGATGCTCGGCCTCGATGCGACGGAGCTCCCGGATCAGGTCGTCGTACTGGGAGTCTGAGATCTCCGGGGCGTCGAGCACGTAGTACCGGTGGTTGTGGTAGTCGATACGGTCTCGAAGTTCGGTTATTCGTTCGAGAGTGGTGGTGCCGGGCATCGCCGCCGTCCTAACTAGCGTATGTTTAGATAATAGCAGTGATGCGCATGAGTGGACATCACCCTCACCCCCGTATCGAGTACGGGGGTGAGGACGCCCTTACACCTAACCTCGCAATCTCCTTCCCCAGAAAGAAATGTCCGAAAATGCCCGAAAATGCCCGGTTAAAACAGACCCCCCACCGTCATTCCCGCGCAAGCGGGAATCCATCCTCCCCCCTCTGCGCCCTCTGTGATCTCTGTGGTGAATCCCCCTCTACGGTGAATCCTCAGGGAGAGGGGATATGAAACACTGGACGGCCTTTCAAGGCCATAGCTATACTGAATGACGCGCGTAGAGATTAACGCGCATGATTCCACCGGAGATACAGTCGATTTGCCTCCGTCCGACCTGTACACCGATTTCGTTCGAGAGCACCCTTCCCTGCTCGCCATCGGCAATACGCCCTTAGTGCAGCTCGACCTGCCGATAGACATCGGAGACGCGAGGGTCTCGGCCAAGTATGAGCACCTCAACCCCGGAGGCTCGATCAAGGACCGTCCCGTGCTTCGGATGCTTGTGGAGGCGATCCTTGCAGGCGATCTGACGCCCGACCAGACGATTCTCGATGCGACATCAGGCAACGCTGGTATCGCCTACGCGATGATCGGGGCAGTGCTTGGATACAAGGTCGAACTGGTGATGCCCGAAAACGCGAGCGAGGAGCGAAAGAAGCGGCTCCGCGCCCATGGGGCAGAGATCGTCTTCACCGACCCTATGCTCGGGTACGACGAGAGCCTCCACGAGGTCAAGCGTCGCTACGAGGCCGACCCCGACAAGTATTTCTGGTGCGACCAGTACTCCAACCAGAACAATCCTCTCGCCCACTATGAGACGACTGCCGAGGAGATACTCTCGCAGGCATCCGACCTGACCCACTTCGTTGCGGGCGTCGGGACGGGCGGAACGATCAGCGGGGTGGGCAAGCGACTCAAGGAACATGATCCCGGCATTGAGGTCATCGGGATCAACCCACCCGTATGGCCCGGCGTCGAGGGCCTGAAGCACCTGGGCGAGGGGCACATCGTGCCGGAGACATACCATGAGGAGCACGTTGACCGGATGATCGACATCGACGTGGACGCATCGTACGAGATGTCCCGGGAGATGTCGGATAAGGGGCTGTTCGCTGGCCAGTCGTCGGGCTCTTATGTGTGGGCGGCGTACCATGTCGCGGGCGAGGCGCGGTCGGGCCACGTTGTCACGATCTTCAACGACATCGGCGAGCGGTATTTCTCCACGGGCATGTGGGACACGAACAGGTGACGGGCGAGACCCCCTCTCTAGTATCTCTCCCCCGCCGCGCTGACAAGGGTAGGCAAAACGGACTTGTAGCTACGGATCCGACCCCGTCTCCCTGTCATTCCTCTGAAAATAGCCGCCCTACCACCCCAACCGTCATTCCCGCGTACGCGG
>VXLM01000046.1 GCA_009841605.1 Dehalococcoidia bacterium
TGCCAGTACATGTCGACCTTCGGCTGCCACTTGTCGAGGTACTCCCAGGTGTATCCGAGCTTTGCCAGCTCCTCCGACAGCTTCGCGGGCGTCTTCCGGTCCATCAGTTTCCTCCTATTCTTTCACCTACGCCGATGTCGACGGCGGGGTCGCGTCGTACTTGAGCGGCGCGCCGCGTGAGTCGTCGAGTTCGAAGACCCCGTAGTCCGCCGTGATGACGACCTCCGTGCCCCGCAGCGAGGCGTCCCGCTGCCGCTCCGTGCGCATCGTCACCGACTCCAGCACGACGAGAGCGCCCTCGTCGGCGATCACGCCCACCGCATCGCCGTCGTTGTCTGCCTCGATGTTCCCGTCGTGGAACATCGGCACGCCGCCAACAGGAGCGAGGCCCGCGAAGAACCGCTGGAGCAGGTCACGCGACCACCCCGCGTCAACGGGGCTGCTTGCCCCCGGCGTGATCGCGCCGGAGTTGATGATGCTGAACAGCGCGTTCGGATGGTGGACGATCGAGAGCTTCGTACCGAACTTGTTGGCCACCGCGTGCGTGTACGCCGCCGCCGCGTGGGCAACGTTGAATGTCGCGCCCGCAGCGCCAAGCGCCGTCCCGCCGTTCAGCGACCCGTACAGCGCGATCACGTCCTGGTCCTTCTTGCGCGCCATCCCGTCGCCCAACTGACGGCCGATCACCTTGAACACGTCCGGCTGCATCTGCCGCACCAGCTTGTCCGTCACCACCACCTTCGCGCCCACCTCGGACGTCGTCAGCGTCGTGAACTCCATCCCGAGGTTCTGATCGTCCGTGATGTCCTGCCCTTCGACGAGGTCGGACACCGTGATCTGCCCCGCCTTCGGCACATCCACGCTCGACGCCCCGCGCCGCAGCCTCATGCGCGTCACCAGCGCCATCGCGGGCGCGTTGTGCTCCGTCGTGTACAGCATCTGCCCGATCATCGTCCTCTGGGCCTTTGCCAGGTTTCCTGTGCTCGTTGTCTGTGGCATGTTTTCTCCTTTCTGCCTATATGCCTACACAAAATTTCTGCTAATCGAATGCCCGTCGCGCGGCGGCCACCGCCCTCGCGCTCCGGTCTCCCGCCATGTACCGGTCGATCCAAGCCTCGTCGGAGCCGGACGACGGGGCGCTCGGACGGTTGCTGTCGAACTGCTGCACCGGCGCGAGCTGTCTTTCCAGCGCCTCGACCCTCCGGTCCAGCGTCCGCCGCTCCGCCATGCCCCGCGCCCGTCGCTCGACCTCCTCCGCGCTCTCCGCACGCTCCAGTTCCTCGAGGTCGTCGATTCCCAACCCGTGCTCACGCGCCGCACGCACCACCGCCTGGTACCGCTCCCGGTCCGAGGCGAACGGCTCGCCCTCAGACGAAGGCTCCTCCGACTCTTCCTCTTCGGCCCCTTCGGAATCCCCATCGTCACCGTCGGAGTCACTCTCCCGATCCTCTTGACTGGTCTCGGTTTGTCCCGCAAACTCCCTTCGGAGCTCGGCCAGATCGAACTCGTCGACCGTAGCCTCCGACTCGTCTACACCCTCCGTCGTCCCGTCTTCCTCCATGTCCGTTTCCATCACCATCTCATCTCTCCTTTCACTGATTCTCTGCCACGTCTCTCCGTCCTTGATGCCGGAAAAACAAAACAGAGCGCCCCGGAACAATCTCCGGGACGCTCTGTCAGGCGTCTCTCTGTTGCTTATCGGCCCCCGTTCCGCCGGAACGACGACCATCACAAATCGAGTCTACCCCACGTCTGGATCGGTGTCAAACATGCGTTCTTTTGCTCCTTCGGTATTCCTGTTAGAGACCATTGCTCTACCCCCTCTCCCGTCCTGGGAGAGGGCTGGGGTGAGGGTGAAACCGCTACCCGCAATCCAAGCCACCCACCCCCAATGATATACTCCGCCCATGTTCGTTCACGACGCCATATACTTCTCCGACGTGGGCAACAGCCGCATCCGCAGGGTCGACCTGACCACCGGCGTCATCACCACCATCGCGGGCGGCGGAACCGGAGACCTCGGTGACGGCGGCCCCGCGACCGACGCGACGTTCTCCTCACACCCCATGCGAGTTACCGGCGACCGCGCGGGCAACCTGTTCGTGGCAGACGCCCATCACGCTCGCATCCGCAGGATTGACACCTCAACCGGCATCATAGACACCCTCGCCGGTTGCGGCACCGAGGGCTACTCCGGTGATGGCGGCCCGGCCGCCCACGCCCGGATCGCCTCGCCCCACGGGACCGCGCTCGACCGCCACGGAAACATCTACATCGCCGACCTGAAGAACGATCGCATCCGCAAGGTCGACGCTTCCACGGGAATCATCACTACGGTCGCCGGCAACGGCGAGCACGGCTACTCTGGTGACGGCGGCCCCGCCACCGAAGCCATGCTTGCCTCACCCATCGCTGTCTATGCCACCGCCGCCGGCGACCTCTACATAGCCGACCACCGCAACTCTCGAATCCGAAAGGTCGATGCCGCGACTGGCATCATCACGACCGTCGCCGGTACCGGCCAGCAGGACTTCCATGGCGACGAAGGCCCAGCCACACAAGCCGCGATATCCCTCCCTCGCGACGTAGCACTCGACGCCAACGGCAGCCTCTACATCGCCGACGGCGCAAACAACCGCATCCGCAAGGTCGACCCCGACGGCACGATCACGACCATAGTAGGGACGGGCAGGGAAAAATTCTCCGGCGACGGCGGGCCTGCTCACATGGCAAACCTCTCCATGCCCTACAGCATCGCCCTCGACCGCGATGGCAACCTGTACATCGTCGATACCGGAAACCGCCGCGTCCGTAAGATCGACAAAGCGACCGGCATCATCACTACGACCGCAGGAAACGGCTCATACGGCTTCTCCGGCGACGGCGGCCCCGCCACCGACGCCCCTCTCGCCGTGGGCAGGAGACCGGCGTAGGGGCACAGCCCCTTCAGTTCCCACCCGGCCCCACCAACCCCAACACCTCCAACCGCTCCGCCTCCGTCAGTTCCGGCAAGACCCTCGACGACGGGCTTGCCCCACCGTCCCGCTCACCACCCGCCTCCTCACGCAGCGCCTGCAGCTCCAACAGCTTCCGCATTCGCGCCAGCCGCAGCTCGCTTTCGTACAGCCGCGCGTAGTCATCGTCCCCCTGGTCGGCTGACGCGATCATCGAGCTGAGCATCAGCGACTCCGGCGTCCCACGACGCGCCACCTGCGCCGACACCGCCTGCTCGATGTTGTCCGCGTCGCGGATCTTGAGAATGTTGTCGTAAATCCACCGGTCGGGCAGCAGCGGCACCTCGCCCTCGCGCGCCATCCTCGCCTGGGCGTACTTCGCCGTGTCGTCCTCCGGCAGCTTGCCTTCCAGCCTGATCTCCGGCGTCCCGCCCCGCGAAATGGCGTCGGGCGTCATCGCCGCGTCGAAGGATGCGCCCGCCGAGCCCGACAGCGCAGAGAACCGCCCGGAAACGCACTGCTCCGTCAGCAGTTCCAGCCCCTGCGAGTAGAACGACGCCTCCGCGATCAGACGTGGCCGCAGCACCGAGTCGAGACCCGACCGCAGCGTGTTGATCGCGAAGCCGGATAGCTGGAACTGCAGTTCCCCGTAGACCGAGTGCGGGATCGACCCGCGCTGCACCTCGCCCGATATCCGCCCCGTCAGGTCCGCCGCGTCCTGCGTCGTCTTGAGCAGCGGGAACGCCTGCACCTCGTCGCCCTCGCTCATGCTGATCGTCGTCCCCTCCATGTACGGGTCTTCGTCCAGCGTCTTCCGCCCGTCGCGCGACTTCACGCCCAGCGGAGGCCTCCTCGCCCGCGCCGCCAGTTCCAGGAAGATCGACATCATCAGGTTGTGCTTGTCGTATATCTCGCGGTTCGACTTGAACACGCTCTCGCCGTAGTCGGACACCGAGTCCATTGCCGTGTCCGTCTGCACCAGCGGCACCGGCCCGACCGGAACGATCACCACCGGCACCCGTCCCGACCCGTGCGGAGTCGGCCTCTTCAGCACCACCCCGTTGCCCGCCACCACCGTGTTGTGCGTCCGGTCGTAGAAGTCGTACACCTCCATCTCTGCCTCGTCCCCGTCCTGCGCTCCCACCCTGAGCGTGTTGATGTCCTCCCCGACGTCCACGCCGTACTCGGCGCGAATCTCCCCGCGCGTCTTGCGGACCTTGTAGCAGGCCCAATCAAGGCCCTCCGTCCCGACAGACCAGTACGTGTGCATGGGGTCCCACGGCGTCATGTCCACCACCGTCTCGCCCGACGCCGTGTTCATCATCAGCCACCGCCCGGCCACCATCCCGCGCACGACGTTGTGGAACGCCGTCAGGTCGCGCATCGGCGGCTCCATCCGCTGCTGGATGCGACGGTCCACCGACCGCATCAGGCCCCACGTCCACTTCTCCTTCAGCGCGTCAACAGCCCGCTGGGCCCCCGACCTGCCCGCCTGCGGGATGCGGATGCCGAACTCCGCCCGCGCGATCCACTGGATCACCTTGTCCGCGTACACCTGCGGCGCGTTCGACGTGTAGCTCCGAAACCCCTCCACCGGATGCCCATACCCGTCCACCTCCTGGAACGGCTCCAGCCGGTACAGCCGGAAGTCCCCCTCCATCCGGTCCCGCAGCGGACGGGTCTGCTCCTCCTGCCGCCCCACCGCGCGAATGATCTCGTCCGGATCGTTGATGTTCGTTGGCATATGCCCTCTCCCAGTTCCCATATTCGGCACGCGACGCCCCAGCGCCACCTGCCCACAACCCAAGAATAGAACGGCCGTTCCCACACGTCAAATCCGCGACATATCCCTCATTTGACGAACAAGAACATACTATCTATCATTATTCCAAATCACCCGCGACAGCGATGTCGCAGGCAATACAAAATGTCCGAGAATGTCCGTCAAAAAACTGCCCCCACAGTCCCCTCTCCCACGACGGGAGAGGGTTAGGGTGAGGGTAAGAACGAGGATGGTGATATCCCCTCTCCCGTCGTGGGAGAGGGCTAGGGTGAGGGTAAGAACGAGGATGATGACTCAGATATCCAGAGCAAGAGAACTACGAAAGCAGTCCACTGACGCCGAGCGCCTTCTCTGGTCAAGACTTCGCGATCGGAGGCTGATGGGTCTAAAGTTCAGGCGCCAGTCCCCAATCGGAAGATACGTCGTAGATTTCGTCTGTTATGAGCACAATCTCATCGTCGAGATCGATGGGGGACACCACCAGGAGCAAAGAGCGTCCGACCTACGCAGGACGGAATGGCTAAACTCGTGCGGGTTCAGCGTTATTCGCTACTGGAACAATCAGGTTCTTGAGGATATGGACTCAGTGCTGGAGTCCATTCGGATGACACTGGAGGTGGAGCTATCACCCTCACCCCAACCCTCTCCCTGAGGGAGAGGGGGTCAGGCGAGTCATGTTTGTAGCTGGTCCATACTTTGCCTATCCTCTGTCAGCGGAGGCGTAGGCACGGAGCAACGCCCATAGCGGAAATGCCACAAAATGTCCCACCATGCCACAAAATCGCGACTTCCTCTTATCCCCTCTCCCTTGACGGGAGAGGGCTAGAGCCTGCCCCGCACTCGATGCGGGGGTGAGGGTAAGAACGAGGATGATGACCCAGATATCCAGGGCAAGAGAACTACGAAAGCAGTCCACTGACGCTGAGCGCCTTCTCTGGTCAAGACTTCGCGATCGGAGGCTGATGGGTCTAAAGTTCAGGCGCCAGTCCCCAATCGGAAGATACGTCGTAGATTTCGTCTGTTATGAGCACAATCTCATCGTCGAGATCGATGGGGGACACCACCAGGAGCAAAGAGCGTCCGACCTACGCAGGACGGAATGGCTAAACTCGTGCGGGTTCAGCGTTATTCGCTACTGGAACAATCAGGTTCTTGAGGATATGGACTCAGTGCTGGAGTCCATTCGGATGACACTGGAGGTGGAGCTATCACCCTCACCCCAACCCTCTCCCTGAGGGAGAGGGGGTCAGGCGAGTCATGTTCGTAGCTGGTCCATACTTTGCCTACCCCCTGTCAGCAGAGACGTAGGCACGGAACAGGGACCATAGCGGAAATGCCACAAAATGTCCCACCATGCCACAAAATCGCGACTCCCTCTTATCCCCTCTCCCTTGACGGGAGAGGGCTAGGGTGAGGGTGATTCCCCGCCGGTGGAGAGACACAAAGAAGAGGCACGACCCATAGCGGAAATGCCACAAAATCGCGACTCTCACCTAACGCCCTCTGCGGTGAACCCTCTTATCCCCTCTCCCTTGACGGGAGAGGGCTAGGGTGAGGGTGAATCTCCTTACCCCCAGCACCTAGCACCCAGAACCCCCCCCCGCCCCCGGGGGTCAAAAGTGCCCCCGGAGGGCCGGTTTTCGC
>VXLM01000094.1 GCA_009841605.1 Dehalococcoidia bacterium
CCCCGGCGGGCCCTCCAACCCCCCGCCGTACCACCGCACCGGAGGCATCCATTGAAACGACTGGTCATAACCGGCCCCAGGCAGGCGAGCTTCGACGATGTTGACATCCCAATGTGCCCCCCTGACGGCCTCCTCGTCCGCGCCAACGTAACCGCCGTCAGCACAGGCACGGAGATCCGCGTCTACCGCTACATCCCCGTCGACGAGGACGGCGAGTGGCTCCACGGCGGCGTCCGCTTCCCCGACGGCCCCATCGAAAACGGCTACTCCATGGTCGGCGAGGTCGTCGAGGTCGGCTCCGATGTCGACGACTACCAGGTCGGCGACCGCGTCTTCTGCGCCGGTACCCACAAGGAGTACGCCGTCTCCCCGGCGCGCGACACCCTCAAGCTCCCCGACGAGGTGAGCGACGAACAGGGCGTCTTCCTCAACATCCTCGGTGTAGGCCAGCTCGGCCTCCGCCACGGAGAGCCGAACCCGGGCGAGAACGTCGCCATCGTGGGACTCGGCGTCATCGGCCTCTCGGCCATCGCCTTCTGCTCCGCCTTCGGCTTTCGCACCGTCGGAATCGACTACAGCGAGAGCCGCAGACAAGTCGCAAGGGACATGTGCGCCGACCTCGTCCTCGACCCTACAGACGAGGGATTCACCCAGCAGGTCATCGACTTCTTCGACGGTCGCGGCGCCGATCTCGTCCTCGAAACGGCATCCGTCTGGCCCGCCATCCAGACCTCCCTCGAAATCGTCCGGCAGGACGGCAACGTCGTGGTCGTGGCAAGGCACACCGACTCTCCCACCTTCAACCTCGTCGGCCACCCCTACATGACCACCCGCTACACCCTCCGCGCCTCGCTCGGCTACCGCCCAAACGAGCTCCGCTGGAATCGCATGAACTCCATGAAGCTCACCACCCGCCTCATCGCCAACGGTAGCCTCCCCGTCGACCCCATGATCACCCACGAGTTCGGCTGGGCCGACCTCCCCGACGTCTACGCCCGCCTAGACCAGGGCGACACCGACATCCTCGGCGCAGTCATCCGCTGGCGCTGAATAGCCGACCAACTACCCCTCTCCCGTCCTGGGAGAGGGCTAGAGCCTGCCCCGGCGCAGGCCGGGGGTGAGGGTAATACCCACACCTGCCACCATCTTTGGCTTCCCCACTCTCCCCGCATACCCGTCATACCGGCGTAGGCCGGTATCCAGAGAGTGCCTCCCACATCCTGTATAATCCCCACCGCCACCCTCCAACCCCAACCCCCTATACAAGAAATACAAAAATGCTCGAACGCTTCAAAGTACCCGCCGAAGACCAGGTCCGCGTCCCCCACGAGTCCCTCGAACACACCCTCTCCGCCGTCTTCGCCAAGATGGGCGAGCCTCCCGACAACGTCGACGCCGCAGTCGAGACCCTCGTCACCGCCGACCTCTGGGGCGTCGAGAGCCACGGCGTCTCCAACATGGTCAAAGTCTACGTCGAGCGCTACGGCGACGGCCGCATCAAGGCCGCCCCCCAGTGGCGCGTCCTTCGGGAGACCCCCGCGACCGCCGTCATCGACGCCGACCAGGGACTCGCCATCATCCTCGGACGCACCGCCATGAACCTCGCCGTCGAGAAGGCCAAGAACGTCGGCGTCGGCTACGTCTCCCTCATCAACGCCGGACACTCCGGCGCGCTCGGCGTCCACGCCATGACTGCCGCACGACAGGACATGCTCGGACTCGTCATGACCACCGGCGGCTCGCGCATGGTTCCCACCTTCGCATCCCAGGGAATGCTTGGCACCAACCCCATAGGCTTCGCCGCTCCCGCCCGCAACGAGGCCCCCTTCGTCTTTGACGCCGCCATGACCGGAGTCGCCCAGAACAAGATCAGGCTCGCGCAACGCATGGGCGTCAAGCTCCTCCCCGGTTGGCTCGCCGACAACGACGGCACCCCCACCATGCACGAGATCGACGCGCCCGACTCCGACGACCCGCCCATGCTCCCCTTCGCCGGCACGCGCGAACTCGGCTCACACAAGGCATACGGCCTCGCCATGATGGTCATGATTATGACCACCCTCATGCCCGGCGAGCAGCCCACCATGCTGACCGGAGTAATCAAGGGCGAGCACGTCTTCATGGCGCTCGACATCGAGGCCTTCACCGACCTCGACGAGTTCAAGCACAACATGGACGGCGTCCTGAAGACCCTCCGCGAGGCCGAGCCCGCCCCCGGCCACGACCGCGTCCTCTATGCCGGCCTATCCGAGCACGAACACGAGCAGGACCGCCGCGCCAACGGCATCCCCCTCCACCGCGAAGTCGTAGAATACTTCGACCACCTCGCCGCCGAGCTGGAGATACCGAGACTCGAACGCCGGGCGTAAGTCGCCTCTCCCGTTCTGGGAGAGGGTTGGGGTGAGGGTGATTGAAGCGTTACCACAGTCTCTCCCCCGCCGGGGGAGAGATACAGAGAGGAGGAACGAGCCCTGAGCCTGTCGAAGGGCAATCCCTCCTAAACCACAACCAGCCCCGCCGCCTCCACCGTATCCCGCAGCTCGCGATAAGTAAACTCGCTCGGCGGCACATCCGGGTGCCGCACGTTCACCGACGTGAACACCCCGCGCAGCCGCAGAGTCTCCTTCACAAGATGCAGCGACGACGGCCCGGCCCCAAGCGTCATCACCCGCAGGAGCGGCGTCATGTGATTGAACGCCTCCACGGCCCCCGCCTCGTCGCCCGACTGGAACAGGTCCCACACCGACCGAAACAGGTCGGGGAACGCCGCGTGCGGCATGATCCCCACCGACCCGCGCCGCATCTCCTCGACGAAGAACGCGCCCCCCGCGCCGCCAAACACCGTGAGCGCATCACCGCCCTCCGTCACGAACCCCGCGATACTCGCGGGCGTCGGCGGGTTCTCCGCCTTGATGTACTGCACGCCCTCGATCTCGCGCGCCATCTCCCCGGCTAGCGCGGGCGACACCGCAGCCGTAGGAACGTCCTGGATGAATATCGGTATCGTCGTCGCGTCCGACACCCTGCGGTAATACTCTTTCGTGACCTCTGCCGACACGCCCACCGGCGGCGTGACCATCGAGGCGTCCGCACCGAGTTCCTCGGCTCGCCTGCTGTACTGGACGGTCACCGCCGTGCTCGGCGCTCCCGTGTTCACCACCACGGGCACTCTTGACCCCGCCTGCTCCACCACCGTCCGTATCGCCACGTCACGCTCCGCCTCCGACAGCTTCACCACCTCGCTCGCGAACGCGATCCCGACCCCGTGCACCCCGTTCTCGATGACGAAGTCCACCTCTCGCCGCAGGTCCTCTTCGTCGATCCGATCGTCCGCATCAAACGGCGTCGCAAGTATGGGAAACAGGCCCTGCATCGTCTCTGTTCCCATCAGTACGTCGCCCTTCCGCCGCTGATGTCGAAGACCCCGCCTGTGGTGAACGAGCACTCCTCCGACGCCAGCCACGCGACCAGCGCAGCTACCTCTGCCACCTCGCCCGTTCGCCCCATCGGTATCTTCGAGACCATGTAGTCGATGTGCTCCTGCGTGAGCTGTTCGAGGATGCGCGTCCGCACCACTGCCGGCGTGATGCAGTTCACTCGAATGCCCGTTGTCGCCAGCTCCTTGCCGACGGACTTCGTCAGCCCGATCACCCCCGCCTTCGTCGCCGAGTAGGGCACCGCTTTCGGGTTGCCCTCCTTGCCCGCAATCGACGCGATGTTGATGATCCGCCCATAGTCCCGCTCAATCATGCGCGGAATGACGTAGTGGCAGAACGCGTACACCCCGCGCAGGTTCGTCCGGTACACCCGGTCCATCTCCTCGATCGGCAGCTCCCACACGCTCGCCGAGTGTCCCGCGATACCCGCGTTGTTCACCAGGATGTCGATCCGCCCCCACCGTTCGATGGCCTGCTTGACCGCCTGCTTGGCTGTCTCATCGTCCCCCACGTCCCCGAGCACCACCTCCGAGTCCACGCCCTGCTCCGCCAGCGACTGCGAAGCCTGCTCGGCCACGTCCGCGTTCATATCGACGATGACAATCCTCGCCCCTTCGCTCCCAAGCCTCTGCGCGATTCCAAACCCGAGCCCCTCGCCCGCCCCCGTCACTATGGCTACCTGTTCATCAAATCTCGACATCGATTCTCCTCTTCTCAAGTGATATTGACCAAACCCGTCCTTGCTATGAAAATAGGCCCCGGCTAACCCGTCGTAGGGGCAACCCTTGTGGTTGCCCGTCTTGGGCGTAAACCCAACTTTCATACCCTCATATGGCCTTGAGCGAGGGCCTGGTCATTCCCGCGAAAGCGGGAATCCAGATGCTCCCCTCCGCGATCTCTGCGCCCTCTGCGGTAAATCCCCTACGTAGCCTCCGACAAACGTCTGCTCGCCGCCGACACCGCCGCGCCCTGCGCGACCTCGTATCCCTCGTCCGGCAGGATGTCCTCCAGACTCGACAGCAGCGCTAGCAGGTACTCCGCCTTGCTCGACTCGCCCATCAGCCCGATCCGCCACACGCTCCCGTCGAATGGCCCGAAGCCCTTGCCTATCTCTATCGAGTGCTCCCGCAACAGACGCTGTCGCACCGTCGCGTCGTCCACCCCGTCCGGGATATTCACCGCCGTGATCTGATCGAGCCGGTAGGACTCAGGCACAAGGAAGTCGAGACCCAGCGCCGAGACGCCCGCGCGAAGCGCCGCCGAGTTCAATTGATGGCGCGCTATCCTGTCATCGAGCCCCTCTTCCAGCACGATCCGCAGCGCCTCCCGCAGCCCAAGGATCATGCTCACCGGGGCGGTATGGTGGTACACGTGCTCCGGCCCCCAGTACTTCGCGATGAGACCTAGATCGAGGTACCAAGACGGCGGCTTCGTTGTCCGGGACTCGATCACCTCCAGCGCCCGCGGGCCGACCGCCACCGGGCATATCCCAGGCGGCGCGCCCAGGCACTTCTGGCTGCAAGAGTAGGCGTAGTCGATGCCCAGAGCGTCGAAGTTCAACTCACTTCCACCGAGCGACGTCACCGCGTCCACCATGAGCAGAGCGCCACTGGCCCTCGCCAGCTTTGCAATCTCGTCCAGCGGCTGCAGAACGCCGGTCGAGGTCTCCGCGTGGACAACTGAGACCATTTTCACCGACTCGTGCTTGCCAAGCTCTTCTTCCAGCATCTCAGGCGGGAACGGTCTTCCCCATTCGCCTCGCAGAACGACGGCGTTCGCCCCGAGCCGCTCGGCCATGTCGGCCATCCGCTCTCCGAAATACCCGCATGAGCAAATCACCACCGTGTCGCCCGGTTCGAGCAGGCTGTTCAGCCCCGCCTGCATTCCGGCGCTTCCCGTTCCGGGCAGCGCAATGGCAAGTCCGTCTTCCGTCTGAAACACCAGCCGCAGAAGCTCCGACACCTCGTCCAGGACGACCATGAACTCCGGGTCGGCATACCCGATCATCGGCGACATCATCGCCTGCAGAACACGCGGGCTCGTATTGCTCGGCCCCGGCCCAAGAAGTATGCGTGGCGGCATCACCGGCACCTTCGATTCGGGTACGCTGCTCATCTGCATTCACCTCGTCGTCGCGGGAATCGTCCCGTTCGCGCGCCGTATT
The DNA here is from genome assembly GCA_009841605.1 of Dehalococcoidia bacterium. Lineage (GTDB taxonomy): Bacteria > Chloroflexota > Dehalococcoidia > Lucifugimonadales > VXLM01 > VXLM01. The sequence continues at coordinate 5,602 of VXLM01000094.1, forward strand.
ATAGGTGACTCCCTGCTACGTTCCAAGCAGCCCCCCATCCGTCATTCCGGCGGAGGCCGGAATCCAGAAGAATCTCGCCCAACAGACAACGCTCCTATCGAAACCATCTTTTGGATTGCACAAGGTTCTGAAGCACCCGACCTGTTTACCAACTTTTCACTTTTCAACCCGCCCTTCGGTATAATTTGATGGTAACGTAACGGTAAAGACGGGACTCCATGAGGCGATTCATCCACATATCGGCCTACGCCTTTCTGGCCCTATTGGTTATTACCGCCATCGCTTGCGGCGGTGAGTCCGATAGCGCCGCCGAACCGACGGCCCCTCTCGCCCAGTCTGTCCCGGCCGACGCGCCGACACCTGAGCCGACCAACACGCCCGAGCCCACGGCAACCACGGAGCCGACACCCGTACCGCCGACCTCAACGCCGGTTCCAAGTCCGACGACCCCTCCCACGCCCGAACCGACCGCAACCGAGATGCCGACCGCGACACCGACGTCTACCTCGACGCCGGTTCCGCCCCCGACAGCTACCCCCATTCCTACGGCGACGAGCACACCCGTGCCTGCTCCGACCATTGCCGTCGCCACCACGTCGGACGACCAGGCCACCGCTGAGCCCACTCCGACGGCGACCGCGACGTTTGTTCCAACGTTCACCCCGAGGCCGACTCGCACTCCGACGCCAACATCGACGCCAACGCCAACCAACACGCCGACTCCGTTGCCTCCTACCGCAACGCCCACGCCTACACAGACTGCGACACCAACACCAACGCCGGTGCCGCCTACACCCACGCATACACCCGTCCCGCCGACGGCGACGACCGTCCCGGAGCCTACCCGAACGACCGTCACCGCCGAGGTGGGCACTAACGAAGGCAACCTCGCGCCTGAATACGTGCTCAACCTTCCGCAAAACCGCCAGGTCAGTTCGACTGATCTCGTGGCGCAGGGCAAGCCCGTCTTCATCATCTTCCACGCAACGTGGTGACCGGACTGTCGCTCCGCGTTGCGGAGCCTGACTGAAGTCTACCCGCCCTTCAAGGACCAGGTGGACTTCTACGCCGTGGCCTTCAACGAGTCTCTCAATGAACTGCAGACCTACCAGAATGACAGCGGTCACGCAGGCACCGTAGCGAGGTCCGCCGGGAACATGATCAGAGACTTCAGAGTCACCCAGCAGTCCACCAAGATAGCGATCGACGCGAACGGCGTAATCATCTACCGAGTCGGCCTCGGACGAGGAGGCGCGTCCGAGTGGACCAACGTCTTCCAACAGCTGGCCAACAGCGCACAGTAGAGTGCTCTTGCGAAACCTTGACTGCTACGTCCAAACCCGTGCCTACTTCGTCCCCATACGTGATCACCACGCTCCCATACGTGACTACCGCGCCCCTTGTCATTCCCCCGCCCCTACCGTCATTCCAGCGAAGGCGGGAATCCACTAACGAAAACGTGGAGGTGACACCTTTATGAATCGTGCAAACTTCATCCGATTAGTCGTCGGTGCGATCGCAACACTCTCATTACTCCTCACCGCCGCTTGTGGAAGCGACTCTGAGCCATCAACAGAACCTCAGACTTCCGACACGACCTCGTCGGTCTCGCCACCCGCTCCACCTGCCGCCCCACCTCCCGCAGCCACATCAGCGCCTGCTCCGACGGCCGTTCCGGCGACCTCGGAGGAGACGGTGAACGTCGGACACCGCGTCGGCGACCGCGCACCCGACTATATGCTGGCGCTCACGGGCGACCGTCAGGTCAACTCAGCCGATCTCGTCGCCGAGGGGAAACCGGTATTCATACTCTTCCACGCGACGTGGTGACCGGACTGTCGCTCCGCGTTGCGGGGCATTGGCACCGTTTATCCTGCGTTCGAGGATCAGGTTGACTTCTACGCGGTCGGCTTCAATGAGGGATTGGATGTCCTCTCAGAAGCCCAGGCCCGGAGCGATCATCCCGGAGAAGTGGCCACGCCAAGTGCTAAGATGATCAGCGACTTCAATGTGACGCGCCAGTCCACCAAGGTAGCCATCGACGCCAACGGAATAATCGTCTACCGCGCCGGATACCGCCAGGGAGATCCCGCCGAGTGGGAGAGTGTCCTTAAGGAGCTTACGGCGGCCAACTGATGCCCCGCCAAACAACCATGACAGACACACGACTCAAATTCGTCGTCCCCGGGGACGACCCGCCACAGATCCAAGGTTCACCGCACCTCGACCGCCTCGATCCCTACGGTGATGTCGACCTCTACGTCGACCGCCCTTCGAGCATAGAAGAGCAGCTCGAACGTGCCCGTGACGCTCACGTCATCATCAACACTCGCGGCGCCGTCAAGTGGCCCGCAGAGGCCCTACGAGCCCTGCCGGATCTGCGGATGATCGCCACCTGCTCCATTGGCGTCGACATGATCGCCATCGACGTCGCCCGCGAGCTCGGAATCGTCGTCAGCAACCAGCCCGGACGCACCGCCCCCGTCGTTGCGGAGCACGTCATCGGCCTCATGTTCGCCGCCGCCAAGCGCGCCGCCTTCCAGACCATTGAGCTCAAGGCCGGACGCTGGACCCTCATGCAGAACGTAACGTTGCAGGGCAGCACCATCGGCATCGTCGGCACCGGCAACGTCGGACGCGAGGTCGCGCGCATCGCCAACGCCCTCGGCATGAAGTGCCTCGCGTGGACGTACAATCCCTCGCCCGAACGAGCCCAGGAACTGGGCGTAGAGTTCGTCGAACTGGACGAACTCTTGAAGGAGTCCGATGTCGTCAGCCTCCACGTCCGCCTCAGTCCTGACAGCCGCCACATCATAGGCGCTCGTGAGCTTGCACTCATGAAGCCCGGCGCGCTCCTCATCAACGGCGGACGCGGCGAGTTGGTCGACGACACCGCCCTCGTAGAAGCCCTCCAATCAGGACACCTCGCCGGAGCCGGCCTCGACGTCTTCGCCGAGGAGCCGTTGCCACCCGACCATCCCATCCTAGGCTGCGATCAGGTCGTCCTGACGCCCCACCTCGCAGACCAGACCCCTGAGGGCGTCGAACTCCTCAACGAAGGCGCCGTCACTAACGTCATCGCCTTCCTGGAAGGCCGCCCCAACAACGTCGTCACGTGAGGGGCCCTTCACGAGTCAATTCGAGTACTGCCTCCCTGCGCCATCTGGGAACTGTGGCTGTCTGCATTCTGCTGGCCGCCACTCTGCTTACATGTTCCGGTGAGAGCGAAGATTCAGCCTCCGACAAGCAGATAACAGAACTGGAGGCACAGGCCATGTCTCTCGAAGAGTCCCTTGAAGCCCTCACGGCCGAGAACACTGAACTGAAGAGCGAAATCGCGACCCTTCGCGGACAGTTGGATGATCGGGACGCCCGTATACAGGAACTTGAGGTGATCGCTTCGAAAATGGAGCTTGCCTTCACCGATAAGGAGCAATGGTCCAAGGACGATGCTAAGCAGAAGTCGCTTCCGGAAGGCACCATATTAGAAAGAACCGTAAGCCTTGTGGAGGCTTCCGACGGCGAGGTCCACTACGTCGACCACCCCAAACGAGGGGACCACACGGTCCTGGTTACGCCGCTGAAATTTGTAGACGGTGAGACTCCGCTCATCGTTTCGCTTCACGGTTTCGGCGGAGATTCCGCCTACCAGGCGACCTATGTCCCCCTTCACGAGCGCGTGAATACCGACGGGTTCGCCCTGCTGCTGCCCAACGGTGCCCTCAACGCCGGGGGAAATCGCTTCTGGAATCCCACCGACGAGTGCTGTGACGGCGGCAAGTCCGGTGGGGATGATGTCGCCTATCTGACCGAGCTTGTGGCGAATGCGCGAGAGATCAAGCAATTCGGGCCGGTGTACTTCTTCGGCTACTCCAACGGCGGGTTCATGTCACACCACATGGCCTGCAAGGGTCTGCCCGGCCTTCGAGCCGTGGCTAGTCTCGCCGGTACGAGCTACGTTGAGGACTCCAGCTGCGACGGCGCGCCTCCTGTGTCCGTCCTGCACATCCACGGCACCGCCGACTCCGTGATCCTGTATGACGGTGATCAGAGTGAGCCCGACTCGAAGAGCGGCGGCAAAACGGCGTTCTACGCCGGGGCTCAGGACATGGTGACGCGCTGGAGCCGGCGCGCCGGATGCGAATGGCCCGAAGACCTCCGGCCCTACGCCACCCTCGACCTCGACCAATACGTTCCCGGCTCCGAGACCCAAGCATTTCGCCTGGAATCGGGCTGCACAGAGGGAATCACTATCGAGCTTTGGATGGGAGAGGGTAGCAGCCACGCCCCCGACTACGGCGACGCCTTCGCGGACGCTCTGCTGGACTGGCTGCTCTCACAAGACTAACTGCGCCCTGCCGATCCTCAACCGCCTTCTGACTCCAGTCCTCACTCACGAGTGTCTCGACTGTTCGCGTCTGTTCCGTACCCCGAATGTCAGTAGCCCCGTGCCTCGTCGGGCCCGATGGGCTGGACTCCGGCGCGAAGAATACCGGTGTCGGGGTCGATCATCACGCCGCGTGGCCGGGAGAATCCTCCGCCGGTGAATGGCTCCGGGACAACCTCAACGTTGTGTCCCATACGAGCCAGCGTCTCGACCGTCTCCGTATCAATCCTGTGGTCGACGAAGGTCTCTCGCTCGGCGGCATCCACGCTCGGTGCCGTTATCGCCTCCTGCATACCCATCCCGAAGTCGACCACGTTGGAAATCACGTGCGCCATGCGACACATGATTCTGCGCCCGCCCGGCGCTCCCACGGTGAGAAACGGCCTGCCGTCTCTGAGCACCATCAGGGGCGTCATGTTGTTCAGCCCGCGCTTGAATCCGGCGATCGAGTTTGCCGAGCCCGGCATGGGGTTGAAGACCGTCATCCCGTTGCTGAGCAGCACTCCCGTACCGGGCACGACAACGCCTGAGCCGAATTGCGCCACCGCCGTCTGCGTGCACGCCACCATGTTCCTGTCTCGGTCTATGACGCTGAAGTGCGTCGTGCAGTCGCCTTCGCTAGGGGGCGATGTCGGAAGAGCACCCTCCGGCCTCGCTTGAGGGTCGTAACGCCAGGGGTCGTGCAGGGGACTGTCTGCGTAGGCCACCCACGGCTGCGCCTCGCGCTCCTCCTCCAGCTTGGCAGTCGCGCTGTCAATGGAACGAGCAATCTCCCACGCGTACTCACTTGACAGGATCCCGTCCAGCGGTGCCGACCCGAAGTCCGGGTCCCCGACGAAGCTGTAGCGGTCAGCGAAGGCGTGTCGCGCCGCCTCGATGAACAGGTGCAGGTGCTCCGGCGAGCCGTGTTCCAGGCGGCCTAGGTCAAAGCTCTCCAGGATGTTGAGCGTCTGCAGCGTAGTGATCATGCCCGCCGGCGCTGGCGATCCAAGCAGCTCATGGCCTCTATATGAGGTCCTTACCGGATCGAGTACCTGCGCCTCGTAGTTGCCAAGGTCCTGCGCACTGAGGACTCCACGGTGTCGCCTCATCTCCTCGTCTATGGTTGCCGCTATCTCGCCCCGGTGCAGACCGTCCTTCCCCTCTCTGCCGATCCTTTCGAGAGTGTCGGCCAAGTCCCGCTGGACGACCCTTGCGCCAGGTGCAGGGGGATAGCCGTCCGGCAGAAATACGCGCGCTGCCTCGCCGTACCGGACAAGCTTGGGCATGTTCCTGGCAATCGTCAGGCAGGTGTGAGGATCCGCCTCGAATCCCTCCCTCGCGTAGTGGACGGCCGGCTCCAGCAGCCGCTCCAGCGGGAGGGTGCCAAACAGCTCATGGGCGCGACACATCCCGGCCGTAACCCCCGGCACGCCCACGGAGAGGTGTCCCATTGCGTTGGCGCGGTCTTCGACCTCGTATATCCCGTTACCCTGCACCGTCTGACCGATGACGCGAAACATGTCTGCCCTGGCGGCCTTGGGCGCGCGGTGACCGTAATCGACGGCTACGCTGCGACCCTCCCCGGTCATGTGGACGATCATCTGACCGTGACCGGCCACGGAGGAGTTCCACGGCTCGATCACATTAAGGCAAAATCCGGTAGCGACGGCGGCGTCCACCGCATTTCCGCCGCTCTTGAGGACATCGACGCCTACTTGGGCCGCGATAGGGTGCGCGGTAGCAACGGCCCCATGCTCCACGACAACCTCGTCCTTGTCAGGTCGCCAGACGCTTTGTGTGTTTATCATCTTCATAAAATACCAGGGTAACCGGACCAGCAGGTCGTCTAGCAGAATCCGGTCCCTCTCCTCCCTCTGTGCTCTCTGTGTTCTCCGTGGTGAATCTTCGTCCTATCCCACGCTCCGCGAGTCCCTAAGCCGCCGAATGGGCTGTCCGCTTCGATAGGTGGCGACCCGCCAGATCCACTCCGCTGGCCCGAACAGAAAGCGACTCAGCCACGCCTGCGACCACCAAATCTGCAGCGCCCACACGGCGAACACGAACCCCAGCACGACGCTACGGTTCAAAAAGTCGGCATCCCCGAGCAGCACCGTCAACACCAGCAAGCCCAGCACCGTCTGCGACAGATAGTTGGTCAACGCCATCCTCCCGACCGCGCGCAGTCGCTCCTTGAGCCAACTGACCTCGCGGTTGTTCCAGAGGATTATCAGGCTCATATACGCTAGCGAGGCGGGAATCGTGCCGAGCGTGTTGGGAATCTGGCCGATGAAGGCGATCTCACGGGAGTAATCGTTCATCGCGGTGATGACGACTCCGGCGGCGGCAAGCGGCAGGCCGACGGCAAGCCCGACCACCGCCGTCAGTCGATACGTCCTCGCGGGCAGTCCGCCGTTCATGAACCCGGCGCGATACAATCCGGCCCCAACGAGAATCAGCCCCAACGCGCGCAGAAAGAAACCAAACAGGAAGGGGAGCCCTACGATCTCATCGTCCGAGCGTTCTCCCGGCGTCCAGAGCCCGGCCAGGGATGCGTCGGTCGTGTTGGCGATGTTCTGTGCGAGCAATACGCAGGCGACGGACGATGCAAACACGACAACGCCAAGGGAGACTAGCGCCCAATTCGGCAGCTTTCGCAGTGCGACGAGGAAGAGCGACGACACCGCGTAAACCATCAGCACGTCTCCGTCCCATAACAGGAAGTGGAGGCTGCCGATGAGCAGCAGCAGCACGTTTCGCCACAGGTTCAGAAGGACTGCTCGTCTTCCCTTGCCGCTGGCACGGTCGATGAATAGGATCATCCCCGCGCCAAACAGCAGTGAAAACAGCCCCATGAACTTCTGATCGACGAAGACCTCGCCGAGGATGCCAACAGCCCAGTCGAGCGGTGTCTGTGAGGGACCCGCGCTCAGGTTGAAGTAGGGCGCGCTGCCGAGCCCAAAGTAGACGGCGTTCATCAACAGGATGCCGAGCACCGCAACTCCGCGTATCAGGTCGAGACTGGTTATCCGCCCGCTCTCACGAACCGGTCCTGAATCAGTGGTTTGAGTAGCCGCTGCCAAGAGATTAAGTTCCCTACGAGAGAATGGAAGGGGTCACGTAGCCCCGGATCGGAGGATGCCTGCGTGTGTACTGTGAAGGTAGCTGAACACATCGTCAAGTCATCCGGCGCTGTCCATACCCCGATATCTGCCTCCCAGCCAACCTACCGTAGGGGCAACCCTTGTGGTTGCCCGTCCCCCTTCCCCTCTAACGATCTCCCCGCCCTCTGCGATAAATCCTTATCCCGACACACCGCTTTTGACTCTGCACTCAAAGCCCATCCATAATAAATGCATCATGGATGAACGACTCGCGACCAACCGCGCCAACTGGAACGAGCGCACCCCCGTCCACGCGGCCTCCGAATTCTACGACGTGGAGGGCTTCAAGAAAGGCCGGATAACCCTGACCGACATCGAACGCCGCGAGGTCGGCGACGTATCCGGCAAGACGCTCCTCCATCTCCAGTGCCACTTCGGAATGGACACCATGTCGTGGTCCCGACTCGGCGCGAAGGCCACCGGCGTCGACATCTCCGACACCGCCATAGACCTCGCACGCTCTCTGAACGACGAGATCGGCACGGACGCGCGCTTCATACGCTCAAACGTCTACGACCTCCCCGACGTGCTGGACGAAGAATTCGACATCGTCTTCACATCCTTGGGCGTCCTGTGCTGGCTGCCCGACCTCGACAGGTGGGCCTCGGTCGTCCACCACTTCCTCCGACCGGGCGGCACGGTTTACATACTCGATGGACATCCCTTCATGGGCATCTACGAAGAGGACGATTCGGGTAACATTCGCCCGACATATGACTACTTCCACCAACAGTTCTACTTCGAAGGCAACCACCAGACCTACACCGGCGGAGATTCCATTGCCAGCCCCGTCTACGAGTGGCAACACAACCTCGGCGAGATAGTGACCGCCCTCGCCCGGTCCGGCCTCACCATAGAGTACCTCCACGAGTTCCCCATTTCCTTCTACCAAGCCTTCCCGAGCATGACCAAACAGGAAGACGGCTCGTGGCGCTTCCCAGAGCACAACGACTCCTTCCCCCAGTTGTTCTCGATCAAGGCCACCAAATGAGGTCCGCCGCAAATCCCCGCACCGACCCCGACAGTTCTTGAGTGCAGGAAAATCTAACTTTTGCCCAACCCCATGCAAATCACCCTGATGCGACATGGTCGCTCCCGCGCCGACGACGAGATGGTGCACGAGGGAAGGTACGACTCGCCCCTCACTGACTTCGGGCGCGCCCAGGTGAGGTCCCGTGCCGAACAGTGGAAGCAGAGCGGCGTCACCTTCGACCTAATCGTTGCCAGTACCCTCGTCCGCGCATCCGAGAGCGCCCGGATCGTCGGCGAGTCGCTCGACGTCCCCATCGAGTACGACCCCGACTGGATGGAGCGCGACAACGGCCCCCTGGCCGGACTCCCCTTCGACGTGGCGAAGGAACGCTACCCCAGACCTGACTTCACCAACCCCTTCCAGCCCTTCGTCCCCTCTACCGGAGAAGGCGAGAGTGGATGGGAGCTAATGAGTCGAGGCGCAAGAGCCCTGCAGAGCGTAGTCAGAAAAGGTCGGCCCTCGACTCTGGTGGTCGCCCACGGCGGCATCCTCAACGCCGCCATGTACTGCCTTCTAGGCGTCTCGCCGCACCCCGGCGTTGTGCGCTTCGCCTTCGGCGACGCCTGCTTCGTACGCACCTCTTACGATCCCGAAAGCGACCAATGGACTATCAGGGAGATGTCCGCCCAGTCGGACTGATCCCCGTCTGATACACTCGATGTAAGGAGACATCACTATGAAAATCACCCGAAACAACCACCCGGACATCTACCCCGCAGGCCCCACCTACATCCGCTCGATTCGCGCGGGCAACACCCTCTACCTCGCCGGCTGCACCGCCCGGAACTCCGACGCCGAGGGCGGCCCCGTGTTCGACCAGCTCCGCGTCACCCTCGACCGCATCGTCCGCATCGTTGAGGCCTCGGGGGGAACGGCTTCCAACATCGTCGCCATGACCACCTACTCCACCGACATGCGTACCATGTGGCCCATCGAGGGCGAGCAGGTCGAGATATGGGACCACTACTTCAAAGGTGTCTGGCCCACCAACTCCTACGTCGAGGTCTCCGCGCTCGCCGAGCCGGGATTGAACGTCGAGGTCACGGCCACCGCCGTCCTCGACGACGACTAGTACCGTTCACACTAGAATACGATAGTCGAATTGAGCCGCACGTATCCCCTCTCCCGTCGTGGGAGAGGGCTAGGGTGAGGGTGCTTTGAGTAAGTTGCCAATATCGTACCGAAACGGCCCTAGCGATACCCTCACGGAACGCGTCGACCGGGCTATAGACGACTTCCCCTCCTACGCCGGCGAAGAACGCTTCGAAGCCGAAGGCGCGATATTCGTCAGAGATCGTTCGATTCCCGACAAGTACTACGCCAACCACGTCGAGCAGGTGACCGCATCGACCCTGGAGGAGATCGCCCGCCTGAGGGACCGCGGCGAGGTCGAGTACGAGGGATATCGACACCGCTGCTTCTATGTCGACTGCGACACGCCGACGGAGTTCGAGGCGTGGCTGCTCATGGAGGGTTACCAGCGCTCCGACTCCCTCGTGATGGTGCTCACCGGCGAACTGCGAGGCACACCGAAACCCCACAAAATTAGCCTCGTCGAGACCGACGCCGACTGGCTCGCATACTACGACCTTATTGTCACGGCGGATCGAGAATCCGACAGCGGGGCTCCGCAGGTCGGTGACGGACGTGCGTCAGACGCAAGGGACCAACGCATCGCCATGTTGCAGTCGGTCTCCCCGCCCGTCCGATACTGGCTGGCATACGCCGAAGGAGGGCCGAGGGCCTTCTTCTCGTCATGGACGAGCACCGATGGAATAGCCGTCCTCGACGACCTCTACACTCATCCCGACTATCGCCGCCGGGGTCTCGCAACCGCCCTCGTCCACCACTGCGTGGCCGACAGCAGAGCAAGAGACGCCGGACCGGTCGCCCTCGAAACCGACCCAAGCGACACACCTAAGCTCATGTACGCCGCGATGGGCTTCCGCCCCCTATCCGTGTCCTACGAATACCTCAAGACCTTCGAGTGAATTCATCTCGTTGAATCCCTCGCCTAACCGTCATACCGGCGAAGGCCGGTATCCAGAGGGGTAGGGTTTCGGTGGGCTGATACAGCTAAAGTCGCCAGTCCAGTGAGATAGGCAAAGATCCCCGAAAGTGGTAATCCAGCACCTAACACCCAGCACCCCTACCAGATACTCCACCCACCATCCACGATCAGGTTGTGCCCGGTAATCCACGATCCTGCAGGCGAGGCCAGCAGCGCCACCGCCCCCTTGAGGTCGTCTGCCACCCCCGTCCGTCCAAGTGCGTTCGCCTGCCGCGCCCGTTCGACCATCATCGGGTCAGCCGTCGGCCCCGGTATCTGCCCCGGACTGATGCAGTTCGCCGTGATGCCGCGGTCCCCCAACTCCATCGCGAGGTAGCGCGTGAAGTTGATGATGCCGCCTTTTGCCGTCTGGTATGCTGCCCCGCCGCGCTTGAATCCCGTCCCATCGTAGAAGCGCTTGTCGTTCGTCAGCGACCCGTGGATCGACCCGATCGTGATGATCGAGCCTGATCCCTGTTTCACCATCACCTTCGCCGCTTCATTCGCGCACAGATACGCGCTCGTCACGTTCATTTCCAGCGTCGCCATGAACTCCGACACGTCGCCGTCCGGGATGTACGTCGGCTCCGCTGCCCCACCACCCGCGTTGCAGACCATCACGTCCAGCCTTCCATGTCGCTCGACGATGGTGCCCACCATCGCGGCGACCTCGTCACGATCAGTCGCGTCGCACCCCATCCCCTCCACCTTCAGGCCCTCAGCCGACATCTCCGCCGCGACCTGCTCGCAAAGCTCCTTGCGACGGCTTGCGATGATCACTGTCGCCCCAAGCTCGGCAAGCGCCGTCGCCATCGCGCGACCCAGATGCGTCCCGCCGCCCGTGATCACGGCAACGCGACCCGTCATATCGAACTGTTCAGTAATCTTCATCGTTAGAATGTGCATCCAAACCCGTTTTTGCCAATCTGCACCTCGTCACCGTCCACGTACACCGGAGTGATCCTGTCCCCGTCCGTCAGCGCGAGCAGCTCAGGAATCCGCTCCGGACTTTGAAACAGATCAACCTCCTCGTACTCCACGCCGTCCCTCCGAAGTTCCCGCTTCAGGTCGGTGGTATACCCGCACCCGGGATACGAGTAGAGGATCGGTTTCGTCTGTGTCATTGCGGCCTCTTGTGACGTGTCGATGCGCAGCGACATTCTATGCAAGATGCTCCCTGAGTTCAAACGGCGACTGCCGGTCTACAAGTCCGCCCCCACCGACCGTTGTGATAAGGTATCCTCCCAACGAAACGATGCCGGGGCCGCGTGCATGAACGTCATCTGGATAGTTGCCGACACCTTCCGTCAGGACCACCTCGGCGCATACGGAAAGAAGCCTATCCTGACCCCCTCGCTCGACGCCCTCGCTGCCAAGTCCACCCTCTTCACCAGACACTACGCCGCCGGCTTCCCGACCATGCCCACCCGTGCCGACCACGCGCTCGGCCGATGGACGATGTCCTTCATGGGCTGGGAACCGCTGCCCGGCGACGCCACGACCCTCGCTGAGATACTCGCCTCCAACGGATACCACACTGCCGCCATGGTCGACACTCCCTTCTATCTGCGCGGCGGCATGAACTACGACAAGGGATTCCAGACTTTCTCCATGTACACTGGACAGGAAGGCTCGGTCACTCGCCTCCTCACTCATCACCACCACGAGTCCCGCGACGCCCGCGAGGCATGGCGCTTTGAGGCCGACCGCAACGTCGCCCAGACCGTCACGCGAGCCATGCAGTGGCTCCAGCTACACTACACCGAGGACTTCTTTCTCTACATCGATACTTGGGACCCCCACGAGCCGTGGGACGCCCCCACCTACTACTCCCGCCTCTACATGCCCGACCACGACGGAGAGGTGGTGCAGCCCCCTTACGGCTTCTGGCAGGAGGCTCCCGGCTACACCGAGGAGAAGGTCGCCAAGGCCCGCGCGGCCTACGCCGGCGAGGTCACTATGGTCGATACGTGGATCGGCTACCTGCTCCGCATGGTCCAGAACATGGGCCTCACGGACGATACGGCCATCATCTTCACCTCCGACCACGGCTTCTATTTCGGCGAGCACGGCGGCCTCTTCGGTAAGATGACCTTCGCCAAGCGCCCTGACGGCTCCATGTTCCAACACGGCGACCCCGGCTCGGCATGGACCTTCTCGCCCCTCTACGAAGAGACCACCTCGATTCCCCTCATCGTCCACGTGCCGGGAGCCGAGCCAAACGTCTACAACGGTCTGACCTCCGCAATCGACGTGATGCCGACCGTCCTCGAAGTCCTCGGACAGGACATCCCCCAATGGGTGGAAGGCTCGTCCCTTCTGCCGAGAGTCCGTGACACGTCCACACCCGGTCGCGAGTTCACCGTGACCACCGTTCCCTTCGCCGACCCCGGAGACCCCGTGCGCTCCGTCGACAACTTTCGCCGCAAGCTGGAAAGCAGCTTGGTGACCACCGTCTCCACCGACGAGTGGGTGTTGCTCTACACCACCGACGAGGGCATGTCCCAGCTCTACCATCTCCCAACCGATCCCGGACAGGAGAAGGACGTCATCGCCGACAATCCAGATGTTGCGCGAGGTGTTCATCAGCACCTCGTCAAATTCATGCGGGACACCAACCTGCCCGAACGCCGAATACAACCCAGACTCGAACTCAGGATGTAGATCAGTACCGTATCCATTTGAATGTGACAGTCAAATTGAGGGGCGTGTATCCCCTCTCCTGTCGGAGGAAGGCAGGCGCGCGTATCCCCTCTCCCGTCGTGGGAGAGGGTTAGGGTGAGGGTATTTTGAGTAAGCTACCAAAATCATAAGGAACAGGTACTAGGAGGAATCTAACGAATGAAAAAACGCCAGGACAAGCTCGTAGGGCCGGTCGTCTCCCTGCCCACGTTCGTCGACGACGACCACAACCTCCTCCTTGACCGGCAGGCAAAGCACATCCGCTGGCTCATGGACCACGGCATCGGCGTGGACGGCAACGGCGTCCTCCTCGCCGCCGGAGGTTACGGCGAGGGCTACTTCCTCGACGACGCCGAGCTCTTCGCTCTCATTGACGTGCTCGTGGACACTGCCGGCGATAAGGCCCCCACGATGATCGGCGTCTTCGACCTCAACGCCAGAACGGCGGCTCGTCGCTCCCGGTACGCCGGTGACGCGGGCATCGACTTCATCGAGCTCGGTCTCCCGCACTACTCATGCCCGTCCGAGGAGGACGTGTACCTCTACACGAAATACGTCAACGACAACGCCGACGTTGGGTTGATGAACTACAACAACTTCTGGGTCACTCCCGCTCCCAAGTACGAGATCACCCGGTCGCTGATGGAGCGCTTCATCGACCTTGAGAACGTCGTCGGATTCAAGTGGAGTTCCGCGAGCCCGGCCCACTACGTCGGCCTCCTCAAGCTCTTCGCCGAGGAGTTCAACTTCATCGACAACGGCATGATGAACTCTCAGGGCGCTCGATTTGGGATGGCGGGGTTCGTCGACTTCTTTGGCAACGTCGCGCCGAGCCTGTCCCTCACCAAGTGGGAGATGTTCCGCGACGGCCGCTACGACGAGCTCGATGAGCTTCTTGACGCCCTCCATTTCGACACCGACAACCGCCTGAGCAACGAGGCGCCCGCCTTCACGTCCGTTGCCGACGGCGTCTTCGGCCACGTCCGCTGGGAAGTCATGGGCCTCCACGCCGGCCCCAACTTCCCCGCCCAGGCTCCGGCCCCACAGGCGCTCTACGACCACACTCGACAGGTCTTTACCGAGAGTGGCCTGATGGACCACGTCGAGTGGGACCAGTCGATACTTGATGAGTAAGTAGCACCGTCATTCCCGCGAAAGCGGGGATCTAGAGAGGGATTCCCAAGCCCCGCAGGAGAAGAAATGCCGAACGACTACAGCCGCGAACGACTCCAGGGCAGCGTACTGTCGATGCTGACCTTCACCAACGACGACTACAGCCTCGACCTCGACGGCCAGCGAAAGCATATCCGCTGGCTCATCGACCAGGGAATGGTCGAAGGGAAGTGCGTCCATCTCATCGCGGGTGGGGCAGGGGAGACGTACATGCTCGAGGAGGACGAGTTTCGCGCCCTGGCCGACCTCATCATCGACGAGGGAAAGGGCGTCGCGCCGACCATGGTTATGGTCTCCGAGCTCAGCGCCCGCGCCGCGGCACGAAAATGCGCCTACGCCGCCGAGGCCGGGATCGACTTCGTGCTCCTTTCTCCACCGCACTACTCCCAGCCGACCGAGGAAGACATCTACCTCCACCACAAGTACGTCAACGACCGCGTGGACATCGGCATCATGACCTACAACAGCTTCTGGGTCATGCCCGGCGGTTACTCCTACAGTCCTGCCCTTTTTGAAAAACTCGCAGACCTCGACAACGTTGTCGGCGTCAAGTGGACGGGCACGTCGACCGAAGACTATCTCGGCTTCCAGCAGATGTTCGGTGACAGGTTTGCTCTCAGCGAGAACAGGCAGTTCTTCGGCATGGGCGCGCGCTTCGGTATGAAGAGCAGGATCGACGTCATGGCAAACGCCGCGCCCCGCCTCTCGCTCCACCAGACCAGGCTCACGCAGGAAGGCCGCTACGACGAGTTGGAAGTTCTCTACCGGCAGCTTCAGTTCGACACCGTCTACCGTCGCGGCCGGCAGCGCGTTGCCGCCCCCATGGTTGCCGACGGTCCCCACGCCCGAATGCTCCTCCGCCTCTTAGGACTCGAGACCGGCCCGTCCTTCCCCGGTCAGGCCGAGCCGCCACAGGCATACGTCGACTTCTGGCGCGAGTCAATCGAGATCAGCGGCGTCCTCGATTGGGTCGAATGGGACCAGTCCCTGCTCGATTAGCAAGGCAGTAGGTCAAGGCTCCTCCCCCACCGGGGGCTGACAGGGGTAGGCATTTGACTATTGGCTCACTTTGAAAGCAACCCCGCCACTGTCATTCTGAACGCAGCGAAGCGGAGTGAAGAATCTAAAATGTTCGTTCCAAGGCAGCGCCTACATGGAGAATTCCTATCCCGTCGGCGAGGATACGGATGGAGCGCCGGCTTATCCCGTCTTGCAGTCATGGACTTTAGATTCCTCGCTACACTCGGAATGACAGGGAGATGGGGCCGGATCGTAGCTACAAGTCCGTTTTATCTGCCCCTGTCAGCCTGGCGGGGGAGAGAGATACAGAGAGGGAGTCCGCGCCCTCTGCGGTGAGCCCCCGCTCCTACCACTCACTGCTTTCTTCCGCATACACGTGGTCGGGTAGCCTGTAGCTGATTCCCGCCTCGTCGAATGCGGAAGCCTGCAGCAGAGACGTGAAGTTGCTGAAGTTGCTGTTTGCCGACTTGGGCAGATACTTCTCCAGGGCTCTGTTGACTCGGGACTGAAGTCGAAACCACGTCAAAACCCCAAAGGCAATGCCCGGTGGGTAATTCAGTTGGTCGGCCATGGTCTGTCCAATGAGTGCGCGTGAGATGCCGAATACATATCTCGACAGCTTTCGTCGTTCGGCAGAATCGGTAATTCCGATGACCAACGGGGCGGAGTTGACCAGTGCGTGAGCCATGACAATGGCCTCGGCTTCCGGCTCCGGCTCGCAAAGGGTCCCAATGTCGAACAACCTCAGAGCATCCTCTTCATCCTGGTACAGAATGGTCTCCGGAATGCCCATGAGGTGTCCCGAGTAGCGCCAGACCGCCAGGAAGCTCTCGCGCTCCTCTTCGCTGAACTTAGCGCCCAGGCTCGTCATGTGCATCAGTAGTCTCGCCGAAAATGCGGAAATCGAATAGCCTACGTGCGCCGCGCTGATGGGCACGCCCCACTCCTCGTGGTCCCAGTCAACGGAGTTCTTCAGCAGGCGTCTGACCTGTGCGTGGATCAGTCTGATGCGGACGGACAGCTTCCAGCCGTCCCCCTCCCTTTCCATGCCGAACGGCATGAAGATCTCGATCATGTGACGGTTGTTCTGCCTCAGCCGTCTGACGCCCCGCTCGCGCACCCGCCCTGTTATGAAGAACGACTTGCTTATGTTCGTTGAGAATCCTTCTACCAGTGTGCCTCCCACGAACGCTCCAAGCACCAGCTGCGAGTTTCTATGGAACATCCGAATTCCCGGTCGGAAGGCCGACAAGTCAACCCAGTCAGGCGGAGTTTCGATCCCTTTGAAGAACTCTTGCAGCAGGGGAGGAGCGTCCCGCATCACGCTCTCGTCTTCATTGTCCACGAAGGCTTCGATGAACTGCCTTCCCTCTCCCGGTGCAAGAGTGGAAAGCTCTTCGACCACGGCATCCATTTCGGGGTCGCCAATGGTCGTGTGGGCGATGTATCTGGAAGCCCTATCCGGGTCAAGAGCGCGAGCCTCTTCATATCCCGGCAAGTAGGCGTGTGGGATGTTCATCGAGCTTGAGTCCATGGCTTCCAACCCGTCGCGGCTTTACGCCGCGGGCGAATGTTCCTCCGGCGCCTCTACTCGCAGGTCGGGCAGCCACCGAAGGAATGGAGGCAGGTACCAGTTCCCCTTGCCCAGCACCTCCATGCTGGCCGGAACGAGTACCGACCGTACGAGCGTCGCGTCCAGGAGCACTGCTATGGCAAGCCCGAAGCCCATGAGCTGGTTCACCACGGTCTCTCCCGACGCAAACGCTCCGAACACCACCACCATGATGAGGGCGGCGCCCGTTATCAGCCCCGCCGTGGATCGCAGACCGTATGCCACAGCCTCCGTGTTGTCCTGGGTCTCATCATAGCGTTCCCGTATCCTGCTGAGGAGAAATACGTGATAGTCCATCGACAGCCCGAACAGAATAGTAAACAGGAACAGCGGCAGCCAGGCGTCGATCACATCGGCGTGCTGGAACCCGAACAAGTCGGCTCCAATTCCCTTCTGGAACACCAACACCAGCAGCCCGTAGGTTGCGCCGACGGACAGCAGGTTCATGATGATGGCCTTGATGGGGATGACGATCGACCGGAAGACCATCATCAGGATGAGGAAACTCAGACCCAACACGAAGACAAACACGATGGGCGTGTATACCCGCACAATCCCGTAGAAATCGGCCACCTCCGCCGTCAGACCGCCCACGTACACCTCCGCCGGCACCCCATCGAATGCGGGCTTGATGTGCTCCTCCCTCAGCCGTTTCATGTCGTCCGCAGCTTCCGGGCTGGTCGATTTGCCCGGAAACGGAAGGGTAAGCAGGGCGAGGTCGCCGGCGTCGTTTACTATCGGCGGCTGTGGGGGCAGCGTGAAGGTCGTGTCCTCCGCCAGGGACTGCCGCACCCGTTCTATCGCTGCCATTACCTGCGGATCGTCGATACTGCCGGAGACCACGATCTCCGCCGGACTCAGAAAGCCTGCAGGGCCGACTGCTCCGAAGGCGAACTTCTCCTCCATCAGCAGGAAGGCCTTTTTCGTCTCGGCCTTGTCGGGGAAGGTGTTAACGTCGTTGAGGCCCGTACGCATTTCCAGATAGAAATACGAGAGCGCGATCATCGGTACGCCCACAATGAGGAGACTGATGACCGGCCGCTTGGTGACGATGAGCGTAATCTTGTCCCAGAATCCGCCTTGTGATGTGTCCGCGCCCTTCAGCGAGAACCGCGTCAGGAACGGAATGGTGAGCATATCAATCTTTGGGCCCAGCAACGCCAGCACTGCAGGAAGCAGGGTGAGCGTAGCCGCCAGTGATGCGATTACCACGAGAATCGCACCCAGTGCGAGCGACTGGTAGAAGGACGCGGGAACGATCAGCAGACCCACAAGGGCGAGGACTACCGTAGCGCCGCTGAACAGCACCGTCCGTCCCGCCGTCCCGCCCGTCTTAGCGACCGCGTCCCTCGTGGACAAGCCATGCCTCATCTCTTCTTTGAAGCGTGACACGATAAGCAGCGAGTAGTCGATGCCCACGGCCAGGCCCAGCATGACGACCATCAGCGTGACGAAGAAGACCAGTTGGAACTGCTGTCCGATGACCGCAACCGCTGCCAGCGCGATGATTATCGCGACCGCCGCCAGTCCCAACGGAAGTAGGGTGGCGACCACCGCCCCAAAGAGCACCAGCAGCACCAACAGCGCCACAGGGACGCCGAACCGCTCACCTTGCTGCAGGTCCTGTTCAGCCAGCTCGTTATTCTCATAGGCGGTGCTCGCATCCCCGCCTATGAGCACGAGGAAGTCGTCCGCTTCATTCGCCTCCTCCACCACGTGGATAACGTCCTCGACGTTGGAAGTGGCCTCTTGGGACGTGCCTGACAGCGTGTAGTGTAGTAGCGCCGTCCCCTGGTCAACGGAGACGAGGAGCGGGAGCAGCTGAGCCAAGTCCTCCTGAGAGATGAGTGGTCCAGCATCGACGACTTGGTAGTAGTGGGACAGCGGCCGGTCATCTATTCCGCCGGAAATCGTACCGGGTCCCAGCGCCATTATCGCTTCGTGCACGGCCTCGACCTTCGTGCGGAAGGCTGCGTGGTCAACGGTCAGCGACTCCGATTGAACGATGACGATCTCGGCCAGCTTCTCAGGCCCTCGCAGCTTCTCCTCCAAGAGCGTGGCGGCCCGCTCGGACTCATACCGCCCGGCCAGTCGGAAGTCTGTCGTCGTGGCGCTGCCGAGAAATGTTCCGCTCAGTCCGAGCCCAAGCACAACGAGCAATACCCACACGCCAACGGTCACCCAGGGCCTTCGGGCGCTGATTCGGGCCAGAACCTCGGTCATCGACCCACCTCCACGCTACGGGGATGCTAACCAAATCTTCACGAACGACCTTACCCGATGCGTGCGTCTGAAACAAGCAGGTATAAGCACACCTGAACGCCATTTCATGCTTGGGAACGCATTAGGATGCAGCTAGCCGGCGAGAACCTGACGGATCGCGGGAACCTGAATACATAGATAATCGCCATCCGTTGCAGGATGGTGAGCGGTAGGGGGAAAGAGCCCTACGAAGTCACCGCGCCCTGTGAGGCCGAGCCCACAAGCTGGGCATACTTCGCCATCACGCCTCGCTCATACCGGGACCCAGGCGCCTGCCATGACTTGCGCCGTCGCTCAAGCTCCTCATCGGAGACCAATACGCTGAGCTCGCGCGTCTCGACGTTCATGCGAATCGTGTCGCCGTCCTGAACGAGGCCTATGTTGCCGCCGACCGCCGCCTCGGGAGCCGCGTGACCGATCATCGGGCCGTGCGTCGCTCCGGAGAACCGTCCGTCCGTGATAAGCAGGACATTCGATCCTAGGTCGCCCTGCCCCATGATCGCGCCGGTCACCGCAAGCATCTCCTGCATCCCCGGCCCTCCCTTCGGGCCTTCGTACCGTATGACCACCACGTCGCCGCTCACTACCTCGCCTCTCGTAACCGCCTCGAAGCAGGCCCGCTCCCCGTTGTAGACCTTCGCCGGGCCCTCATGGGCGAGGTGCTTAGTCCCCGCCACCTTCATGACCGCCCCGTCCGGAGCAAGATTCCCCTTGAGGATGACCAGTCCGCCCGTCTTGCTGCGCGGCTTGGACGCCGGGTAGATCACCTTGCAGTCCGGCGCGCTGATGTCCATATCGGCCAGATTCTCCGCCATGCTCTTGCCGGTCACGGTCATGCAGTCGCCGTGCAACAGCCCTGCGTCGAGCAGCTCCTTCATCACGACCTGAATGCCGCCCGACCTGTCCACGTCGGACATCACGTACTGCCCGCCCGGTCGAAGGTCGGTCATGTACGGCGTCGTGCGGCTGAGCCTGTCGAAATCGTCGATGCTCATCTCGACCTTCGCCTCATGCGCGATGGCCAGCAGGTGCAGCACCGCGTTGGTCGATCCCCCCATCGCCAACACGACCATCATGGCATTCTCAAGCGACTCTTTCGTGATGATGTCGCGCGGCTTGATGTCGCGTTCCAGTAGCGTGTAGAGGGCATCACCCGCCTCATACGCGATTCCCTCGCCCCGCCGGTCAACGGCCGGTATCGACGCCGCGCCGGGCAGCGACATGCCCATCGCCTCGATGGCCGACGACATCGTGTTCGCCGTGAACATCCCTGAGCAAGCGCCCTCGCCCGGACACGCAGACTTCTCCATCCCGGTGAGGTCGTCTTCAGAGAGCTGACCGCGTGACCACGATCCCACCGCCTCGAACATATCCTGGATGTTGATGTCCTTGCCATGAAAGTTGCCCGGAAGAATCGCCCCGCCATACACGAAGATCGAGGGAATGTTCAGCCGCGCCATCGACATGATGCAGCCCGGCATATTCTTGTCGCACGCCGCAACCGCGATAAGCCCGTCCATGCTCTCCCCGAAGCACACCGTCTCGATGGAATCAGCTATGACCTCCCGGCTCACCAAAGAGGCCTTCATGCCCTCCGTGCCCATCGAGATGCCGTCGCTGATCGTGATGGTGCCGAACATGAACGGCACGCTATCCGCTGCCCACAACCCGTCCTTCACCCGCTCAGCGATCCGTGTCAGATGGACGTTGCACGGGGTAACGTCGCTCGCGAGGTTCGCCACACCCACGAAGGGCTTCTCCATGTCCTCGTCGCGCAGGCCAACGGCCCGCAGCATCGATCGCGCCGGAGCCCGGTCGGGACCGAGACTCAGGGCGGCGCTCTTCTTCTTCAACGTATGTCGTTCGGCGGCGATGGTCATGTGAAGTCTCCCAAGTGGATGCTTTGCCCAAAAGGCTGGATGTCCGTCGAATTCACAGGAAGTTTGATAGGTGTCGAAACTCTAACGCTAAAGGGTACGAGGGCAGTGCGAAACGGTCAAGCAAATACGAGCCTATCATACCGCAAGGCGGCCCGGTCTACGCCGAGTCCGCGACCCTCTTATCGCGCCGACGCGACCTCGTCAGATTCCACGCCAGGAACACCAGCCCCCCAATTATGATGATGCTCAAGTACGTGATTGAGCGGTCGACAAGCGCGACAGAGACAGCATCGTGTCGAGCCATCCCCAGTACGAGCAGACCTGTCACCCCCGGCTCCACGGCCCCGACTCCGCCCGGCGTCGGCACGGTGCTCAACAGGGCGTGACCCAGCGCGGCGATGAGGATGAGGGCCAGAGGCACATCGAAGTCCAGCGCCTGCACAACGAAATACAGCCGTCCAACCTCCAGCATCCATCCCACGAAGCTCAGCAGGAACGGCACACGTAGCTCTCCGAAGCTGCCGAGCGCGCCGTCGTGGAACCTCCGATAGGCCCGTTCCAGCCGGTCGGGCAGAAACCTTGCCAGTCGCGGACCATATCCCCTCATCACGGCTAGGACCGCAAGCAGCGCCAGCGCCATTGCAAACGCCGCGCCGACAAGGTAGACCGTCCCCGAGAAGTCCGCCGTCAGTGAAAACGCCAGTGCGCCCACAACGATCAGGACGAACACGGCGATCATGTCCATGATCCGCTCGCCGAATATCGTGCCGAGGCTCCACGAAAACCCCGTTCGAGCCTCGTCCGAAAGCGCGTAGGCGCGGTAGGCGTCTCCCAGCCTCAACCACGCCACCGAGTTGACGAACCACCCAATGACGATGAGCTGAGAATACCGCCACACCGAGGGTGTCCGTGAGTCCGCGATTTCTTCGATGCCCGCGCTCCGCGAGAGAATCCGCCACCTCAGCCCCCGGAATACGAAACTGAGGTAGTACAGGAGCAGGCCCAACGCGTACAGCATCGGGTCGAGAGCCTTGATATTGCTCCACGTCTGCTCCCAATCGAGATCGAACCGCACCGCGAGGAAGTACAGAAACGCGACCGCGACCGCCAACGAGAGGAGGGTGTATGGAGAAAGAACACGCTGCCGGAGCGAGACCGACGGTGCATCAGGGCCGTTATCACTAGGCATGATCTGAGGTCGTCGGCATGTTGGGACTTGGGATTATAAGGGGCGCTTGGAGGGTATGCCCGGTCGTCTCGGATAGCTCGGAGGAGTAGAACGACCCTTCTCGATCACCACAAGCGTTCCGATACTGACCGGCGACTCAACCAGCATACCACGATCATCGGCCCTGCCGCCCATCGCCTCGATGGCGTTTCGGGCCTCCCGAAGCTCTTCCTCAACCTTTCGTCCCTTCTGCGCGACCATCACCCCGCCCACTGCGCAAAACGGCAGACACAGTTCCGCCAGTACGTCCAGCCTCGCTACGGCCCTTGATACCACCGCACCGAAACGCTCCCGCATCTCCGGCCTGTACGCCTCCTCCTCCGCCCGGCCAGTCACCACCTCTACTCCCTCAAGTCCGAGCTTGTCGATGACGTGGCGCAGGAAGGCGGTCTTCTTGGCCGTTGCCTCCAGCAGTGTCAGGTCGATTTGAGGGTAGGCGATCTTGAGCGGCAGTCCCGGAAAACCCGCCCCACTGCCTACGTCCAGCGTCCCGTCACTCCCGTCGAGAACGGTGGTGGGAAGAGCCGAAGCGACGACTAGCGAGTCGAGGAAGTGCCGTTCCTGCACCTCCTCCCAGCCTGTGACCGCCGTCAGGTTGACCTTCTCGTTCCAAGCAATCAACTCGTCACAGTACGTTCTGAACCGCTCGACCTGTTCTCCGTTTAGGTCGATACTCAGTCGAGCGGCGCCCTTGATCAAGACCTCCATCCAGCTATTCTCCTCGCCGACGTATGAACGGTCGCGAGTGATTCTAGCACCGAACACGCGATAGCTCCCGTCACATCCATTGAAGCGAACATCGCGCCTTGACAATCCACCCGTGTACAAATAAACTCCCCCAAAGTCAATAGACCCGGGGGGAGCTTGGGCAGGCCAGGCTGAGAGGTCCCGACGCGAGGGACGACCCCACGACCTGATCTGGGTAATGCCAGCGAAGGGATGCGGTAACGTCCATCATTCCTAAAGGCCACCCGAATCAGAGGGTGGCCTTCTTGGTTAACCGACCCGATGGAGGATGAAACCATGCTCGACGCCGGACTCGCCGTACCCATTGCGCTCATAACTGCCGCCGTCTTTGTCGTCGCCGGGGTCATGTACGCCCGCCGCGGACGTGGAGGAGTCGAGGACTACCTCGTCGCTCGCAACTCCGCCGGGAGTACGCTGGCCACCGCGACCCTCGTTGCCTCCGTTGCCGGCGCTTGGATCCTCTTCAGCCCGGCCGAGGCAGGCACTTGGGCGGGCATCGCCGCCATCGTCGGTTACGGCATTGGCCAGGCCGCGCCGCTCATTGCATTCATCTGGCTCGGCCCCAAGATGCGAAGCGTGATGCCCGAGGGCCACTCGTTGACCGAGTTCGTCTGGTATCGCTACGGCCCCGCCATGTACGTGTTCACGCTCGGCGTCATCATCTTCTACATGTTCGTGTTCCTGTCGGCGGAGTTGACCGGTATCTCCCTGGCCCTCAACCTCCTCGCCGACGTTCCCCTGCTGCTGACCGCGCTCATCGTGGGTCTCCTGACCGTCGGATACACGGCCTACGGAGGCATTCGCGCCTCCATCTTCACCGATGGAATCCAGTTCGTTCTCGTCATCCCCCTCCTGCTCATAACCTTCGTCGCCCTCGTGGTGTCCGTGGACGGGTTCGGCACTGTATTCGAACCGGTCAGCGAGACTGCCCCCCACCTCCTCTCCTTCACCAATAAGTCCGGTGTCGACTTCGGCATCACCTTGATAATCGCCATCCTTGCGGCCAATTTGTTCCATCAGGGGTTCTGGCAGCGGGTCTACACGAGCAAGGACGATCGATCCCTCCGCAGGGGCTTCGCCGCGGCAGGCGTGGTTGTCATCCCGATGATAATTATTGGCGGACTCGCTGGAATCATGACCGTCGGCAAGGACCTCGTCGGAGACAACGCCTCGGTGGCCATGTTCTCCCTGATCGTCGGTGTCCTCCCGACCTGGGCGGTCATCCTCGTCCTCGTCCTGGCACTCGTCCTCGTGATGAGCAGCCTCGATACCCTGCTTAACGGTATCGCCAGCGTCGTCACGACCGACCTTGCGCGATTCAAGCCCGAGCTAAAGGGAGCGACGGTGCTGAGCTCCTCGCGCGCCATTACCGTGGTCCTCATCATCCCCGCGATACTCATCGCCTCGCAGGGATACAGCGTCCTCTACCTGTTCCTCATAGCGGACATGGTCTGCGCCGCCGCCTTGGTCCCCGTCTTCTGGGGACTCTACGCGCCTCGGTTCTCAGGCAGCGACGCCCTGACCGCCAGTGCGCTCGGGCTGATCGCCGGGATTCTCTTCTTCCCGACCCCGGAGGCGCCCTACCTCACGGGTTGGATCATCACCATAGACTTCGCCAGCCAGCTCCTCGTAAGCTTCGCCGCCGCGCTTGGCGTCTCCATCGTCGTGAGTATCGTCCTAACAGCCCTGCGCAACCGCCCCGAGTACGACTTCGCCCAGCTCCGCGAACAAGTCCGGCTCATAGACTAGTAGGCTGGCACGCCAACATTGAAGAGTAAAGAGACCATTGCTTGGTAGAGGCGGGTTTCAAACCCGCCCTGCCGTTGGCTCCAAAAATCCCATTTGACCAGAAAGAACACATGATCTGCCATGACTTCATGGTATCGAGTAGCCACACCTGCCGTCAAAAGGGAAGATGTAAGAGGGTTGGGATATGTCACATGCCGGAAGTGAACGGAAGATCGAGGCCGCTCTCGTTGTAATTGTGCCCGAAGCCGAACCTCTCGTGGGACGATTCAGGGAGAAATACGACCCGGCCGCCGGATGGGGTGTTCCCGCTCACATTACGATCAACTACCCGTTCATTCCCGGTGTTGAGCCTACTGCCGATGTTCTGGACCGCCTGTCGAAACGGTTCGCCGAAATGTTGCCGTTTTCGTTCACGCTCGATCACATCGCCAAGTTTCCGAAGGTGATCTACCTTGCCCCTAAACCCTCTATCCCATTTGTCCGACTGATTGAGCAGACTGCCCACGAATTCCCCGAATCTCCCCTGTATGAGGGCCGGTTCGACACTATCACACCCCACCTGACCGTCGCGTATTCAGACGACAGCGAACTACTCGCGTCCGTTCAGCGAGAGTTCACGGACGCTGCACTCGACCATCTTCCAGTCAATGCTTTTGCAGACCGAGTTTGGCTAATGGATAACAGTGCCGGGCGATGGAAAAAACGCGCATCATTCAAACTGGGCTCAGATCTGCTAACACCCTGTTGACATCCACTCGCTGATGCCCTACATTGCTGTTGCAACTGGTTGCAACAAGCATGAGCTGCGAAGATCACTCCGTCCAGACGCTCCGTGACTCCGGGCACCGGCTGACACCCCAGCGGGTGCTCATCCTCTCGTCGCTCCGACACGCCGACGGCCACGTCACCGCGTCGGAGATACTCGAACAGGTCCGGGAGTCATACCCATACATCGACGCTTCGACCGTCTACCGGACGCTGAGCGTCCTCAAGAAGTTGCGGCTGGTCTCGGAGGCCGACCTGGGCGCAGGAGAGACGATCTACGAGTGGCTCCACCAAGACCGTCATCACCACCTCATCTGCAGGGGCTGCGACGGTCTCATACGACTGGACCACCAGTACATGGCAAATCTGGGAACGGAAATACTGGACGATTACGGGTTCCAAGCCGATGTCGACCACATCGCCATCTTCGGCCTGTGCACCGACTGTGTTCCCGACCCACACGCGAACGGTAATTAGAACGGAGAGAGAGGTAGAGCATGGATATCGAGACCGGCGCGCTGGCAGTGCTGATTCTGGGGTTCCTCCTGGGACTCAAGCACGCCACCGACGCCGACCATGTCGTCGCGGTCTCAACGATCGTGACGGAGCAGCGCAACATCTGGCGGGGACTGTGGATCGGCGCCTCATGGGGGGCCGGCCACTCTACCCCATTGCTCATTTTGGGCCTGATCATTCTCGTCCTGAAGGACGTGGTGCTCGGTCAATACGAGGCCATTGCCCCGTTCCTCGAGTTCGGCGTGGGCATCATGCTGGTGTATCTCGGAGCGAGCGTCGTGTGGAACATCTGGCGGGGCAAGGTCCACATCCACCAGCACACGCATGACGCTCCCCACGTCCACATCCACGCGTCGCACGAGGCGCGCTCCGGACACGGTTCGGCAGATGACTCCCCATCCGATCGTCACAACAGTTTCTACGCCTTCGGCAAGCCCGTCTTCCGGGTCAAGTCATACGTCATCGGCATAGTCCATGGGCTCGCGGGCAGTGCCGCCGTCATGCTGGCTCTGCTCCCCACAATCGACTCGTTCTTGACGGGCGTCGGCTACCTCGTTCTCTTCAGCGCCGGCACCATGCTCTCGATGGCCGTAGTCACCGTCGTCTTGGCCGTCCCGTTCGTCGCCACCGGCGGCAATATGGTGCTGAACCGCTCGGTCGGTGTCGTCGCCGGGGTCATGAGCGCCGTCATCGGAGTCGCCGTAATGTCGGAGATCGTGCTGGACGTCACCATCATCCCGTTCTAGCGCCGCCGACTCCACCAGCACGGGCGTGTGGTATCCTTGCGAACCATAACGGTTGAGGTATCTGCCATGCTAACCGAACGCCAGCAAGCACACTACGAAGCCTTCGGATTCCTCTTCCAGAGGGAACTGTTCTCTGCGGAGGAGATGTCTGTCATTGGTGAAGAGGCGGACAGGATTTGGCAGGAGGAGGCTGAGAGGCCCGGTTTCCAACTCTCCGATCAGGGAAGCCAGCACACATCTTCATTTGTCGAGCGGTCTCCGCTTCTGTCGCGGATCGTTGAGGACGACCGCATCTACCTGATGGCACAGGGGATCGCCGGGGAGGGAATGGTCTGGACGAACTCGGAAGGCAACATCACCGGCTACGGCACGGCCCCCTGGCATCCCGACCGCCGGAACATGGCTCCTGGCGACCTCGACTATCCACGCCTCAAGGTTATGCTCTACCTCGACGAGGTCTCGGCGGCCAACGGCGCTCTCCGCGTGATACCCGGCTCCCACAAGAACCCTTTCCACGACTCGCTGTACCCCATGCTCCAGAAGCAAGACGACGGCAAGGACTGGGACACCATCCCCGAGGCAGACGACCCCGGTGACATGCCGTACGGCGTCGCGGGCGACCAGATGCCGTGCCAGGTCGTCGAGTCGAAGCCGGGCGACGTGCTCTTCTTCAACCAGTGCCTGTGGCACGCGGCGTACAACGCCTATGCCGGCCGCCGCTACATCGCGCTGAAGTTCGCCGGCAACCCGACGACGGACGGGCATCTCGCCACGCTGCGGTGGTACAGCGGTGGGGCCTTCTCGCCAAGCGAAGCCTTCCTTAACAGCGACAGCGAACGACTCCGTGGCCTGGTCACCCGCATGGCGGAGCTGGGAAGCGCCTAACGCTAGAAGAAAAGGAAGCCCGTTCACCCTGAGTCTGTCGAAGGGTTCAAACGCCGTTCATGGTTCGACAAGCTCACTACGAACGGTTGTGGTTTGCCCATTGGACGCTATTCTGGGATCACATGCCTTCCAGCGTGATCTCGCCCATGGAGATCCGTTCGAGCACCTCGGCGTAGTGTTCGCGCTCCGCCTCTTGTACGCGATCGCGAAGGGTCTCCAGCGTGTCCGTAGCCAACACCGGTACCTCAATCTGAGATAGGACAGGCCCTGTGTCGTAGTCGCCCTCGACCAGGTGAACGCTCGCGCCGGATACCTTCTCGCCCGCCGCCAGGACGGCCTCGTGCACCCTGTCGCCGTACATCCCTTGACCGCCGAACTTTGGCAGCAGGGCAGGGTGGGTGTTGAGTATGCGACCCTTGTAGCGCGAGAGCACCTCAGGCCCCAGCCGTTTCATGTACCCGGCGAGCGCCACGACGTCGACTCGATAACCGTCCAGCGTTTCCATGATTGCGCGGTCGAGGTCGGCTTCGTTTGGGTGAGTGACGTTGCTGAGGTGTGCGGTCGGGATGCAATGCGTTCTGGCACGAGCCAATGCACCGGAGCGCGAGTTGTTGCCGATGACCAAGCGCACCTCTGAGTGGAGACGGCCCTCAGCGCAGGCGTCGATGATCGCCTGCATGGTCGTGCCCGCGTGGGAGGCGAGGATGCCGAGTCGGAGGCGCGGTCTGGGGTCGTCCTCCTGCTGTCCGGCAGGCACCTGCCTCAGTCCTTCTTTTGCTCTGCGAGTTGGGCCATGTAGGCCTCGTCGCCCATGATGGTCTTCTTGTAGAACCAGCGCGTCTTCTGCGGGAGCATCGAGATGGTGCGGTCCTCCGAGGGGAACCGCGTGGGTGCGTGTCCGTTGCGGGCCGACTCGCGCAGGGCAACGGCGATTTCGAGGGCCTGACGCATGTCATCGCCTGTGGTGGCCCCTATGGGAGCGCCCGTCTCCAGGTTCTCCACCATCTCATCGACAATGCCGAGCATTACATCGCCAGGGTAACGCCAGCCGTCCTCGTCGTAATCACGCTCGCGTATGGAATCGCGCGGGAGAAAGAGCCCCTGTACGTCTGTGAACTCCTCCCAAACGGGGGGACGCTCTGAGGACTCCGCTCTCACGAGGTGAAGGCCGGGCCCGGTGTTATTCCAGTTGAAGATGGCACCGTGAGTGCCCATGATTTCAATCCCACGCCAGTGGTGGTTGGGTAGGCGGTAGTTGCTGAATACCTCGACCTCGTTGTCGAATCGAAAGTATCCCCCCAGAGCCCCGTAGCCTGGAGTGCCGTCTTCATGCTCGTCTTCGGCCTCCGCCAAGGGGTCTCCTGATACCCATCCGATGGCGAGGCCGCCGTTCGGCCTTCCGGCAAAGCGCCGGGCGAGGTTGAGGCCGTGCGTCCCCATTTGGTTATTGTTCTCATACAGGTTGATCCGCACGATTTCACCGATCTCTCCGTCGGCCACGAGTTGGTAAGCCTTCTGGTAGTCCGGCGTGCTGGAGACGACAACGCCGCATACAAGGGGTATCCCCCGCGACGACGTTTCCTCCACCATCCGGTCGGCGTCTTCCAGACTTCCGGTGAGAGGCTTCTCGCAGAAGATAGTCTTAACTCCGGCCTGCGCCAGGGCCACCACGGCGTCGGCGTTCGGTCGCACGGGGAGCACGGCCATGCCGATGTCGAGATCATGGTTCTCCAGCATCTCATCCCACGTCTCGTATCCGGGTGCGCCGAATCGTCCCGCCGCGAGATCAAGATTCGCGCGGTCGGTGTCTGCGATGGCGACGACCTCGCACAGCGGGTGCAAGTCGAAGGCTCGCGCGCGCGGCACCCCTGCGCGTCCCGCTCCGATCAGTCCGACCTTGTACTTCGCGTCTTCGCTCATGGTCGCGTCTCCTCTATTCGGGCTTCTGGGACATCAATGCCGGCCAATACCAGTCATCGGCCCTTCCCTCGACGCTCCTCTGGCCGAACGCCCTCGCCGGCGTTGGAAGGACGCCAAGGCTGCGGTCCTCGATGGGGAACTCGACTCTGGCGTATCCGTTCCTGTGGGACTCGCGCATGGCGACGATGATCTCCAGCACCTTGCGCATGTTCGCGCCGCTGCATCGCGGTTCGACGCCCGCCTCCATCGTGTCGAGGAACGAGCGTGTACTGTTGTCCTGACGGGTCGCCATGCTTATCCAGCCATCCTCGTCGAGGTCAGGCCCAAAGTGCTTGCTTGCCGGATACTCGATGAGTTCTTCGTCGCCTGATGCACCGTACTTGTAGATGCGGGCCTGGTGCCAGTCGTAATACAGATAGCCCTTCTCGCACAGGACCTCCATGCCCCGCGCGTCTCCCGTCCGCATATAGATGTAGGCGTCGATGCCGTTCTCGAAGTGGATGCTACCCGCCATGCCCTGGTCGTTGTTCTGCCATGGGTCGATCTCAACCCAGCCGGTGAGCCAATCCACCTCGGCGTCCCACGCGAACATCCGCATAACGCTGAGGAACTGGCAGCCGCCACCCCATATTTCTCCCAGACCTCCGTATGTCCTGAACGACAGGACATCGCCGATCTCTCCCGACTCTATGACGGCTCGCGCATCCCAGAGGGCGTCGTAGTTGCGCTCCGCGTCACCCGACGCGAAGTGGACGCCGTTCGCTTCGCAGGCTTCGACCATGCGGTCGGCTTCTTCCAGTGTGACGCACATCGGCTTCTCGCAGAACACGCCCTTGACGCCCGCGTCGACGGACGCCATGACTACCTCCGGGATGACGGTTGAGGGGAGGATGGGCGCGGCTATGTCGATAGGCTCGTTTGCGAGCATCTCGCGGTAGTCGGTGTAGCCGCGTTCGAGCCCGAACCGCCGCTGAAACAGCTCAAGGACTTCGGAGTCCTTCTCTGCCACCGCGACGACATCCGTGCGAGGGTCGAGCTGGTATGCGCGGGCGTGCTGTGTGCCCTTCAGCCCTGCTCCGATGACTCCGACTCGGTATGGCGGTGTCATTTCGGTCTCCTCGAGAACTGAACTGATGATCCGATGATTGTCCCTATTGGGCGAAGTATGAACGCTGCCCTAAGATCCGTCGGATAGTCTATCAGAATGGATGATCGTCAAGGTGTGGGAGTTCGGGTGAGGAGGCGTTCTCGCTCCGGGTGGTGGGTGCGATTTAATGCCACATTTTGCCATATTTTGCCACATTGCAAGCCGTCCCGCTTGAGCGCTGTGACGCGGCGTGTCCACAGGCATGGCGGTATGATAGAGCATATGTACGCATTGGTCAAATGTGAGTGGAGAACGTAACTGTTCAGAGTCGGTGAGAGGGATTCTCTCTACCCCTATCCCTATGGATTCCCGCCTACGCGGGAATGACGGTTGCTGGGCGCATCGGTGAGTGCGGATGGACCCTTCGACAAGCTCAGGGTGAACGTAAATTACTTTGGCACCCTCTGAAAGAGGTCTGCTACTCCACCCTCAGGCGGGCGAAACGGGAGTGGGTGACGGAGGCCTGGGTGCACCACCAGCTTGCGATCAGTGTGCCGTCGTTTAGGCGGGCGAGGTTGGGCTTGCCGAACGCGATGTTGTCGTGGCTCTTGGGGTACTCCGGCACCCGATCGACGCCGAGGTATTCCTGGCCGACGGCGTCCCAGACCTGGACTTGGTTGTCGACGTCCCACGTCCTGCCCTCGTCTGCGGAGAGGACGACGTTGATACCGGGGTTCATGCCCTCTCGGTCGGTGTAGGCGGCAGCCATGAGGCCATCTCCGAGATCGGCGATCCAGCAGGTCTGCGCCATGAGGTTGGTCGGCGCCGGATAACTCCATGCGCTCGCGTCCGCATTGGATATCGTTATGTGGGCGGGCAAGTCCTCCGCCGTGCCGGGCTTCTGGGTCCACTGGAGCGCCGCTATCCGGCCGTCGATCATCCTCACGTAGCGGCTGTGCGAGAACATCTTGCCTGAGTCGGACGCGCTGTCCAGGGGTATGGCATCCGACCAGGACTCGCCCCGGTCGTCGGAGAACGTAGAATATCCCTTGATGTGGAGGGGGCTTTGGTCGTCCCACGTCTTCCAGAACTCGAGGCCGAGCCACCACCGTCCGTCGTTCAACTCGATTATGGAAGACGGCGTGTCGGGCTCGCTGTCGAGGGGCAGGTCCATGATCCGTGGAGGAGTCCACGACCGGCCGTCGTCACCCGATAACAGGATGATCTTCTTGGACTTGCGGATTCCGCCGGTCTCGGGATTGAACTGGGGTCGAGGGTCAGAGTAGTCGAGGCGAAAGGCGTTCAGCACGAGCGTGCCGTCACTAAGTCTGAAGGTGTGCGGCGCGGAGTAGCTGTAGGGGCGGTCGTCGTTCGCCACGTCCCAGACACGGCCCTCCTGCGACCATGTCCTGCCGCCGTCGGTCGACCTCGCGACGTTCAGCGTGCCGTCGGTGGAGTAGAAGGCCTGCCCGATACGGTAGACGCAGATCACCTCGTCGCCGGCGAGCGGCACCACGTTGGGGAGGAAGGCGCACTCGGCCTTGAATCCGGGATCGGGGTTCCGGTAGATCACGCCCTCGTCTAGGAGGTGGAGTTTGGTCATGGTGGGTGCCTTCTATATGATTGAGCGTCGAGGATTATACTCCAAACGTGAGTTGGGAGAAGTTGAAGGCAGCCCTAAACAGTTCGTGGTGGGCCCTTCGGCAGGCTCAGGACAGGCTTGTCGAACCATGAGGGGACGTACCACCCTTCGACAGGCTCAGGGTGAACGGAGTGCTGCTGTAGCGACCTCAGATATTCCCCGTCACTTCACCGGCGTGGAGACGGTGGCGGTGTCGTTGGAGGCGTCAGAGTCGGGGAGGCTGGTTTGGACGACAGCGGTTGTGACGAGGGCCTGGGGGGCGGATTCGTCGACCGTAACCGAGATGGTCGCCTTGACGCTCTCGGTCGTGTCTATCGCCCCAAGCCTGCAGTTCACGATGCCCTCCGACTCAAAACATGCGGGGTCCGCAGGCTCGGCTGAGGTGAAGGTAACGCCGTTGGGCAGAGTGGTGTCGACGACGATCTTCTTGGCCTCGCCGGGTCCTTCGTTCGTGACCACGACGGTGTAGACCAGTGAGCCGTTTCGCTCCGCAGTCTGCGGTGATGCCGTGATGGAGAGCGAGAGGTCGGGCTTTGCCTTCAGAAAGCTGAAGCTGATGTTGTCCTGACTCTCCCCAATGAACGCGAGCATACCTATGAGGGTGCCTATCGTTAGAAGCACGAGGAATGCCGAGAACCAGAATACGAACCCTCGCTGCCTAAACCAAATCAGTACCGGCATTTGTTAGAAGTTCTCCAGGACGAGTGTAGAGGGTGGAGAGATCGTGGAGGAAAAGAAAGTGGAAAGTAGTCAGTATGAGGCGAGTCTTGAAAGGCGAGGACTTTAGATTCCTCACTCCGCTCCGCTCCGTTCGGAATGACAGATTTGGGGGTGTTTCGGGCGTTTGTCATCGTTATGGTGAATACACCGTGTGTATAAAGCGAATTGGTATTATACGCGCCCCGCTTTTTCGAGTCATGGGCGTCCGCTGGAAATGCGGAGGGACAGGTGAGGCTGGGAGCCTCGTTCCTGTCCCTCATTCTACTCTCCTATGGGGATGAGGGCTTGCGCCCCGTTCCCTGTGAAGCTAGCAATTGTCCGAGGCGATGTGCGGGCACTTCAGGAAGTGCGTGCTCGCATAGCGCGTCGACCGGTTGCCGGGGTGGTTCACGTTGTCGATGCCGTCCTCAAAGTAGGTGAGCATGTTGCCGTAGCCACCGGCCTCTTCGCGCATGTGGCGGTTCGGGACGTTTCGAACGTTGTTGCGCTTGAAGACGATGCCGTGGCTGCTGCCTGAGAACCCGATGCTGCCGAAGTGGTAGTCGTTTTCGAGGTTCAACTCGTACAGCCTCTTGCCGATTTCGATGCGCCTCGGGTCAAGCATCCTGTAGGACCTGCCCTCGCCGTACATGCTCTGCATCTCCATGAGGAACCCTGTCGGATCGGCAGGGTAGTTGCCGGCGGGAGCGAGCGGCAGGTACTCGTTCTCAGAGCAGCCCGGGCAGTCAACCTGAGCCGCTCCTACCGGGGCCATTCCCTCGGTACCGCCTGTCTCAAAGTACCGGCCCATCTCCCGTCCGGGATGACTGGCGCGGTAGGGCAGCATCTGCGTCCAGACCCACATGTTGGTCATCTGCGGCATGGCGCGCATCCGGATCGGTGCGTCCCCCGTCCCATACGCCCTGTTGCGGCCCTCCTTGAAATCGAGGTGAACCCCGATTTCGGCCCACTGGCTCTGGAACAGCTCGGCGACCTTGATGAACTCCTCGCGGAACTCGGAGAAGATCTCGATGTTCCGCCCGTTGTCCGAGCGGTTCCTGATTCCGTCGCCATCGGTGTCGACGAGACCGATCGAGTCGAGGAGCTGGTTGGCCTTCTCAACGTCGCGTATGGCGTTGTACTGCTGCCACTCGTCGCCGGGGTAGAAGATCGTGCTCGGATGGGGGACCCATGCTTGCGGTGTGCCCAAACCAAGGAAGACGACCTCGTTGATCTCACTGCGGTCCATGCCGAGGTTCAGGGCCTGACGGAACTCGTGGGTGCGGAACAGCCTGCCCAACTCAGCGTCTACGTTGTACTCGGTGTTGACCTGCGTTCCGGCGTCGTTGCCGCTCGTCTCAGGCCAGTGGCCGATGCTATAGTCGCCCTCTTCCATGTTGGCGATGTAGAGCGGCATTTCGTACAGGACGTAGTTGGCGTTGTAGGGCCCGTCCGTCTCTCCGTTCATCGACCGGAATATGGAGGTGTCCCGGCTCTCGGTGAGGTACCAGGTGTACGAGTCGATGTAAGGAAGCTGGTTCCCGTCGGGGTCGACGCCGTGGTAATACGGATTGGCGCACTGTGTCTGAGAATCGTCGTTTCCTCCCTCGCAGTTGTAGAAGTGACCGAGGAAGGGGACGTCTGCGTTGTAGCGAACGTGGTACTTGCCGATCCAGACCTGGGTCCAGTCGGTGTACCCCTTCTCGTCCATGATCTTCTTGAACTCTGTGGGATCGGCGTACTTGGGATGGAATCGCTGTGAGTAATGGAAGGGTTCGTACATGCAGGCGTGGGTGCGGGTGCAATGCTGCCCCTGCCGGAATCGCCCTCCCTCCATGAACGTGAAATACGGCGAGTCGAAGCTCAGGGTGAAGTTCAGGTCATCTACCTTGTTAAAGGCCACCACGTTGCCGGTAACCGGGTCCTTGACGGTCCCGGAATAGGCCTTGTTGAGCTCGGGGTTGAACTGCACGTCTTCGTTCCACACCCACTCGACGTCCGCCATCGTCATGGGCATTCCGTCCGACCACTTGAGGCCGTTTCGCAGTGTGACGGTGTAGGTGCGTCCGTCCTCACTGAGGTTGACGGCTTTGCAGGCGAGCGGATAGAAGTTGACGCCGTTGGCGTCGTACTGCATGCAGGTCCCGTTGCCGCCAAACGCCTCGAACTTCAGGTACCGGCTGGTCTTTCCGCCGGTGATGAGCCGACCTTCGCCGCCGTAAACGCCGATCTCATCGGGCGGGGCGAAGACGTAGACATCCTCCGGCACGGGAAGTCGCTGCTCAAGCGGAGGCAGACTGCCCTCCCGAACCATCTGGGCGAATGTGGGGCTCTCCTGGAAGCTCGTCGGGCGAGGACTGTACTCTTCGATATATGCCCAATACGCGCCAGGGGCCTGGGGCTTGGCCTCGTACGCCATGGCGGCCATTTCCATCCCCGATTCGGGGGCCATCCGCTCGGCGGGAGCGGGCGCGACGGCTCCGACTCCTGCGGAAACGGGGGCATCCGGCTGGTCTGCCGCGCGAGCGGGGGCGGCGGGCGCAGGCTGCTGCTGAGCGGCAACCTCCATTGCCGGCACTTCAGGCGCGGGCGCGGGATCGGCGGCAGGAGCGGCGGGCCTGGCCTGCTGGGCAGGCGCCGGCTGCTCCTGCTCCTCCGTTGCCGCACACGACAGTGCCACGCTCAGCGCGAACACTGCGGCCACGGCTATCGCTATTCGATATGCTATCGGTATGTTTTTCAAGGTCTTCCTCCTTTAGGCAAGACTCTAAATTCAAGCTGCGGAATCCGTTTTTCGGTCTAACAGATCGCATCAACTCCGATTATTGGCGCAATACAACCAGAGTTACGCGCAAAAATCAATAGGTAGTAGTGCAAGGTAGCCCCTTGGACAGCTCCATTAGAAGGGTTTCGGGAGTTTAGCGGACGGGAATGGGCCAGCCGAACCCCTCGATGATTCCCCGAAGCTCCCGCTTCTCCTCGTCGTTCAGCGGCTTCGATGGCGGACGGGATGACCCGACCGGCTCGCCGAGTATTTCCAGGATGCCCTTCATCACCCTTCCCTGACCGCCGGAACGGTGGTTTATCTTCTCGCCGAACTTGCGGAGCGGTCCCTGCACGCTGCGGTACAGGTTCTCGGCCTCGTCCCACTGCTTGGCCTGGATAAGCTCCCATACCTTAAGGTCGTGCGGCGGGTAGGCCTCGACACTCGTCTGGACGAAGCCGTGACCGCCCAGCTTGGCGCATCGCACGGGGTTGACGGTGTTGTCGATGATGTTGAAGCGGTCGACGAACTCTTCCATTTCCTCGTAAACCTGTCCGTCGTGAGGACTCCACTTGATAGCCACGACGTTTTCGAAGTCGCTCATCTTAAGGAGGGTGTCGGTGTCGATGCGCCCTCCCTTGAGCCAATGAGTGTGGTAGACCATGATCCCGATGTCGATGGCGTCAGATAGGTCGCCGTAGTAGTCCAAGAGGTCGTCCTGGGACGGATCGTTGAAGATGGGCGGGCAGACCTGCAGGGCGTGAGCGCCCATGTCCTGTGCGACTTGCGCGTCTCTGATGGTGCGCTTGGTGTCCTTATAGTGGAGTCCGCACATGACGGTGGCCTTACCGTCCGACGCCTGCACGGTCGTGCGGAGCAGGGCGGCCCACTCCGGGTCGTCGAGCATCGGGCCCTCACCGGCGGCAGCGGCCACCTTGATGATGCCGTTGCCTTTTACCAATCCGTTTGCGACCCACCATTGCGTCAGGTCGTACATCTTGCCGAGGTCGACCTCGTAGTTCTCGTCGAATGGCGTTGCGACCGCCGCCGCGGCTCCGACGATGAGTTCGCGCAGATTCTCTTTTGGCATGAGGGATGGGTCCTTTAGGCGTTCACGCGGGGATGTGTGAGCAATACTCGGCGAGTGAGTGTACGACCGAGTAGGGGTCATGTCAACGCGGGTGGTTTCGCAGCGTTACTCGTCCGTCATTCCGTCAGCCAGTGAGAACTCTCCGATGGAGAAGGTGCCGATGCAGTAGTCGACTACGGGTCTCCACTCCTCGAAGACCTCGCCGGGCGCGTAGAAGATGGCCATGAAGCCCGTTTCGCCCTCATGGATGTATGCCAAGCGCACGCCCTTCATGCCGCCGTTGTCGGCCTCGAATTCCTCTATGAGTATCGGTGCCCCGGACGGGGTCTCGATCTCGCGCCGGGCGGTGACGGTTTTCTCGGTCTTGTAGGGGAACGTGCCTGAGAGCACCGACCGCTCCATATAGTCGGCGACCGAAAGCTCCTCGTCGGGCTGCGTTCTATGGTGGCTCAGGTCCCGTTTCTCCAGTGTGACTGTTCTACCCCATCGGTCCTGCTCGAACAGCTCCGCGGCGATGACGTCTCTATCCCCACCTGTGATGTTTGCCGGGTAGTCTATTTGGATCGTAGGGACTGGGTGATCGAACTTGTGTCGGAGCATGTCCCCAACGGGGCTGCCAAGGGTGTTTGCAGGGCTGTCTAGACGGGTGATTGTTGGCCGCAGGGAGACTGAGAGAGTGTAGCCAGCAGGACCATGAAAGGTCTCGTCACTTTGCTGGAGAGCAATTGTGTATTTGCCATCTCGGGGAGGACGGTAAGTTATCTCGCTCCACCTGTGTCGTTCGGAAACGACTTCGAATGGTGCAGCTTCCGAGGAATCTATAGTCACGGTGATCTGTTCAAAGGACTTCACCTGTAGAGCGATGCCCTGGGCGCGCGACAGATGAATGGTGTACGTATCGAAATCGGCCGGAGCATCGATGGCTCCCATGATAGTATCCCCGATCTGCAACTGCCTTCCGTCGTCAGGGTCTTCATACCGCGCCAACGGAGCCGAGGACTTGATCACTCCGTGGCGCTCGATGTCAAAACTTTGCTTCACAACTGCGAACCATGTTCTGGAAGTGCAACACGCATCGTCGACACTTTCTTTGGTTGATCGAAACGCAGGCCTGAAATAGGGATCTCCGTCGAAAGCGAATAGACCGTACTCCACATCCCAATTCGCATCAAACTCGATGGTGGGCAATGACGCTCGGCCCCAATATACCGCCGTGTCCCAGCGGCCCTGAAGAACAAACTCATGCTCGTGTTTAGCTTCCTCAGTGGATACCAGCGTGCGAGACCCAAGAACCGAGACGTCCTTGCCGCGGGCTATCCTGTCAAGTCGGTCCTTTACGGTGTCCGATGAGATTCCCAAACTTCTACTCTCATCGCCCCTTATGTGTAAGCCAGTCACCTCGCCATTGCGATTCGTCATCGGCCCACCGCTCATACCGCCAATTCCCGCGGCGGTTGAACTAACCCACGTGACATCCGCTTCCGACCAGTTCCCGGATTGTTCAAGCTTTCCTCGTGTAATACTTGGATCCCCCCGAGCATAGCCGAGATTCAAGACAGAGTCTCCCTCAAGCTGACCTTCTGTGTACGCAAACTCTACCCAGGGAGCCGATGTTTCTATTGGGCCGAGGAACGCCAGATCGGCGAGTTGGTCGTAGGAGACGACGGGGACATTCGGGTGTTCGGTTCCGTCACTGAACACAACATTCACTTCAGTGAGCGGCCACACCACGTGGGCGGCGGTGACAACGTAGCCGCCTTCTACGAGGAATCCGCTTCCCAGATCCCAGGTCCGGAATTGGAGTTCCGCCATGGAGGGGACGACTTTTTCGAGCACGTCTGCATCAGATAGCTCGCCCCCACACGCGGCGCATAGTGCCAGCACGAGTGCCGCCAGCGGACCCAAGAGAGTGACTTTCACCAGAGTGTCTCCGAAACAAAGATATCAAAGTCAATGTTACATACGATTCGTACTATCGGCTAGGTTGCCATACGGCCCTCGACTCTCTCAACGGTGGGTGGGGATTTCAAGGGAGGTGGCACGAACCGCGTGAGCGCCAATCGAGATGCAGGTGGTACAATACCGTGCGCATTCAGACCACCATTTAAGGAGAACGACGTGCCAGATTTCGAGGGAGTAGTTCCGGCAATCATCACGCCGATGTTCGCGGACGGAGAGATCAACGAAGAGGGGTTCCGCGCCGTCATGGAGGACAACATCCAGGCGGGCGTACACGGCTTCTGGACGGCAGGGGGCACGGGCGAGAGCGTCCTCCTGACCGACGACGAGAACCATCGTATCGCACGCGCGGCGGTGGACCAGAACCAAGGGCGGACGAAGATCATCATGCACGTGGGAGCGCAGACCACGGTGCGTGCCGCCCGCAATGCGGAACACGCGGCGAGAGCGGGCGCGGACGCCGTGTGTGCCGTCCCGCCATTCTTCGTTCGTCCGGGCGACGGGGGCATCGTCGACTACTACAAGACGGTCGCCGAGGCGGCCGACCTCCCGCTCTTCGTCTACAACCTGCCCCAGGCCACGGGAGTGAATATTACCCCCGACCTGATGCGGCAGCTCCAGGACAACGTGCCGCACCTCACCGGTCTCAAGCACTCCGCCCCTGACATTAACGATGTCTACAACTTCGCCCAAATGGGCCTGAGGGTGTTCACGGGCATGGGCAGGATGATGCTTCCGGCACTGACTATAGGCGCTGCCGGATGCGTCGACGGGCCTCCGTGCCTCGCCCCTGAGCTATGGGTCGCCATATGGGAGGCCTACAACGCGCGTGATCTCGACCGCGCCGAGGAGGCGCAGGCCAAGGCGAGCGAGGTCATGGACTTCCTCATCGATCTTGGATACATAGGTGCCCTCAAGACCGCGGTCGGCGAGAGACTCGGCATCGAGACCGGCGACCCTCGTCCTCCTAATCTGGGCGCCACGCCTGAGCAGAAGGTCGCAGCCCGCGAGGCCGTCCATAGGCTGGGCTTGGCCAAGGTCGCGAAGGCCGCCTAGCGGCCATCCCGTGTAGCCGAAGTCTTAGCTCCAGGCAAACCACGTTGATTTCGACTATCCAAGCACCCCGGCCATGAGGAATACGAACGTGACCAAATACACCGAGCTCAAGCACCAACTTGGCGTCACAGCCAAGGCCGGAGTCGAGACGCTCAATCGGTTCGAACTCAACACCGAGGCGTCAATGGCAGAGGACATCGACGAGATGGCAGATTACTCCGAAGTCCTTGTCAGCGCCCACGCGCCTGCCATTGTCGGGGACATGCGACTCAACATAGCGTCCACGGACGACGGCTTCCAAAAAAGGTCCATTGAGGTGATTGTCGACTACATCGACAGGGCTGCAGGGTACCCGAACGTCAAGCAGATCAACATGCACTTTGCTCCCAAGCACTGGAATGGCCTTTCTCAATCGGAAGGTCGAGAGGGTACCTACGACCTTCTCATCGAAGGCATTCGCGAGGTCGCGGAGTTCTGCGACGGACACGACATCGAACTCGTCCTGGAGAACAACAACTCCTACTGGACCGACGACATTATTGATACGCCCCATAATCAAGTCGACTGGTCGGAGCGCAACGAATACTTCGGCATGTCCCCGGAGCAGTGGCAGCAGGTTGCTGTGGACGTCGACCGACACAACGTAGGGCTTTGCCTTGACTCAAGCCACGTCGTCACCTATGCACACCGCTTCCCGGAGGACCGGCGGGAGGAGCGAGTTCTCGCGTTTCTGTCGCGCCCGGAGCTCATTCGCCATGTCCACTGGAACGACAACTACCTCTACGACGGTCGGGGCCGCACCGACTCCCACGCGCCCCTCAACAAGGGCACACTCCCGACGGAAATGCACCGGCGCATCAAGTACCTCGACGCGACGCTGCTCATGGAGCACTTCTACGACGTTGAGACGCTGGAAGAGGAACTCGCGTTCATCGACAGCCTGTAGGGGCCGTCATTCGTCGGGCGGGTAGGGCTTCCAGGAGAGAGTGACGACCTCCGCCCCGGAGAACGTGTAGTTGATGCCGCCCCGGAGATCGAGTTC
Organism: Dehalococcoidia bacterium; assembly: GCA_009841605.1. Taxonomy (GTDB): domain Bacteria; phylum Chloroflexota; class Dehalococcoidia; order Lucifugimonadales; family VXLM01; genus VXLM01. Next base: position 46,739 of record VXLM01000094.1, read on the forward strand.
CCAAAAGGGCATCTGACGCACGTACGCCGTGACCGTAGTATCTCCCGCCGTCGAGACGACGATGTAGTCCTTCGCGGGCGTCGTCAGGCAGAAGAAAGGCTCGGTGGGGCTGTCACACTTCTCGGAGTCTTGAGCGAATGGATCGGAGGCGAGGTCTGTCAGTGTTCCGTGATCGAAGTCGACAACGAATGTTTCGGCATCGAGCAACTCCACGTCCTTGACGTCAAGCCAACGCGTATCCCCGGGCCGGAACTCCCTGCGTGGGGACTCATCGAATGGTTCAGCCGTGGCGATGGGCGTACCTCCTCCAAGGCCCGTGTAGATTGCCAGTGAAGGGTAGATGGGTGTAGGCGTGGGTGTGGGAGTCGGTGTCACCGTTGGATTCGGAACAATCTGAATCGAAGTGGGTGTGGGTGTCGGTGTAGGTGTGAGTCGAGTAATCGCCCAACTGATATCCGCCTTCGTTCCCTCCGGCACGGAATAGAGGGTTACGAGATGCGAACCCAGGTGCCCTTCCTTCAGTTCGGGATTGAGAGGACGCGGCCATGGCGTCGGCACCGCCGCACCCGGAGTCCCGACCGGAGTTACCCCCATCGTCACCTCAAGTCCATTAACTCCGATTGGTGGAATGTCTGTCGGCAGAGGACCCTGTTCCAGCAGCCTCTTCACATGGGTAATTCCGGCATCCGCTGCGTACAGTTCCTTCAGTGCGTCGGCGTCCTCTCCGCCAGCCCGGAGCAGTCCGGATGCGTATCCCAGCAGACCGATGACGACCATCGCCCCGATGGCGACAATAATGAGTACCAAAGGCAGTACGAAACCGGCCTCGCTTGGCCTCAGATCGGGGTCTTGGGGAGTAATCACGGCAGGGCAGAGAAGCGTCCGGTAGTCATAGCAGTCACACTGTAGCGATAGACGCGACGGTTGTCACTTGGGAGCGCGTCCAATAAAGCTCCGAATCCGTTCGTGGTGAGCTTGTCGAACTATGAACGACCCTTCGACAGGCTCAGGGTGAACGGAGTTTTCAGATACCCTGTTAGACGCTCTGCCTGTCGAGGAGAGGGGATACTAGAGAGTCACCGAGTCGGGGACGTCGTCCATGCCGTAGTACTGGTGCTCGATCCGGTCGTCGTAGACCTTGACGATGCGGAGCCCTGACGGGTCGTCTTGCGGCGGGTACCCGACGGGGCCGGATGTGATCATGAGCATGTCGCCGTCGTTGGAGTAGTTGTTGCTGTGCCAGTGGCCTGAGAACACACCTGAAACGCGATGCTCCCGCAGGATCTCCAGCACCGGCATTCGTTGAGCACGAGGGATGATCTTGTTCCCGTCGTCCGGCTGGTCGGGCGAATCGGAGAACAGCGGATGGTGCATGAAGACAACGTTGTGGGTCGCGTCCGAGGCGTGGCTTGCAAGGTCGTCCCGCAGAAAGTTGAGGAGCGAGTCCCACTCGTCAGGCACCTCGGACGGGTCGAGACAGACCGAACTATTCAGCGCTACGAAGTGACTGCCCTCGGCGTCGAACGAATAGTTCTCATGCCCGAACTTCTCCCTGTATATCCGCAGAGACTCTTGAGTAGGCGTATTCCCAACGTCGCAATTGCCTGTCGTGAAGTAGATCGGCACGTCTTCTCTGAGCTGCCCGGTGATGCGCATCAATTCGGCGTGCTGTTTGGGGTCGTCGGAATGCTGGACGAGATCACCCGTCACCACCACGAACGCGGGTTTCAGGCGGTTGGCGGCGGCGATGGCCTTCTCATACAACGGCGTCTCAGGGAACGTCCCGTCGCCCGGCGCGAGGCCACGCTCCTCGAACAGCCCGAACTGCGGATCACTCAGATGGATAAAGAAGAATGACACCCTACACAATCTCCTTCAATTTCAATACTGCACGAGGGAGTACACACCGTAGCCGCTCAGGCGCTCGCGTCCGTCGAGGTCGATGAGTTCGATCACGGCGGCAAGTCCGGCGACCTCGCCCCCCATGGACTCGACGAGCTCAGCTCCGGCCGCCATCGTGCCGCCGGTCGCGAGAAGGTCGTCCAGGATGACTGCTCGCTGGCCCTTCGAGACCGCGTCGGTGTGGACCTCGACGACGTTCTGACCGTACTCCAGCGCGTACTTGACCGACTTCGTCTCGTAAGGCAGTTTGCCCTCCTTGCGGACGGGGACAAAAGGCTTTCCCAGCTTGTACGCCAGTGGGGCCCCAATGAGGAATCCCCGTGCCTCGATGCCGAGGATCACGTCGACCCCTTGTCCCTCGTAGTGCTCCGCCATCCGGTCGATGACGTACCGGAAGGCCTCCGGTTCCTGCATCAGGGGAGTGATGTCGCGAAAGAGGATACCCTCGACGGGGAAGTCGGGAATGTCGCGGATATATTGTCTCAAGTCCATAGCAAAAAGCGGGCCCTCGTGATGTTCAGTGAATGATAGGAGCAGGGGCTCACATCGGTCAATAGCGTTGATGCCTGGAATCCGTCAATTGACATCCCTGTATGCCGTCCATAGACTACGGCCACTCGATTGGGAGCGGCCCAATGTCCGAAAGGACCGACACGGCAGACGTTCTGGTAATCGGCGCAGGCATGTCCGGCGGGGCGTTCTCGTGGAGCCTCAGCGAGGCCGGCATCCGGGTTACCTGTCTCGAACAGGGAGGGTGGCCGATTCCGAGCCGGTACCCTTCGACGCATGAGGACTGGGAACTCCACATCTCCTCCGACTACCACTTCGACCCGAACGTGCGGGGGCTGCCGGAAGACTACCCTGTCAACACCGACGACTCGGCCATAGTCCCGTTCATGTACAACGCAGTGGGGGGAAGCGCCATCCACTGGGGAGCGCACTTCCCGCGCATGAGACCGTCCGACTTTCGGGTCAGGACGCTCGACGGCGTGGCCGACGACTGGCCGCTCACCTACTACGACCTCGAACCTTACTTCGACCTCAACGACAGGATGACGGGCGTTGCCGGCCTTGCGGGAAACCCTGCATATCCTCCCATGCCGCCCCGTCAGACGCCTCCGCTGGGTATCGGCAAGCAGGGCAACAAGTTGGCGGAGGGGTTCGAGAGGCTGGGCTGGCACTGGTGGCCGGCCGAGAGTGCTATCAACTCTGCTCCCTATGACGGGCGTCCTGCCTGCACCAACGGCGGCCCTTGCGTAACGGGTTGCTATTTGAAGGCCAAGTCCAGCGCCGATGTCACCTACTGGCCCAAGGCCATTGGGAACGGCGCGACGCTGAAGACCGGGGCGCGCGTGGCCGAGATAACCGTCGGGCCGGACGGTCTCGCAGATGGCGCGGTCTACTACGACGCCCAGGGAGTCGTTCAGCACCAGAAGGCTCAAGTCGTCGTCATGGCGGCCAACGGAGTCGGTACGCCAAGACTGCTCCTTAACTCCAAGTCATCGCTCTTCCCCGATGGACTGGCCAACACCAGCGGGCTTGTCGGGAAGAACCTCATGTTCCATCCCGTCGCCGCGACGGTGGGCATCTTCGACGAGGACCTCGAAGCCTACAAAGGGCCGCTTGCCTGCTCGGTCACGAGCTACGAGCACTGCGAGACCGATCTGTCGCGCGGGTTCGTGCGGGGGTACCAGCTCCAGTCCAACAGGCAGCTCGGCCCGGTGAACACGTCTCTCGGAGGCCCCTTGGAACGCCCGATTCCCTGGGGCGACTCGCACCACGAGACCTTTGACGAGCGCTTCGGGAAGGTCATACCCCTCGCTGCCCTCGGCGAGGACCTCCCGGAACTGCACAACGAGGTCGTGCTCGACCCGGATCTGACCGACGGGCACGGCATTCCGGCTCCGAAGGTCAACTACGCCATGAGTGAGAACTCGACGAGGATGATGGACGAAGCCGTCGAGCGTATGGAGGAAGTGATGCTGGCGGCGGGCGCTGTGGGAACGGCATCGAACCGGACGATGCGGGGGGCAGGCTGGCATCTGCTGGGGACTGCCCGTATGGGCACCGACCGCGACTCCTCCGTAGTGGACGGATACGGAAGGGCACACGATGTCAAGAATCTGTTTGTGATCGACGGCAGCCTGTTCGTGACGAGCGGCGCAGTCAATCCGACTTCGACGATCCAGGCTCTCGCGCTCTGGGTGGCCGACCACATAAAGGGGAACGCGCGGCACCTGCTCGATTGACAAGAAAATGACTACCTACGAACATGCACACGAGCGAAGTCTGTTTCTATCTCCCGCTCATCGGGAGTTGCTTGATGCCATCGTCGACCGGATCATTCCGCCGGGTGACGGCGTGCCGGGCGCGGGCGTGGTAGGCGCTGCCGAGCATGTCGAGGGCATCTCCGGCGTCTCTCCGCAATCGCGGGCGCTTCTCACGAACGGACTGAAGGCAATAGAGGCGACCAGCGGCCGTACTCATTCCGTGGAATTCGTCGCCCTTTCTAACGGCCAGAAGACTGAAGTGCTCAAACAGATAGAGTCGCAACACGCGGAGTTCTTCGCGGTACTGGTCCGCGAGACGTATTCCGGGTACTACAGTAGATCTGAAGTGCTTCGGGTGAAGGGGCTTCCTCTCTCCGCACCACAGCCCCAGGGCTACGAGATCGAGCCGTTCGACGCCACGCTCCTGGACGGTGTCCGCAAGCGCGGCAAGGCGTACCGCGACGCATAATCCCGTTCAATCGCATAGGGCAGAGGCAACCTCACCAGCATCGCTCAGGCTTCGATTTACCTTGACAGTGCCTTTGCCGAAGTCCTACGATAGATAGCCTACGCCGAGGTAGCTCAGTTGGTAGAGCACAGCACTGAAAATGCTGGTGTCGCCGGTTCGATTCCGGCCCTCGGCACCAGCGGCGCGGCGCTGGCATAGCGAGCGGGAGTAGCTCAGTGGTAGAGCACTTCCTTGCCAAGGAAGATGTCGCGGGTTCAAATCCCGTCTCCCGCTCCAGACTGTCCTAGCCTAGAGCGACGGGCATTCGCTTCGAGACGGCATTTGGCGTGGCTTGATACCTCACAATTCGAGTGGGAATGAGTTCGCTTCCGGGCGTTCTTGAGCAATTTCCCAGTAGCCCTCTGAAAACCGTTGACACGGTTGGGTTTGTATGCTAGGCTTTTGATGTCGCGATATGCCTTTCGTCAACTCACGACATTTCCTCACACCCATTCCGCTTCTTCTAACTCCGTAGTCCGCCGCGCCCTCTGCGGTTTCGGGCTGCTCAGCAGCGCCATTTAACTTCGAGGAGAAAGAATCGTATGACACTTTCGAGTGTTGGTGTCGAAAACGGCGTCCGCAATGGTAACGAGCTCCGCTCCTTTGCACAGACTTCGACCGTACTCGACGTTCCGAACCTGATTCAAGTGCAACTGGACTCGTTCGAGTGGTTCAAGACCGACGGCCTTAAAGAACTGTTCGAGGAGATATCGCCCATCGAGGACTTCCCAGGCGGGCGGTTTCAACTGACCTTCGAGGGCCATCACTTTGAGGAACCCAAGCAGTCCGAAGAAGAGTGCCGTGAGCGCGAGACGACGTTCTCGGCCCCTCTCTACGTGACCGTTGGGCTTCACACCAAAGGCTCCGGCCCGGGCGAAGGGGAAATCAAGTACCAGAAGCTGTTCATCGGGGACATCCCCATGATGACCACGACGGGCACCTTCATCATCAACGGCGCCGAGCGCGTCGTCGTGAGCCAGTTGGTTCGCTCGCCGGGCGTGTACTTCACGACTACGACTGATCCGACGACGGGCCGTCTCCTCGCGTCTGCCAAGCTGATCCCGATTCACGGCGCGTGGATGGAGTTCGACACGGACAAGCGCGATGTGATCTCCGTCAAGGTGGACCGCAAGCGCAAGACCCCCGTCACGATGCTGCTTCGCGCGATCGGCTTTACGACGGACGAAGAGATTCACAAGCTGTTCGAGGAAGTCGATATCGACCCCGACCACCCCTACATCCAGACGACCATCGAAAAGGACACTGCCGTCGGAAGTGAGGACGAGGCGCTGCTGGAGTTCTACCGCAGGCTTCGGCCCGGTGAGCCGCCGAGCGTCGAGAACGCCAAGACCCTCCTCGAAAACCTCTTCTACAACCCGCGCCGATATGACCTCGGCCGCGTGGGACGCTACAAGCTCAATCGCAAACTGGGACCGCCGGGAGACCAGGACGAGGGTGCCCGAACGCTGTCTCGACAGGACATTATTCACCTGCTCCAGGCCATGATTCTCGTCAATCGGGGCGAGCGCGAGGCCGACGACATCGACCACTTGGGAAACCGTCGAGTACGGGCTGTCGGCGAGCTAATCCAGAACCACATCCGTGTGGGCCTCATGCGGATGGAGCGCGTCATCAAAGAGCGCATGACCACGCAGGTCGACCCGGCCACGACCACGCCTGCCGCTCTCATTAATATCAGACCGGTAGTGGCGTCGGTGCGGGAGTTCTTCGGCGGTTCGCAGCTCTCCCAGTTCATGGACCAGACCAATCCGCTGGCGGAACTGACGCACAAACGCCGTCTATCCGCCCTCGGCCCCGGCGGCCTTTCGCGGGACCGCGCGGGCTTCGACGTGCGGGACGTTCACCCGTCCCACTACGGGCGTATCTGCCCCATCGAGACGCCGGAAGGCCCGAACATTGGCCTGCTGGGCTCCCTGGCCACGTATGCAAGGACGAACAACCACGGCTTCATCGAAACGCCGTACCGAAGGGTGCACCGAGACATTCTCAGCACCGACCCGGATCTCGTAGGCCGCACTGTCGACGAGACCATAGTAGGCACTGATGGCAGGACGATTCTCAATGCGGGAGGGCTTGTGTCAAAGGGCCTTCGCACCAGAATCTCCAAGATCCCCGAGCAGCGCATCGCCGTGCGTCCTTACGTGGCGGGCGACATCGTATACCTGACGGCCGATGAGGAAGAGGAGGTCGTCATCGCCCAGGCCAACTCCAGACTGAACGAGAAGGGCGAGTTCGTCGACGATGACGGCGGCATCGGCGACGTTCGGGTAGAGTCCCGAATTGGTGATGAAGTGGCAATGGAGCCCGCCGACGGTGTCCAGTACATGGACGTCTCGCCCATGCAACTGGTCAGCGTATCGACCGCTCTCATTCCCTTCCTCGAACACGACGACGCCAGCCGAGCTCTTCTCGGCTCGAACATGCAGAGACAGGCAGTCCCCCTGCTCCAGCCCGAGGCCCCGCTGGTCGGCACCGGCATGGAGAAGCGCGTGGCGGTCGACAGCGGCCAGGTCCTCCTCTCTCGGTCGGCGGGAGTCGTCACCGAGGTGACGGGCAGCCGCATCGTCATAACCGATGACGACGGTGAGGAGCACGAGTACAAGCTCAAGAAGTTCGTGCGAAGCAACCAGGGAACGTGCATCAACCAGCACCCGATCGTCGACAGGTACGACCGTGTTGGTACCGGCGACATCCTCGCGGACAGCTCCTCAACCTCCCAGGGTGAGTTGGCCTTGGGCCACAACGTGCTCGTGGCCTTCATGAGCTGGGAAGGGTACAACTTCGAGGACGCGATCATCCTCAGCGAGAGGATGGTCAGGGAGGACAAGTTCACCTCCATCCACATAGAGAAGCACGAGGTAGAGGCCCGCGATACCAAGCTCGGCCCCGAAGAGATTACGAGAGACATCCCGAACGTCGGGGAGGACAGCCTTCGCAACCTCGACGAGGAGGGCATCATCCGCATCGGCGCGGAGATCGGGCCGGGCGATATCCTCGTCGGCAAGATCACTCCAAAGGGTGAGACCGAACTCAGCGCGGAAGAGAAACTGCTCCGCGCGATCTTCGGCGAAAAGGCCCGCGACGTGAAGGACACCTCCCTGCGCGTGCCGCACGGCGAGCGCGGCAAGGTCATCGAAGTGCGAGTGCTGAGCAAGGACAAGGGCGACGAGCTCCCGCCGGGCGTGAGTATGCTCGTTCGCCTCTGGATAGCTCAGACACGCAAGGTCACCGAGGGTGACAAGATGGCGAACCGGCACGGCAACAAGGGCGTCATCGCCAAGATCCTCCCCGAGGAGGACATGCCGTATCTCGCAGACGGCACCCCCGTCGACGTAATTCTGAACCCCATCGGCGTGCCGTCCCGCATGAATTTGGGACAGGTACTGGAGACTCATCTCGGTATGGCCGCCCACGAGCTCGGCTATCGGGCCGTGACGCCCGTGTTCGACGGGGCAGTCGACGATGCCATCGAGAACGGGCTGGCTCAGTCGTGGCTCATTGAGCGCTCGGGCGCGGTCGACCCTCGCCCGCTGAACGGAGACGGTCCTTCACGAGTTGACCTCGCCAAGACTCGAGACTGGCTCAGCGAGCGCGGGTACGAATTCGACGAAGTGATTGTCGAAAACGGTCATGGCAAGGCGCGAGAGGCGTGTCTCAAGATCTGGTTTGAAGAAGAGATGGGTATGGATATGACCGACCACTCCGTGGAGGAGATGAAGCGCGCGGCGCTCGAACTCGACCGCGAGCACCAGGTGTCCGTCCCGATTCTGGGCAAGTCGAAGCTGTACGACGGACGAACCGGCGAGGAGTTCGACCAGCCCATAGCAGTCGGCTACATCTACATGCTGAAGCTCATCCACCTCGTTGAGGACAAGATTCACGCCCGCTCGACCGGGCCGTACTCGCTTATTACCCAGCAGCCCCTGGGAGGCAAGGCTCAGTTCGGCGGACAGCGATTCGGCGAGATGGAGGTCTGGGCGTTGGAGGCATACAGCGCCGCCTACAACCTCCAAGAAATGCTCACCGTCAAGTCGGACGACGTGGTGGGCCGCGTCAAGACGTATGAGGCCATCGTCAAGGGCGACGACATCATTCAGCCGGGCATCCCGGAGTCCTTCCACGTTCTTGTGAAGGAACTCCAGAGCCTCGGTCTGTCGGTGGAACTCATCTACGAGCAGCCCGACATGGACATCGACATTGCCGAAGAACCGTCGCTCGACGATCTCATGGACGGTGTCGCGTCGCTGACCGATTCGGCGGCGATTCCCGGATTCGATGATCTGGGTCCCATGCCGTCGGAGATGCCGACCTTCGATGACGAGCCGGCAACCGCGACGGCTGAGCAGCCCGTCTCGGAAGAGGCCGAGGCCGCCGTCGAAGAGCCTTCCGAGGCCACGGGCGGCGACGGTTAACCGGGGCGGGACGCCCAAGAATCCCGAATATTCACCACCTTTCCGCGTCCCCACGGCGCGGAAAGGCAACAATCTCGATAGGAGCGCGCACATGGTTCAGACCGGTAACGACTTCAACGCAATCCGCATATCGCTGGCATCTCCCGAGCAGATCAAGATCTGGTCGTACGGCGAAGTCACCAAGCCTGAGACCATCAACTACCGTACCCTTCGACCGGAGAAGGACGGACTGTTCTGCGAGAAGATATTCGGTCCGACAAAGGACTGGGAATGCTACTGCGGAAAGTACAAGAAGATTCGCTACAAGGGCGTCATCTGCGACCG
>VXLM01000016.1 GCA_009841605.1 Dehalococcoidia bacterium
TCGCTATGCTCGGAATGACAGCTGGTTGGCTCGGAATGACAGGTGGTGGGTTCGGATTATTTCATGAGGGTTGCCACCCTCACCACCTGGAATGAAAAAGGCGTTGGTTCTCCCGTTCTTTGAAGGACTGATGGCGAGGCACTGAAGATGGATTCCTGCCTCCGCAGGAATGACGGTGGGGGGGCTACGTGGGAATTTTCGTAGCAATCGCTCATGTCAGTTTTCACCGACACCCGTACGTATGAAAATGGGTGCCGAGCGGAGGACGGGCAACCACAAGGGTTGCCCCTACGAGTGGTTGGCCGTGGGAATTTTCGTAGCAATCGCTCATGTCGGTTGTCACCGACACCACCAATCATGAAAGAAGGGTTGGAGTCGTCGTTCTTGGTTGGCAGACGACCAGGGCATTGGGTTCCCGCGTACGCGAGCGAGAATGACGGTTGGTGTGGTGGGGCGGCTATTTTCAGAGGAATGACAGGTGATGGGGAAGGCGAGACATTCACCCTCACCCTATCCCCTCTCCCACGACGGGAGAGGGGATAGGGAGACGATGGAGAGTGGGTTCCTGTACACGCAGGAATGACGGTGGTGGGGGGCTACGTGGGTATTTTCGTAGCAATCGGTCATGTCGGTTTTCACCGACACCCATACGTATGAGAATGGGTGCCGAGTGGAGGACGGGCAACCACAAGGGTTGCCCCTACGAGCGGTTTGCCGGGGGGTATTTTCGTAGGAATGTAGCGAGAGAACAATTCGTGCATATCTCACTGACTCTGAGCAGCTACTTGGGAGGGAATCTGCGTAAGTCCAGCAGGACTCGATTTGGAGCCGTTGGCCTCGCGCCCCGCTTGTGGGGACGACGGGAAAGTGGTATACTCCGGCAGTGAATGGACATCGTTATCAGTCAGGCTGAGAAAGTGGGCTTGCCCCACTTTCTTTGTTACTAGGCGAATTCTGAAAGCGTATGGAAGCGAGGTGGTACATATGAAGAGCGACTTTATCATCGCCCTCACGCAGCTTGCCGCCGAGCGTAATCTTTCGAAGGACATCGTTCTTTCGGCCATCGAAGCCGCGCTCGCGTCGGCATACAGGCGCGACAGCATCGCGGCGGGCCAGAACATATCCGTCAAGCTCGACCCGAACTCCGGCGACGTGAACGTCTCGATCGTAAAGACCGTCGTCGAGGAGGTGGAAGACCCGCTCATCGAGATGACGTTGGCCGACGCCAAGAAGATCAGCCCCATCGCCGAGATTGGCGACAACGTCCCGACAGCGGAGCTCCCCCACAGCGCGGGACGCATCGCAGCCCAGACGGCCAAACAGGTGGTCATTCAGCGTCTCCGGGAGGCGGAGCGCGACATCGTATTCCAGGAGTACTCCGACAAGGTCGGGGAGGTCTACACCGTCGCGGTCCAGCGGATAGAGTCCGGCAGGCACGTCATCGTCGAGCTTGGCCGGGCGGAAGCGGTACTGCCCATGTCGGAGCAGTCGCCGTATGACCGCTACCGCGTGGGGCAGCGTTACAAGGTTTTGCTCAAGTCCATCGACCAGTCGGCGAGGGGACCGGAGATCATCGTATCCCGAGCCGACAAGGCTCTCGTGCGGCGACTCTTTGAGATGGAGGTGCCGGAAATCTACAACGGCGCCGTCGAGATCGTCGGCATCGCCCGCGAGGCGGGGTCGCGCAGCAAGGTGGCAGTATTCGCCCGACAAGAGGGCGTGGATGCCGTCGGCTCGTGCGTCGGCCTACGGGGGATTCGCATCCAGAACATCGTTAACGAGTTGCACGGTGAGAAGATCGACGTTGTGGAGTGGAGCCGCGACCCGACGCGGTTCATCAAGAACTCCCTCAGCCCCGCGCTCGTGATGAAGGTGCAGGTAGACCAGGACGAGGGTACCGCGCTGGCCGTCGTGCCGGAGCGCCAGCTCTCCCTGGCCATCGGGAAAGAGGGCCAGAACGCGCGCCTCGCCGCGAAGCTGACGGGCCTGAAGATTGACATCATAAGCGATGTCGAGGCCACCGTGCTCGAGGCGGAACAGGCGAAGTTGGCAGCGCAGAAGGCCGCCGAAGAGGCTGCACGCCCGGCTCCGGAGCCGGAGCCTGCGCCGGTCGTACAGGAAGAGGCACCGGCAGCGGTCGGCGAGCCGATACCGGCTCCCACCGTCGTCGAGGAAGAAGAGCCCGAAGTGCTTGCGCCCGCCGCAGCCGTTCCCGAGGAACTGCAGCCCGCTGCCGAGGTCGCGCAGCCGGCCGCCGCGGAGGCGGCGCCTGTCGAGGAACCAACAGTTACGCCCGAAGTCGAGATGCCCGAAGTCGCCGAAATCGGCGAATACGTCGAGCCGGAGATTCCCGAGGAGCTCTTCTTCGTGGAGGATGAGCCTGAACCGGTGCCCGTGGCGGAAGAGGCCACGCCCCTGCACGATCTTCCTGATGATATATGGAACATCAGCCAGGGAGGCGCCGGCGACAGCGGGGTCATCCGGTTCGCAGAGGATATCGAGGAGTTGGCGCTGCGAGGTTCGCGTGGCGGTGGCGGCAGGCGACGTCGCGGTGGTGGAGGCGGCGGCAATCGACGCCGCGGGTCCATGAGACGGAGATGACGCCCGCCAAGAGGCGCGTTCCCCTGCGAACGTGCATCGTTTGCGGCGCGAAGGGACCGAAGAGAGGCTTTACCAGGATCGTCTCGACGCCGGAAGAGGGAGTCAAGGTCGATAGGACGGGAAGACTCTCGGGGCGGGGAGCGTATGTTTGCTGCGACGCTCGGTGCTCTCCATCAGAGTTGCGGCGAGGACGTATCGAGCAGGCCTTGAAGCGTCGAGTCACCGATGACGATTGGAATACAGTGACCGCGGAGATCGTGGGAGACGAAACCGAGCGTTCTTGATTGGACGGTGTATACTGTCCTGAGTACCGATGACTACGAATCGAACTACAACTGAGAGAACTGATTCACGGCCGCAGACGGCGGAGGCCCGCCCGCGTCTTCCGGTGCTCGACTTACCGTCCGCGATATCGGTGGCCGACCTCGCCGACCTTATGGGCATCGACCCCGTCGATGTCATCAAGCAGCTGATGCGCTTCGGATATATGGTCTCGATCAACGAGGTCGTCGAGTTCGAAGTCGCTTCCGGCATCGCGCAGTCGTTTGGATTCCCCGTAAAGGCTCCAACGCCGGAAGAGGAGACCTCTCAGGGATCGGTCGTCCTTACCCACGAGGGCGAAGACCCAGATAACCTCGTGGAGCGTCCCGCGGTCGTCACGATTCTCGGTCACGTCGACCATGGCAAGACCACGCTCCTGGACTCGATCCGCAATACCAACGTGGTGGCAGGGGAGAGCGGTGGGATCACCCAGCATATCGGCGCGTACCAAGTCAGGTACAACGGCACGCCGATAACCTTCCTCGACACCCCTGGTCACGAGGCGTTCACCGCCATGCGGGCGCGAGGGGCCCAGGTGACAGACATTGCGATCCTTGTGGTCGCTGCCGACGACGGGATCATGCCGCAGACAGAGGAGGCCATCAACCACGTCAAGGCGGCCGAAGTGCCGATAATCGTGGCGGTCAACAAGATAGACCGTCCCGACGCCGACCCGGACCGTGTGAAGCGCCAGCTCGCCGAGCGCGATCTCCTCGTCGAGGACTGGGGAGGCGACGTGATATCCGTCCCTGTCTCGGCCTTGAAAGGCGAAGGCATCGACGACCTGCTGGAGAACATCATCGTTGTGTCGGAAATCGCTGAGTTGAAGGCCAACCCCGACCAGCTTGCGCGCGGAGTCGTCGTAGAGGCACAGATAGACAAGAGCAAGGGACCGGTAGCAACGGTACTCGTCCAGACCGGCACTCTCAAGACCGCGCAGAACATCGTCGTGAACGGACTCAAGGGACGAGTGCGGGCCATGCTCAACGACCGCGGGAAGCGCGTCAAAGAAGCCGGCCCCTCAATGCCTGTCGAGATACTCGGCATCGGCGGCTTGCCCGATGCCGGTGACACGTTCACCATCACGCCCGACGAGCGGGCCGCCCGTGAAATGGTCGAAGAGTGGGAGCGTACCCAGTACGTCGAGCGACGACACGGGACGCTGGAGGACATCGCCGCGAGAATCGAGTCCGGCGAAGTCGTCGATCTCGACCTGATCGTCAAGACGGACGTGCAGGGCAGCACCGAGGCCGTGCGCTCCGCTCTCGAACGCCTGAACACCGAGCGGACCAGGGTCAATATCATACATATGGCAACAGGGGCGATCACGGAGAATGACGTCATGCTGGCAGCCGCCTCGGACGCCGTGGTCATCGGTTTCAACGCTCAGCCCGGAGCGGGGGCGAATACCCTCGCCGCCCAAGAGGGCGTCGATGTCCGTTACTATGACGTCATCTACCACCTCGTCGAGGACGTCGAGAGGGCGGTCAACGGCCTGCTCGCGCCGGAGACTCGCGACATCACCGAGGGCTATGCGACAGTGCGCGCCGTGTTCAATATCGGTCGTCGCGGTCGGGCCGCAGGGGTGTACGTCAACAACGGTCGCATATCGCGTTCGTCCACAATCTACGTCATGCGGAACAACAAGAAGATCCACGAAGGTCCCATCGCCAGTTTGAAGCATTTCAGGGACGACGTGCGAGAGCTCACGAACGGACTCGAAGGCGGCGTTGTGGTCGAGGGCTTCCAGGACTACCAGGAAGGCGATATCCTCGAGTCCCACCGGATAGAGGAAGTGTGATCCTCGGCGAACGATTTCCGTCCTGAGCATCGCGTTCGTCTCGTCCTTATACAACAACCCGATCACGGAGCGCCTGCACGTCCATGCCGTACCGTATCGAGCGAGTGAACGCCCTTTTGCGCGAGGAGATCGGGAGCGTCCTGGCCGGAGAGCTCAACGATCCTCGAATTTCTCCAATGGCCTCCGTCACGCGAGTGGAAACCTCTCGCGATCTCAGCTTTGCCAGGGTCTACGTCAGCGTTCTCGGCACGGATGAAGAGAAGGCCGACACCATGGAGGCCCTGAAGTCCGCCTCCGGGTTCATACACCGCTCCATCAGGCCGCATCTTCGAATGCGGAACGTTCCACATCTCGCCTTTCACCTCGACGAGGCGATAGAGAAGGGCGCGGAGATGGTGGCATTCATCGACGAGGTCATCCGTCGCGACAAGGAAATCGCGACTCAGCATGGCGACCCAGACCCGCCTCTCGACGACACGCAGTGACCGAACGAATCGACGGCATCCTCAACATCGATAAGCCCTCCGGCATCACCAGCATGGAAGTGGTGCGCCGGATCAAGCGCGCGAGTGGCCAGAAGCGCGTCGGACACGGAGGGACGCTCGACCCGTTCGCGTCGGGGGTCGTTCCTATCTGCATCGGTCGGGCAACCCGCATGATGGAGTACCTCGTGGACGGCACCAAGGAGTATCACGCCACGGTCCGCCTCGGCGTGGAGACGGACACCTACGACGTGGACGGCGAGGTTGTCGAGGAACGCGACGCCTCAGGCATCGACCTCGAAGCCATTGAACGGGCACTCAAGCCCTTCGTGGGAATGATCGAGCAGGTGCCGCCGATGTTCAGCGCGCTGAAGAAGGACGGCAAGCGCCTCTACGACATCGCACGAGCGGGTGGAGAGGTCGAGCGCGAGCCTCGCTCCGTACACGTCATGGGTATCGAAGTGGAGGACTGGTCGCCACCTGACCTGACCATCGAGGTTACGTGCGGCAGAGGGTTCTACATGCGCTCACTCGCCCACGATCTCGGAGAGGCCCTCGGCTGCGGCGGACACCTGCGAGAGCTCACGCGAACGAAGAACAGTGCGTTTCACATCGACCAGGCCCTGTCCCTCGAAGAGGCGGAGGCCTGCTTCACCGAAGGCACGTGGGAAGTTGTGCTTCACACCCCGGACATCGCCGTCAGGTCGATGCCCGCAATCGTCGTTGACAAGGGTGTCGCGGAACGAGTACGCAACGGAAGGCCACTGCCCGGCGCGCTGCGGATACCGTTCGACAAGCCGGGTGAAGAGTGTCGCGTTTACGGCAACGACGGCGAGTTCCTTGCGCTGATGACATTCGACCGTTCGGCTGGCCAATGGCAGCCCAGGAAGGTCTTCACGACGTGACGGGCTTTTCGGTGAAGCGGTACAATATATCGGCGGGAGGGGTGGCCGAGCGGCTTAAGGCGCCTGTCTTGAAAACAGGTTTACCGAAAGGTAACGTGGGTTCGAATCCCACTCCCTCCGCCAAGAACCAAATATCCGATTAGTGGACAGAAATCTTTGAAATAACGGGTAGGCGAGATTGGAGCAACATGGCTGTGCACTCGCCTTATCAGGTTCTCTGGATTCCTGCCTTCGCAGGAATGACGGGTAGCGATCGGGGGCGGAATTGGGTTGTACAACGACAGGGCGGGTTTGAAACCCGCCCCTACCAAGTCGTAGCCTCGCTACCCTTCGATACAATCATGTTGGAACACTAGCGTCGTGGGGTGTTGAAAAAACGTCCCTCGACCTTTTAGAGGCAACAGATAGAGCATTCACCGGAGCCAACTATTGAAAATCCACGAATATCAGGCGAAAGAGATACTCGACAAGGGCGGCATACCTGTACCTAAGGGTGTGGTCGCAACGACCTCCGAAGAGGCCGCCGCTGCGGGGTCGGAGTTGGGCTGCAGTGTTGTGGTTAAGGCGCAGGTGCACGCGGGGGGGCGCGGGAAGGCCGGGGGCATCAAGCTGGTCGCGAGCCCGGAAGAGGCCGGCGCCGCCGCGAGCGAGCTGATCGGCTCGAACCTGGTGACGCACCAGACCGGGCCGGAGGGAGTGCCCATTCGTTCAGTCCTCGTCGAGGAGGCACTGGAGGTCGACCGCGAGTTGTACGTCGGGATGGTGATCGACGGGTCTGCCGGGGGCGTCGTGGTGATGGCCAGCGAGGCGGGCGGGATGGATATCGAGGAGGTGGCAGAGGAGACCCCGGAGAAGATCGTCCGCATTGCCATCGACCCCGTGCTGGGACTGCTGCCGTACCAGGCCCGCAAGATCGCTTACTCCCTGAACGTTGCCACCGACCAGGTCAGGCCCGTCGCGGCTATGATGTCGAAGCTCTACGACCTGTTCCTCAGCCACGACTGCTCTCTCATAGAAATCAACCCGCTCGTCGCTACGAAGGACGGCCGTCTGCTCGCCGCCGACGCCAAGCTCAACTTCGACGACGACGCGATGTTCCGTCACCGAGACCTGGCCCAGCTATACGACCCCGAGCAGGAGGACCCGCTCGAAGCGGAGGCCGGGAAGTTCGGCGTGAGCTACGTCAGGCTCGACGGCGACGTCGGGTGCATGGTGAACGGCGCCGGACTCGCGATGGCGACGATGGACGTGACCTTTGCCGCCGGAACTGCGCCCGCGAACTTCCTGGACGTGGGAGGCGGCGCGGACGATGAAAAGATAGCCCAGGCGCTGAAGATCATCCTGTCCGATGGGAACGTCGCCAAGATACTCATCAACATTTTCGGGGGCATCCTGCGCTGCGACGTGGTCGCGCGGGGCGCTCTCATAGCGGCAGAACGGGCTGAGAACGGGATGCCGCCAATGGTTGTCCGTATGCTTGGCACGAACGCCGACGAAGGTCGGAAGCTGCTGGAGGAGTCATCATTAAACGTGACTCTCGTGGATGATCTCAACCAGGCGGCGCTGGCAATAAAGGCGCTCGGCTAAGGAATATGGATCCGTCATTCCGGCGAAAGGAGTCCTTTGCGTAACCTCCAGATATGGCTTAGGGCCGCGAATTTCACCCCCATCCTAACCTTCCCCCATCGAGGGGGAAGGGATTTCCAAGCTTGCATAACTGGCACGATAACCTGCCATTCCGAGCATAGCGAGGAATCCAGGATTTTGGGACGGCGTTATCTGGGACTTTCCGGCTACGTGACGTCGCGTGGAGGACAGGGATTTTAGATTCCTCACTCCGCTGCGCTACGTTCGGAATGACAGAAATTGCGGTTATGCAAAGGTCTTCGAAAGCGGGAAATATCACTAGAGTGAACTGATACGAGGAGCTTCGGAAGCATGAGTATATTGGTCGATAGGAACACTCGGCTGCTGGTGCAGGGCATCACCGGTAAGGAAGGAAGCTACCACGCCGCGAGGTGCCGGGAGTACGGCACGAACCTCGTGGCGGGTGTAACACCAGGAAAGGGTGGCCAGGTATTCGATGGGGACGTTCCCGTGTATGACACGGTTGAGCGGGCAGTCGACGAGACGGGGGCGAACGCCTCTCTCATCTTCGTCCCGCCGCCCTTTGCCGCTGACGCCATCGTCGAGTCGGTCGACGCCGGAATTCCCGTAATCGCGACCATAACCGAAGGAGTGCCGGTGAAGGACTCCGTCAACGTCGTGCGCTATCTCCAGGGCAAGGACGTTACCGCCATAGGGCCGAACTGCCCCGGCATCATCTCACCCGGCGAACAGTGCAAGATGGGCATCATGCCGGGCGCTATGCACATGCCCGGCCGGGTCGGAATCGTCTCGCGCAGCGGGACGCTGACCTATGAGGCGGTCGGTCAGCTCACAGGACTGGGGATCGGACAGTCCACCTCGGTCGGTATCGGAGGCGACCCGGTGAACGGAACCTCGTTCGTCGACGTGCTTGAGCTGTTCAACGACGACACCGAGACCGACTGCGTCGTGTTCATTGGCGAGATCGGCGGCACGAAGGAGCAGGAGGCAGCCGAGTACATCGGAAGCGATGAGTTTAGTAAGCCCGTCGCGGCCCTCATCGTCGGACGGAGCGCTCCGCCCGGCCGCCGCATGGGGCACGCGGGCGCGATCATCACCGGGAAGGCGGCCCGAGCCGACGAGAAGATCAAGGCGCTCGAACGGGCGGGGGCAACCGTCATCCCCAGTCCCGCCGACATCGGCGTCACCGTGCAACAGGTCCTTTCCTAGATCCGGTCCCAGATGATTTTTGTAGCTTACTCAAAACACCCTCACCCTAGCCCTCTCCCACGACGGGAGAGGGGATAAATCGCTATCTGTCCGGTTTGTTATATTCAAGTTGACTGGGTACCAGTTCGCCCGACCGCGGGAAGGAGTTATACGAAACATGCTTACGGAGTTCGACATATCCGGCAGGACGGTTATCGTAACCGGCGCGGCGCGCGGCATCGGACGCGGCATCGTCGAGGTCCTCGCGGAGGCAGGCGCGAACGTCATGGTGACGGCCCTTACCGACCGTTACCTGAAACCTCTGCAGGAACGCATGGCGTCCAGGGGCCTACCCATCGAGATTCTGGTCGCCGACGCCACGGACGGCGCGGACTGGCAGCGAACGATTGATACGGCCCTCGATGACTGGGGGCATATCGACGTGCTCATCAACAACTTGGGCGACGCCATCGAGGGATACCTCGTTCCGCCTCCCGGCTCCGATGACAAAACGCCTTTAACAGAGGAAGAGTGGCGCTCGGTCGTCGACATCAACCTCACCGAGGCATTTCTAGGCTGCCAGGCGATTGCCGACCACTTCGTATCGAGGCGCGCGGGCAAGGTCATCAACATCAGCGGCTACGCCGCCCGCAAGGGGAATCCCGGCTTCCTGGCGTACTCGACCGCCAAGGCAGGTGTGGTGCACCTAACTCAGACGCTCGCCCAAGAGTGGGCTCAGTACGGCGTAACCGTCAACTGCATCGGCCCCGGTTCGTTTCCCGACCCCGAACTTGCAACCGCTGAGGAGATGAACCAGCGCCAGGCACTGGCGAAGAAGAACGTGCCGCTGGGTCGCGTGGGCGATCCGCGTGAAGTGGGCCTCCTCACCGCTTACCTCATATCCGACGCGGCGAACTACATCACGGGCGAGACGATCTACATCGACGGGGGCGCGACGTTCAAGCCGGCATGACACCCGGTAAGTGTTCAGAATTGATGAGAGAACCACCCTCCCCCTTGTGGATACCCGCTTTCTCGGGTATGACGGTGGCTGTGTGTCGAGCGCTCTCACGAAGTCTGAACAGTTACAACACTCGTGATGGCGTCAGGCGCGCCCGTTAAACCACCACGACTCCGTTTTCGAGGGTACCGATACCGTCGATGGTGATCGATATCACGTCGCCCTCTTCGAGCGTGAAGTCGGGCGGCGGCACGATGGCCGTGCCCGTGAGAACGGTCGTCATGTCCGGCACACTGTTGTGACGCAATAGCCAGTCGGCGAGACTCCGGCACGTCCTCGCCATCTGCGAGGTCGAGGTCTCACCCGTGAATACCGTCTCGCCGTCACGGTCAATCCGGCAGGTGATCGTCACGTCTTGCGGGTCGATGTCATCGGCGGGGATAAAGCATGGTCCGATGGCGCACGACCGGTCGTAGAGCTTCGCCTGCGCGAGGTAGAGCGGGTTCTCTCCCTCGATGGCGCGACTGCTCATGTCGTTGCCGATGGTGTACCCGACTATTTGCCCCTTATATAAGGTAAAGGCGAGTTCCGGCTCCGGCACGTTCCACGGGGAGTCGGCGCGGATACCCACCTCCTCGAACGGCCCGACGCAGCGATCGGCGGTCGATTTAAAGAACAGTTCGGGGCGCTCGGCCTGATAGACCATCGCGTACACGTCCGGCGTGCTGCTCTCGCGTCGACGTTCCATCTCGCTTGATTTGTACGTAACTCCCACCGCCCAGACCTCGGGCGGGTCGATTGGTCTATCGAGCAGGTAGTCGCCGTGCTCCCCGCGAGTGCCCTCAAGCAGTTCGCTGAGATCGACGCTTTCCGGCTCGCCGGCTTCTTCGAGCAGCGCTATCGTGATCTCGTCCATGCCGGCGCCGCTTAATGACGCGGCGAGGATGAGGTCGCGAATGTCGGTGACGTCCGGCTTGATGTCGGTGAGAATCGTGACGCGCCCCGGCTTGGCCTCCGCGCCGATCACCGTGTCGCCGTCCACGTTCGTCATCCGGTAGTACCTCATGGAAACTCTCCCTGCGAAATCGTACTTCGATGGCCTCGCACATGATACAGCATCGAGCACTTCACAACGGTTGACTGATCCGACCCCGCACATGCAACTGCCGTGAAAATTGCGCTCCGTCACCTTGCCCGTTTAATTGACACGGTCTCCGCATCGGCCATATACTCTGTCACGTCGAGGGGGCCAATTAGTGACAACCGGCGAGCACTCGCCCAGCGAACGAAACACCGCGGCGGCATTGATACCGCCCTGTAGTCGTCTCTCCCCCTCCCTTTCCTCCTTCTCCGCTTATCAAACTGCGTCCTCGTATTCCTTAATCCATGCATGCCGATCGGCCCTCCTTGGACTGAGCGTCGCACGAGCGGAACGCCCATGACCAAGTACATCTTCGTGACAGGCGGCGTCGTCAGCTCCGTAGGCAAGGGAATTGCCGTCGCGTCCATCGGACGCATCCTCAAGAGTCGTGGCGTCACCGTTTCGGTCATCAAGCTCGACCCCTACCTTAATGTAGACCCCGGCACGATGTCGCCCTACCAGCATGGCGAGGTCTTCGTCACGACGGACGGGAGCGAGACCGACCTTGACCTCGGCCACTACGAGCGATTCATCGACGTGAACCTCACCCGCTCGTCCAACGTCACAGCGGGACAGATATATAAGGACGTGATCGCCCGCGAACGGAGGGGCGAGTTCCTGGGCGGCACGATACAGATCGTTCCGCACGTGACCGACGCCATCAAACAGCGCATGTTCGACCTCGCCGAAGAGAGCAGGGCAGAGGTCATAATCGTCGAAGTGGGCGGAACGGTGGGAGACATCGAGGGTCAGCCGTTCCTCGAGGCCATCCGCCAGATGCGCAACGACGCCGGCAGGAACAACGTTTTCTATATCCACGTCACCTACCTGCCTCACATTCCCACGACCGGCGAACTCAAGACCAAGCCCACCCAGCACAGCGTCAGGGAACTCCGCAGCGACGGCATCCAGCCCGACGCCATCATCTGTCGCAGCGAAGAACCCGTGACCGATGACATCAAGGACAAGATCGCTCTCTTCTGCGACGTGGAGCGCAAGAGCGTCATCGGCGCCGAGACCGCCTTCTCCGTCTATCAGGTCCCGATGCTTCTGCAGGATGAGGGTCTTGGCGATATCGTTATCGAGGCTCTGGGCCTATCCGCGACCGAACCGGATATGGCCGACTGGCGCTCCCTCGTCGATTCCATTCTGGAACCAAAGCACAAGATATCCATCGCGCTCGTCGGCAAGTACGTCGATCTCCCGGACTCGTACCTCTCCGTCAAGGAAGCGCTCTTCCACGCGGGACTCGCGCATGGGAGCAATATCGAGATCGACTGGGTGGCCGCCGAAGAGGTCGAGCGCGTCGGTCCCGAACGTCTTCTCCAGTCCGTATCCGGTATCGTCGTTCCCGGAGGGTTCGGTGAGCGTGGAGTAGAAGGAATGATAGAGACTGTCCGCTACGCCCGCGAGGAACGAGTACCCTATTTCGGACTCTGTCTCGGAATGCAGGTCATGGTCATCGAGGCCGCCCGCAACCTGCTTGGCAAGCAAGATGCCAATTCCACGGAGTTCGACGCGAACACGCAGCATCCCGTCATCGACCTCATGCCCGACCAGCGCTCCGTCACCGATATGGGAGGCACCATGCGTCTAGGCGTCTACCCGTGCAGCCTTGTCCCGGACTCAATCGCCCGGCGGGCATACGGGGTTTCCGTTGTCGATGAGCGTCACCGCCATCGTTTCGAGGTCAGCAACGCCTATCGGGAGTCATTCGAGGCCGTCGGGTTCTGGCCGACCGGCTTATCACCCGACAACCGGCTCGTCGAGATCATGGAGATCGAGGACCACCCCTTCATGCTCGGCGTCCAATTTCACCCGGAGTTCCTCTCTCGCCCAAATCGACCGCACCCGCTCTTCCGGGAGTTTATCGACGTGGCTCGGGGCACTCTCCGTGAGGGAGGCCAGCATATCCTTCCCATCGAGCGTCCTGACCATTCGATTTCTTCTAAAACCCTATAGACAACCTGAGCTTGGACGTGATACAGTACACATTGCCCCTTTAATGTTCTAACCTCCCCCGCGCCGGCAAGGCCTATTGGGTCTTCCGTTTCGCGAAGGAGTAATCTCCCACCGGAACCGTGTCGAACGTTGCTCCGGTTCCAAACTAAAGCCGGAGGCCCTCGGCACGAGGCGTTCCTTCTAGCGCGAGATAAGGCACATAGCCGGAGAACCCCATTGTCTCCCCTCCGCATGGGAGGCGCAAAGAGCCAGCCCCTGCGACACTCATTCCCCCCTTCCCCAGTACTTTAAGGAGTAGAGAGCCGTCCCGCGACCTAAGCCCCGCGCTCGCTCTTCTTTCAATTCCCGCAGACCACACGCAATTCCCCTCGGAGAACACGATGGACATCACCAAGTTCCAAGAAAAGACCGATCAGGAGCTTCTCGAAATGGCCCGCGAGCTCGGCCTGTTCGAGAACGGCTCCCGCCCCCGACGCCAGACTCTGCTCAACAGGCTCCTCCAGAACATTGCCGAGCAGAACGGCAGCAACCTCCTCGCCAGCGGGATACTTTCCATCACCAACGATGGCTACGGTTTCCTCAAGCCGAAGGGCCGAGCGCCGGGCGTCAACGACGTTTACGTCTCGCAGTCCCAGATCCGCAGGTTCGGCCTCCGGACAGGGGACGAGGTATCCGGCCAGGTCAGGCCTCCCAAGGACAGCGAACGGTACTTCGGTCTCATCCGGGTAGACGACGTTAACGGAATGGACCCCGACACCGCGCGGGGGCGACCTCACTTCGAGAACCTCACTCCCGTCTCCCCTTTCGAACTGGTCAAGCTCGAAAACAAGCGCACGGAGCTGGCCACTCGCTTCATCGACCTCGTAGCTCCCATCGGCCGTGGACAGCGCGGGCTGATCGTTTCCCCTCCCAAGGCAGGCAAGACCACTATCCTCAAGCAGATAGCCAACGGCATGACCGCCAACGCCCCAGACGTTCACCTCATGGTCGCCCTCATCGGCGAACGACCCGAAGAAGTTACCGACATGATGCGGTCCGTTAAGGGAGAGGTATACAGTTCAACCTTCGATGAACCTGTCGAGACGCACTGCCAGGTCGCCGAGCTTGTGCTCGATCGCGCCAAGCGGCTCGTCGAAGCAGGCAAGGATGTGTGCATACTCCTCGACAGCCTCACTCGTCTCACGCGCGCCTACAACCTTGCAGTCCCCTCCAGCGGGCGCACTCTCTCGGGCGGCATGGACCCCGTCGCTCTCTACCCGCCGCGCAAGTTCTTCGGCGCCGCGCGCAAAGTCGAGCACGGAGGCAGCCTGACCATCCTCGCCGCCTGCCTCGTCGATACCGGCAGCCGGCTGGACGATGTCGTCTACGAAGAGTTCAAGGGCACGGGCAACATGGAGGTCCACCTCGACCGACGGCTCGCCGAGCGCCGAGTCTTCCCCGCCATCGACATTCCTCGAAGCGGCACGAGGCGCGAAGAGCTCCTTCTTGACGATGTCACTCTCCGGCAGGTCTGGCTCCTCCGCCGGATGGTCAGCATGATAACCACCGACGCCAAGCTCTCCTCCGAGGCCACCGAGAAGGTCCGCGAACGTCTCGCCCGCTCCCGCGACAACAGGGAGTTCCTCATGAACCTCCAAGGCGCATCGGACGCATAACTCCCCGGTGTTCCCGCTCCGCCATGGAGAAACCGCGCATGACGCTCCCATACCTCTTGCTCCGCCGGAGAAGAGACATAGAGAAAGGGCATATTCCCACCCTGCTCCCGGCCGAAAAATCCCTCGCAATCCTACGCCACATTCATATTGACAAGACTGACAAAGGTACTATATAGTTCCCATAGCTTTCGCAACGTACGGTCAAGGCCGACTGCGTCGCGCACAGCCGATGAGTCGCATCGGGATCCGAAACCCCGAGTGGCGAACGGTGTTGCGGTGTGCCGAAATACGCCTTGACATGAGAGAAGGCATAGTGTACAACTGCATAAGCCTTGACGAGACCGCAAAGAGAGGTACGCATGGCATCA
The DNA here is from genome assembly GCA_009841605.1 of Dehalococcoidia bacterium. Taxonomy (GTDB): domain Bacteria; phylum Chloroflexota; class Dehalococcoidia; order Lucifugimonadales; family VXLM01; genus VXLM01. Next base: position 14,994 of record VXLM01000016.1, read on the forward strand.
CCAGCCTCCGCTCCGCGAGCGGGACCAGTACCAGCGGGGAGCCGTGCGCTCCCCTTCATTCGTTTGTCATCAAAACCATTGTGTCCGAAAACTCCGACACTAGCCGAACCAAAAGGGGGTAGATAGTGAAAAGCAAGGCAAGGTTTCTCCCATTCGTACTGACGTTGGCGCTGCTGACGTCATTATTCGTGTTGTCGCAGGCCACTGCGGCAACCGGTAGCGTGGCTCTTGACAAGAACCACATAAAAGCCCCCGACGGAATGGTGGGCATAACCGTAAGTGACCCGGCCGCCAACGTCGGCATCGTAAACGAGGAAAGTGCAGGCGCGGGCATGGTGTCCTTCGTGATCCCCGGTCGGACTATAGCGGGCAACGAGGCTGTTCGCTTCCGGACGGCCAGGTCCCCGATCCTCTCATCCAGTGCGTACGACCTGACTATGGAAGGGGAGATGGGCGACTCGAATATCGGCGTCGACTACCGCGACGTTGTCCTGAGTCTGGTGTATGGGCGTTATGAGACGTCGACCGGCGAGTTCATGGATATGACGCCTCCGGACGAGGTCACGGCCGCGTGGGAGGCGCTCACGGCACCTTCGACAGTAGGCGGCGACGGGCGACACCCGTTCTCGCTCGAAAACCCGCAGGGCGGAGCCTTCATCCTGCGTTCCGCCAATGACGTGGATGTGCCCACCGGCGGCATAATGTTCACGGCAACCTACAAGGCACCGGATGCGCAGATGGAGACGGTCAGGATCACGAGCACGCAGGATCCCGCCGGCTTCGACATAAGCGTGATGGAGACCGGCGCTGACACGGGAGTGTTCACGGGATCGTTCACAACCGCGGACGCCTCCGACCCGGCGACCAACAGCATCGCCGCGATTGCCGGCTCCCTCATTACCGTTACGTATGAGGACGCGGGCGGTGACGAGAGCCGCGACCGAGTCGCGGTAGAGAACACGGCGCCGGGCGTTACGCTCATTGCGCCGGACGACGGTTACGCGACGCAGATACGGGGCGTACGCCTGTCGGCAGAAGTGACCGACACCGAGGCGGGCGTTGTGGAAGGCTCGATTACCTTCCACGTTTCGGGGATGGACGTTGGCACCGGCGCGCCTGAGCCGGACGTCACGATCAGCCCGGAAAGCCAGACCAATGTCGCGATCAGTGGTGGATTCAGGTCCGAAGCTCAGCTGCATGGCGTTCCCTCAGGCGTGACCGAAGTTACATGGCACGTCACCGTCGAGGACGGCGCGGGGAACATGGCTATGAGTGACATGTCGAAGATTCGCATCGACACGCAGGCTCCGATGCTTGATAGCGCCATCACGGGTCAGCATCTCAGCGATGGCGACATAGTTACGGACGCCTCGGATGCCGATCCCACGTCCGTGCGCGTGGACTTCGACGAGGATGTCGACGGCGACTCCCTACAGGCGACGGACTTCCGTGTGAACGACATTGTTCCGGCCGACGTATCATCGTCCGGCAGCAGCGTCTTCCTGACGGTTGCCGCGATGGCTTCCGACGCGACGCCGACCGTCAAGGTGGTGGGCGCAGTTGCCGACATCGCCGGGAACGTCACTACCGGCACCCCCGCAGTGACCGCTGCGGACGGTATCGCCCCGAACCTGACGGTCGAGGTGGACCCGGGTTACGCCAAGTCAGAGGTCGAGATCAGGGTGCGGAGCGATGAGTCCCTGCTTACTCTTCCGTCCATATCCATCAGCGACAGTGACGGAAATGACGCCACCGGAGGCCTCTCAAGGCTTACCCTCATAGCTCCCGACCACTACATGGCTACGTACAAATCTTCCGACGCGAGCCGCTTCGAAGTCATGGTCAGTGGTAAGGACACGCGTGACAACGAGGCCAGTGTCGGCGACGTGGCGTTCGAGATCGACAACGCCCTGCCGATGCCGACCAGCATCACGCTGCCGGGCCATGCCGATCCGATAACCGATCTCTCCGGTTCATACGGAATCACCACGTCGAACCCGTTCATCACCATTGAGTGGGACAGCGAGGCTTCCGAGTACGAGGGCGACTCCCACGGAGCAGTGGATGTCACAGGCCTGATGTTCGGCGACTTCGAGGTCAACACCCCGATGGGCGACGAGGGCGGCGTGAGGAGCGACTGGGGCGACGACAGCCCTGTGGTCTTCAACGTGACGAAGCCGTCTGCGAACCGCCTGCTCATCTCGGCGCGCAGCCTAGCCATCGGAAAGTACACGATGACCTTCAATGGCTCGGATGAACTCGGCAACGCCCTCGGCGACGCCATATCCATCGACATCGAGGTCAAGGAGCCCGATCCGTTCTCGATCACTCTCACGCCTGGCTGGAACCTCGTGTCCCTGCCGGCAGAGCCGCAGATGTCCGGCATCAACGACGTGATGGGCGATCACGCGGCCAGCATCGTGCTGACCTACGATCCGACCCAGCCTGGCGCATGGCTCTCCGCCTCGCGACCTGGCGCCGGTGAGCCGTTCGCAGGCTCGCTCGAGAGCATCAACGCTCGCACGGCCTACTGGATCTTCACGGATTCCTTCGACTCGCTGAGCGTACCTGTCACCAGGCCGACCGGTGGTGGAGTGACCCTCCTGCCGACGGTCAACCTGGTCGCCGGATGGAACCTCCTGCCGGTGCTCGACGTGAGCGGCGGCGCGGCGTTCGGTGACGACGCTTCCAGTGTTGGCAACTACGTGTCCAACGTCGTGAGGACGTACGCGTACAACGCTTCGAGCGACACGTTCACCCAGCACACCGGTATGCTCCAGGTCGGCCACGGCTACTGGGCCTACCTCAGCAGCGCCACGGTGCTCGTCCCGTAGCGAGAACCGCACAATCGGGTTAGGATAGGAAAACCGAATGAAGGGGGCCTCCCTCCTCTGATACAATGAGGAGGGAGGCTCTTTGTTGAAGGGCATTTTGCATAAGCCCCTACAAGTCCCGCCGAGGCGGGAATCACTGGAACTCAACTCCAAGCGGGGTTCGTACTTGGTCCCGTTCACTCAGACCCTGTAAAAGGGCCGAACGACTCAAGACCTTAGGACCTAGAACCCAACACCCAGCGCCCCACCTATGACCACGAGACTGGCAGCGGCAATAACAGCAGCACTCCTCTTCGGTGGAATGCTTTATTTCGCACTGTCCGACTCTTCCACGCTCGATGCGCAGACACAAGGGAGTGTCTGCCCAACCGTAACGCCTACCCCGACCCCCACCCCGGAGGAAGAGGACGCTCCGACGCCTACGGCGACTCCCCCGCCGGACGGAGCGATTCCCGCGTTTCCCATGTCCTTCTCCGGGACAGCCTCGGTCGCCGGAAATCCAATCCCCGACTGCACATACCTCTTTGCAATGGTCGGGGAGTCGATGTCGGGTTTCAGGCCCATTGTCGACGGCAAATACAACAACCTGACCATTGGAGCTAGGAACCGGTCGGCTGACGGTCAACCCGTCACCTTCCATCTCAGCGAAGACGTAGTGGCGGCGGAGACGTTTACGTACACTTATTTCCCCGGCCCGCCAGACCCTCCGTCGCAGGCATTCAAGACTGGGATTGTTTTGACCTTTCCGCATCTGGTAACGCCCTCGCCTACGCCGCTGCCGGAGGACACGCCGACCCCTCCCGCGCCCGTGGTGGCCACGGTGCCTCCGATCGTCGTGGAGCCGACCAGCACGCCGACCCCATTGACCGCTCAACCGGCGATATACTCAGGGAATTTGACCATCGCCGGGCTCGCAACCATTCCTCCCGGTTCGGTCCTGACCGCACGTATCGGCACGGGCTATGAGTCCCTACCGGCAGCCATCGTCGGCCAGGGCTATCAGAACTTAGTTATTGCGCCGGGGAGCTCGAGCTTCATCGGTCAGCCGATCGAGTTCTTCCTGAACGACTTCAAGTCGGTCTCCCTCGATACGTTCGAGAGCGGCGCGAGGAAGCCCGACTTCGAGATCATTTTCATCGGATATCCGACTCCCACGGTGGAGCCGACATCCACACCTGAATCGACACCGACACCCACGGCAGAGCCGGCGGTGAATACGCCCACGCCCACGCCTACGCTTACACCCACGCCTACTCCTACGCCCACCCCCCGGCCGACGGATACTCCCACACCACCTCCTGCGGCCACGGCGACCCCGCCTCCTACAGCCACGGCGACCCTGCGTCCCACTCGGACGCCGCCCCCGACGCTGCCTCCGACGCCTCCGCCGGATGAACGCGCCACGCCTCCGAGTCCGACGGTCATAGAGGTGGTAGTGACCGCCACCCCGGGACCGACTGAAATCCCGACACCGGAACCCGAAGGCGGACTCTGCTCATTTGCGGGCCCAGTGCCTCTCTCCACGGGAATCGGATCCCTGCTCATGCTCTTCGCACCCGTCGGTCTCCTCTACGGAGTCCGCCGCGTCCGCAGGGACCGCCTCCCCTAACGCGGATTCCATCGCGTTTCTATCCCAGCATTCACCCTTGAGCCTCTGTAGAGGTTGAATGACGTTTGCTCGGAGCGGCCTTTCCGCTATACACCCGACACTCAGTTCGCGTCCTTGACACCGCCCAATTTCCGGTGCTACATTCGAGATGTCTCCAACGCTCTTTCGAGGCTATCAGACGACTTGGCCCTATCGATCCGAGAACGCACCATACTCAACCTCATCGTCAGCGACTATATTCGCGAGGCCATACCAGTGGCGTCCGAAGCCTTGGCGCGTCGTCATGATCTCGGCGTTAGTTCGGCGACCATTCGCAATGACGTCATGGACCTCGAACAGAACGGGTTCCTCACCCGTCCTCACCCGTCCGCAGGCGCTATCCCACTCGACAAGGCCTACCGTCTCCACGTGGAAACGATCTCTGTGGATGGTCCCTCACGACTGCCCTCGGAGGTTCAGTCCTCAGCCAGACAGCGTCTCAACGTGGCCGAGCGGGACATCGATGAGTGGAGAAACGAGGCAGCGGACGTCCTGGCCGGGCTCGTCGGGAATATGGCCATTGCCACCTTCCCGTCTTCAGACGAGACCAGAATTCGTCACATCGAGCTAGTGTCCCTCAAGGACGTTCTCGGCCTTCTCATCATCGTTCTCGAACAGGCAAAGGTGAGGCAGCAACTCGTCCGCTTTGAGATGCCAGTCGCTCCTGCCGAGATGCAGACGATTTCGAACAAGCTCAACGCGCTCCTTCGAGGCATGTCGTCTCGTGAGATCGAGACCAAGCCCCTCGAACTCTCCACAGCCGAGGAGGATGTCGTAGGAACGACGGTAGACATCCTGCGTGAGGAAGAAGCCTCACGATATAACGATCATTTCCTGGCCGGCCTGAGAAACCTGCTCTCGCAACCCGAATTTGAGGACAAAGACTCTCTCGAGGTCGTAATTCGCAGCATAGAAGACGGGTCGCTTGGGCGCGCGGTCTTGGCGCAGGCGCCGGATGGTTCGGTGATCCGCGTGGTAATAGGAAGAGAAAACGCCGGAGATATGCTCTGGCCGCTAAGTATAGTGCTAAGACGCTACGGCATCCCGGGCGAAATGAACGGCGTAATCGGCGCAATCGGTCCCGTTCGCATGGAGTATGGCCGGACCATCGCAGGCGTAGAATTCATGAGCGCGCTCATGACCGACCTCGTCGAGACCGTCCACGCCTAGCGTCCGTCTCATATCAGCCTAGACCGGCAGCTGGGGAGCTTGGTACCCCTGGCCGGACTCGAACCGGCGACACACGGTTTAGGAAACCGTTGCTCTATCCGCCTGAGCTACAGGGGCGTCAATTAAAATGGCCGGAAGGGTGGGCGGAGCGGAGTGGCACCCCCGGCGGGACTCGAACCCACGCACCCGGCTCCGGAGGCCGGCGCTCTATCCACTGAGCTACGGGGGCGGGCACACGAAAACTATACCATCGTCCCGCCTATGGGAACAAGCCGCGCGCTTATCGGGACTGTTTCAGAGTTGATGAGAGGAACACCCTCCCCCCTGTGGGTATGACGTTGGCTGTGTATGTTGAGCGCTCTCTCGAAGTCTGAACAGTTACCTTATCTCAATGGGGCTTTTCCAAAGTCAGTTTGTGGCGAGCCTCTGATCTGCGGTTTCGGCTTTCGACGAGGCTCAGGCCGAACGGGGTAGTAGAAACGTTATTGTGACTATGGAAAAGGCCCTGTGTTCTCACCCTGAACGACGCCTCTGCCGCAAATACAAGATCAGCCAACCGAAACTAGCCTGTATTTGCACGGCAAGGGGTTGACAACACCATATGACCCCAATATGATAAGGCCGCCGTTAGAGCACCGCCTTTGCGCGTTATATCTTCCTAAAAATACGGCGGGGTAGAGTACTTGACCGGTAAGAGTCAACAGACTCGGAAATCTGTAGTTAGGGGGCGAGATAAAAATGCATAAAGCTCCACGGAGCATCATAGTAATGGTGCTTGTTTCGGTATTCGCGTTGCTGTTCTTGGCAGCCTGTCAAGGACCTCCCGGTAAGGCTGGTCTTCCTGGCAACCCCGGTGAGCCAGGCAATCCCGGTAACCCCGGCCCACAGGGACCTCCGGGGCCTGCGGGACCTCCGGGAGCTCCCGGTCTTCCCGGCAACCCCGGCAACCCCGGCGAACCCGGTCTTCCCGGTGAGCCCGGTCTAGCCGGTCCAACGGGTCCTCAGGGACCTCCGGGCGTTTCCCCCGGCGCAGGTGTGGTCATTAGCAGCAATCCCGTGTACCTCGATCAGGGTCTGACTATCTGGGGCTCCGGCTTCCAGCCGTTCGAGCCTGTTCAGGTGTACTTCGACCTGCAGGGTGGACGTGACCCGAACCTCGGCTTCGCAACCGCCAACGGCGGCGGCGCGTTCGAGGTGGTCGTGGCCGGCCCGCTTAGCGATGTCAGCGGAGTTGCCCGAACCATGGACCAGTTGCTGGCTCTCGACGCCGTGACGGTCATGGTTCAAGGCGCGGACAGGAGCTTCGCCAGCACCCCGGCGAAGGTCGCAGCTGAGACGCCTGGGGTAGTCATTCGCCCGCCCGCTCCGCCGGTAACGGTTGATGCCAGCCTCACGGCCGGATGTGTCATGGCCGGATCGGAAGTTACCATCCTCGGTTCCGGCTTCAAGCCTGGCGAGGCGAGCAACTTCTTCCTCGTCACAGGCGCTCAGGCCGACGGTGCGCCCGTCCAAGCCTCAATTGGCAGCGCAGTGGCGAACGACCGAGGCGCCCTTATGGCTGAGATCGGAATCGAAGCAGAAACCGAGCCCGGCCTCTATGGGATCAAGGTTGCAGGCATCCGGGGTACCGAGGCGACAGCACCTCTGTTGGTCGTGTCCGGTTCAGGATCTGACACCTGCAAGTAATCTGACATAGTCAGCAACCGATGAGCCCCGTGGGTAGGCACCCACGGGGCTTGTTTCTTTTGTGGCCGCTCAGAGTGTGTTTCCACAGCATCCAGCCAAGCAAAGCCTGTCTAACAAGGGCGTCTAAAGGCCCTTCCGTTCACCCCCGTATCAGGTACAGGGCGGGCTCTGAGCCTGTCGAAGAGTCGAGGTCCTCTTCATGGTTCGACAAGCTCACCACGAACGGTTTCTGACGACTCATCAGACACCCACTGAGGCCAGCGGTGTATGCTTTGAACGCCTTGCTTCCGATACCTCCCGCCTGATATGAGCCTTTGCTTCAGCGTGCCGTTCCTGCTGCTCTTCGCCTTCGCGCTTTCCTGCGCGACGCACGAACAGTCTGCTGAGCGTGTCGTCCCCACCCAGGAAACTCCTCCCGTCCCAACTTCGACCAAAGTCGAAACACCGGTCCCAACCACTACGCCTGCAACGCCTCCAGCCTCCCCGTCCCGTAAGGGCAGCGTCCGGCTCGCCGGCGACCGTTCCGCTCCGATAGTTCCCGTGGTTCCCCGTGACCTGATTTCCGCGGTCTTCGACCCCGTCCACATTGGGGTGGCCGAGGTTGGCGAGCAAGTCGGCGAGTCGAGCCTCGTTATTGGAGTGTCCATCGGCAGTGAGAGCGTCGCCTATTCCGTCTCCTACCTCAGCAGCCGCGAGATCGTGAACGACGCCGTCGGAGGTACCCCCATTTCCGTCACGTGGTGACCACTCTGCCAAACGGGCATAGTCTATGCCCGCACGGTAGACGGCGAGGTCCTCACCTTCGGGGTAGAAGGGAGCCTGATCTACAACACGCTCGTGATGTACGACCGAGAGACCGAATCACGCTGGAGCCAGTTTCTTGGCAGCGCCGTCGACGGCCCGAAACAGGGCTCCGAACTGACCTTCGTCCCCTCCGTCATGGTCACTTGGGGCGCATGGAAGACAGAGCACCCCGACACACTGTTCTTGGATACCGGCAGTTCTCGCCGTTCCTACGACTCGTACGAGGACTACTACGCCGACCTTGACGCAATCGGCGCCTACGGCGAGACCAACTCCGACCGCCGCTTCGATAGGAAAGACATCGTCCTGGGCGTGGCCGTCGGCGACCGGGCACGGGCCTACGCTCTTGGCGACCTGTTTCGCAACAAGATCATCAACGATGTCCTCGGAGAGACGAGCGTGGTCGCCGTCTTCGACGAGCGGAGCAGCTTGGCGACTGTGTTCGACCGCACCGTAGCGGGAAGGCTTCTCACCCTGCGGCAGGCAGAGGAGCCACTGCATATGACCGACGAGGAGACGGGATCCGTCTGGAACAAGCTGGACGGCCAGGCCGTTTCGGGGCCGCTCAAGGGGGAGCAGCTGACGATGATTCCCAGCTTCCAGCTCTTCTGGTTCGCCTGGTCCGACTTCTATCCCGATACGACCGTGTATCGCGCCTCTCAGTCGCCCTGAGCATCATTACACATCCACCAGCCGCCCGCCCTCTTGGTGCGACCGCAGGAACCCCGCCATGATCCGCACGGACTTCCGGGCGTCGCGCGCGGGTGAGGTGCTCTCGGTGCCGTTGGCGATGTTGTCGACGATCTCCCGGTAGGCGGCCTCGATTCCCCGTGAGCGGTGTACGTCGGGCGTCAGCGTCGTGTGAATCGTGTTGTAAGCGTAGGCCGGATCGCTGAACTGAAGCTCCGCCGACTCCCCGTCGAACTTGAACGTAATCGTCCCCTTCGTGCCCGTGATAATCACGTCGCGCGTTGAGTCCGGAGTGTTCTTCAGACAGGAGTAGAAGGCGCGAACGCCGTTGTTGAACACGACGTACCCCGTGCCCCCGGGGTCGCGCTCAGTGGCGTTGCCGCCACCCTGTCCGCGGTATACGTCCCAGTCATCGTAGCCGTCTTCGAGGTGGGCCGAGACCCTCACGGGGTCGGCCTCAGTGAAGAACACCATCGCGTCCAGGAGATGCGACCCGCTGCGGAACAGCCACGCCTGCACGCCCCCGAATGAGGCCGACATCGTACTCAACTCGCCGATGGCCCCCGACCGGATGGCATCCCGGATCTTGTGGAATGCCGGACTCCACCGCCGGGTGTAGTCGACCGAGAGGATGACCCCGTTCGCCTCGCAGGCCGCGATCATGCGGTCGGCGTCCTCGACGCTCGTGGCGAGCGGCTTCTCGCAAAAGATCGCCCGCACGCCGGACTCGGCCGCCAACACCGTCGGCTCGGCGTGAAGGTGCTCCGGCGTAGCCACCGTGACGATGTCCAGCTCCTCGCCTGCCAGCATCTCGCGGTAGTCACCATACAGTCGTGCATCGGGCCACCTGTCGCCCCAGTTCTCGCGGAAGCGTTCGACCCGCGCGGGGTCCAAGTCGCATCCCGCGACGATCTCGATCTCCGGCACGTGGCCTATGGCCCATGTGTGCGACACCATAACGCGGTCGCCGAAAGGGACGAAAGGGGGCTTCTCGGCAGCCTGCATTGACGATTGGATGACGGCGGGCAGGTCCTCGGACGGCAGCTTGCGGATGGCTACCGGCCCCAGCCCTATGATTCCCAACCGGTATTTTTGCCCGTTCAACGTAGCCTCGCTCCGTTAGTCCGCCATCAAGAATACATCACCGGGGTTGGGGACACCTTACTCTCACGCCCTCGTGTCGACCGGGCGGCCGCCGCTTGGCTGCGCTGCGATGTCGGCAATCAGCGTGTCCAGAATCAGCTCATCGTCCGCGCCGGTGGACTTCATGGCAAGGTCGGCCTCCAGGAGCATCCGGTGGATCTCCACCAGCCGCTCCATGCTGAACCTGTCGGCCTGAAAGAGCGTCTTCCGCAAGGGATAGCCGGAGAGTCTGAGCCGCTGGGAAGCCTCGCCCGTCGAGAGCCTGCGAGCGCCGATTTCCTTGGCAAGTATGAGCAGCCGCACCTGCCGCGCGATCATGGTGATGATATACCCCGTCGGGCTTCCCCCTTCCAGAAGCCCGTGAACGAGCCCCAGAGCCTCGGAGACTCTGCCCTCAACTATGGCGTCCACAGAGGCGAAAATATTCGACTCCTGAGCGTATGAGACCATGCCGTCGACATCCTCGGCTGTAATCGCCCTTCCAGCCGCGACAAGGGCCAGTTTGCGTAGCTCCGACGCTATCACAGGCAGATTGCTCCCAATGGTCTCGGCAAGCATCTGTATGGCCCGCTCCTCGATCTCCGCTCCTTCGCTCTGCGCGCGGTCGGCGATCCACATCCGAAGCTCACGAGGGCCGGGGGGGTTGAAGGTCTTGGCCGTGACGCGCTCCTGAATGAGCTTGAGCAGCGGGTTCGAGGCGTTCAGTCGCCCGTCGACGAAGACCACGTCGGTCGTCTCGGGCACGTCCGCGAGGACCAGCGGCAGACGCTCCCACTCCGAGAGATCCTTCCTACCGTTGGCGGCGGCAGTGGAACGTCGTCCTCCTCCCCCACGCTCGAACTTGCTCAGCAGACCCTCCACCAGCACCAGTCGCTTGTCGGCCAGGAACGGCACCGTGGAGGCGTTGGCGGTGAACTCGTCCAGCGATACGTTCGCGTCGAGCGTGACGATGTTCACGTCGCGCACATCCGGCGTCCCGACGCCCTCCTTCATACCGGCCAGCGTCTCGCGGATCGTGAAGTCGTCGTCGCCCGACAGCGAGTAGATCATTCAAACTCCGTCAAATGCCATTTCGCGCTGCCGTTATGATATCGTAACGGTAAGGAGCGCGGACCGATGGCAGCACCGATCTTACGACTGCTGATGCTCACGAGGATACCCGGTCTGGTGTTCAGGCTGATGCTCGACCGTCGAGTCCCCCTGCGCCTGAAGCTCATCATCCCCGCCGCCGTCCTCTACCTCATCATGCCCATCGACCTCCTTCCCGACATCTTTCCGTTGCTGGGGCACACCGACGACCTCATCGTCATCATCCTTGCTGTGGCGTCGTTCCTGCTGATGACTCCCCGCAACGTGGTGGTGGAGTACCTCACCGGACGCCCCGCCGACCTCTCGGCGGACGCGGGCGCACGCGACTCACGGGGCAACGTTATCGAAGGCGAATACCGCCACATCGAGGATGAGGACGAAGACAAGCGGAAGTCCTAGAGACCTTCCTGCAACGTCGTAGGCGACTCCGTCCCCTGCTCCCCTCGTAAGGCATACCTATGGAAATCGGCATCATAGGTCTTCCCGGAAGCGGCAAGACCACCGTGTTCAACGCGCTGACGCGAGGGCGGGCCGACGTGGCCTCGTACGGTGATAAGCCGAACGTCGGCGTGGCTCCTGTGCCGGACGCGCGTCTCGACCGGCTGGTTGAGATGTACGAACCCCGCAAGCCCGTGTCCGCGGCGGTGAGCTATGTTGACATCCCGCCTCCAGCGACCCCTTCCGACAGGATAAGAGGGATATCCGGCCAGTACCTGAACGACCTCCAGCGGGTGGACGCGCTGCTCATCGTCGCGCGTGCGTTCAATGACGATGCCGTGCTTCACATCGACGGCTCGGTCGACCCGTTCCGCGATGTCGAGAACATGATGCTGGAGCTCCTCTTCTCCGACCTCGAACTTTTGGAGCGCCGACTGCAGCGCCTCGACGAGGGTTTCAAGGGAGCCCAAGCTGCACAGCGAGACGTTATCAATAAAGAATATTACCTGCTCGAACGGATAAAGAGGCACCTTGAAGGGGAGACGCCCATCCGCGACCAGGAGTTCACGCCCGATCAGGCGCAGCGTATACGCGGCTTCCAGTTCCTCACGGCGAAGCCCCTCATCGTCCTGCTCAACATCGACGAGGACAATCTCGACGAGGTTGGGAGCCTCGAAGAACGGCTCACAGAGGCGGTAGAGGGGCCGTCGGTACGAGCGGCCTCCATCTGCGGCAAGCTAGAAATGGACCTCGCGCAGATGGACGCGGAGGAGGAAGCCGAGTTCCGTGAGGCCGTCGGAGCGGGAGAGTCGGGGATGAACAGGATCATCCGGCTGTCGTACGATGTCGTCGGCCTGATCACGTTTCTGACCATCGGAGACGACGAGGTGCGCGCATGGGAGCTTCAGAAGGGCACCACGGCGTCGAGGGCGGCAGGCAAGATACACACCGACTTCGAGCAGGGATTCATCCGCGCCGAGGTCGTGGAATTCGATGATCTCGTCACCTGCGGTGGCTTCGCCGAGGCCCGCAAGCGCGGAGTGCTCCGACAGGAGGGGAAGGACTACGTCGTGCAGGACGGGGATGTCATGCACGTGCTGTTCAATCTATAATGCAGTATCGAATAGTCGCCTCTTTGCACTTTCTGTGACCCCATGCAGCCCATCGCCCTGTACGTCCACATTCCCTTCTGCGAAACGAAGTGCCCCTACTGCGACTTCAACACGTATGCCAAGATCGAGTCGCTCATCCCCGACTACGTTGCCGCGCTGAGGACGGAGATCGAACTGTGGGGCGGTCTGCTTGATAGTCCTGCCGTCCGTGCAGTCTTCTTCGGCGGCGGCACGCCCTCCTATCTGCCCTCCGGCGACATCTCCGCGCTGATGGCGACCATCTCCGGGTCGTTTGCCCTCCAGGATGACGCGGAGATCACCCTCGAGGCCAATCCGGGAGACTTCACCCCTGATAAGCTCAACTGGCTTCTCGACGCAGGCATCAACCGGCTCAGCATAGGCGTCCAGAGCTTTGACGACGGACTGCTCTGCCTGCTTGGACGTCGCCACACTGCTTCGGACGCCATCGACGCGTACCGGATGGCGTATGACGCCGGGTTCGACAACGTCAGCATCGATCTCATGTACGGCCTGCCTCACCAGACCGTGGACCACTGGCAAGAGACCCTCGCGCGGACGGCAGACCTGCACCCGCTCCACGTGTCCCTGTACGCACTGACGTTGGAAGGCGGCACGCCGATGGAGCATTCCGTATCGCAGGGGACGCTGCCCACGCCCGACCCCGATCTGGCCGCCGATATGTACGCTCTGGCGGAGCATGACCTCGGCGCACTGGGCTACCGTCACTACGAGATATCCAACTGGGCCGACGACGGCAAACTGGGCCTCCACAACATCGTCTACTGGCGCAACGAGCCGTACTTGGGCGTAGGACCGGGGGCGCATTCCTCCATTGCAAATCACCGCTTCTCCAACATCAAGCCGCCGCGAGAGTACGTCAAGAGGTTGCAAGAGCATTCCGGCTCTTCCGGCTCCCTGAACGGCTCGCGTGAAGACGACTACGCCGCCATTCGCTCGATTCCCGTGGTAGACACCATCGAGTTCATCGACCGCCCGCTTGAGATGGCGGAGACGATGATGCTGGGACTCCGGTTGGACACCGGCGTCTCCATCTCCGAGTTCGAGGCCCGCTTCGGGGCGTCCCCTCTAGACGCATACCGCGAAGAGTTGGACGAGCTTCAACCGACCGGACTCATCGAAACGGTCGATGGGAGCATCCGTCTGACCGACAGGGGCAGGTTCCTGAGCAATGAGGTATTTGTCCGCTTCTTCGACTGACCGACCTCATACCGCGCGGCATCCGGTTTTGCTATGCTGGACGCATCCTAACCGGGAGCGGACACGTTGCACGTTATCGGCACGGCGGGACACGTCGACCACGGCAAGTCGACGCTCGTTCACGCGCTCACCGGTATCGACCCCGACCGCCTCCAGGAGGAGAAGGACCGCGGGCTGACCATCGACCTGGGCTTCGCATGGATGCCCCTGTCGGACGGCGGCGAGGTCAGCATCGTCGACGTTCCCGGACATGAGCGCTTCGTCAACAACATGCTCGCGGGAGTGGGCGGCATCGACCTGGCCCTGCTCGTGGTGGCGGCAGACGAGTCGGTGATGCCACAGACACGCGAGCACCTCGCTATCCTCGATCTACTGGGTGTCAGCCGCGGCCTCGTGGCCGTCACAAAGCGCGATCTCGTGGACGACGAGTGGCTGGAGCTCGTGGTCGCGGAGGTGCAGGACGTTCTCGACGGGACGACGCTCGAAGGCGTCCCGATCATCCCCGTCTCCGCTACTACAGAAGAGGGTTTGCCGGAGCTAACGGCGACCGTCGAGGCCCTTCTGCAGGACACTCGTGCTCGCAAGGACCTCGGCCGGCCGCGACTCGCGCTTGACCGCGCCTTCACGATGTCCGGCTTCGGCACCGTCGTCACGGGCACGCTGGTAGACGGGACACTGAGCGTCGGCCAGGAGGTCGAAGTGCTGCCGCAGCGTCTGTCGTCGCGGATACGAGGCCTCCAGAGCCACAAGAGGAAGCTGGACACGGTACCGCCGGGCACGCGGGTGGCCGCAAACCTCGTCGGTCTGTCGCAGGACGAACTGCAAAGGGGCGATGTGCTGACGGCACCCGGCTGGCTCACGCCGACCGACGCCGTGGACGTGCATCTGCGTGTCATCGAGGATGTCCCGCGACCGCTTCGACACAACATGCTCCTTACGGTGCACACGGGCAGCAGCGAGGCGTTGGCTCGCCTGCGGCTGCTCGAACGCCAGCGGGCGGAGCCGGGAGAATCGGTGTGGGCGCAGCTGAAGTTCGAGACGCCCGTCGCCGTGGTCAAGGACGATTTCTTCGTGGTGCGCTCCAACCGGGCTACGCTGGGCGGGGGCAGCGTCGTTGACACGCACGCGCGGCGGCATCGGCGCAATCACCAGCCGACGCTCGACCGGCTCACCATGATGGAGCAGGGCACGGCTCAGGACATCCTGCTCAATACCATCGAGCGCTCCGAGCCGGCAGATGTCGATGATCTTCCCAGTCGCGCCAACATGGAGGCAGCAACCGTGCGGTCGGAGATTGAGGAGATGGCCAGAAACGGCGATGTCGTTCTCCTTCGTTCGGGGAAGTCCGTATACACCAAGGGTGGATGGGACGCGTTGGAGCGCAAGGCGCGCATATTTCTGAAGGGCTACCACGAGTCATACCCGCTCAGGAAGGGCGCTCCTAAGGAGGAGCTGCGCAGTCGCATAGGGTCGGTTGCGGCAGTCTTCCCAGAGGTGCTGCGGGTGTTGCAGGACAACGGAGCGGTCGTCGAGGACGGCCCTGTAGTGTACCTCACGGGACACTCACGAAAGTTGACGGAAGCGCAGGAACAGGTGGTGCAAGACTACCTCAGCCTGCTTGAGGCGCAGCCATTCTCGCCCCCTACCGAGCCTGTCCCCGACGCGGAGATACTCGCGCTCCTCGTCGATGAGGGCCGCGTCGTGCGTGCGGGAGATACGGTCGTGTTCGCCGCGTCTGCCTACAGGAAGATGACGGATGCCGTGGTCGAGCACATCAAGGCGACCGGCCCCATCACCGTCGGGGACGTGCGGGACATGTTCGGCACCAGCCGCAAGTACGCGCTCGCTTTGCTGGAACAACTCGACCGCGAACGGGTCACGCGGCGCGAAGGTGATGGCAGGGTACTGAGATAGTATCGGAAGGGACCCTCACTGGGCAGTAGCAGCTACATGGCGCGCTCCCTTTTCCTAGCCCAAGGCGACCGCATCCTATACACTGGGTTCCAGTAGGCGAACCGGTACGTATGGCTTCAAGCACACTTCAATCGGCAGGCATTGCGCGTTACACCATCTGGGCCGCGCGGCTGGTGGTGTTCGCCGCATTCTTCGACCTGTTCGTCCAGTTTCCGACCATCGCGCCCTACGCCGAGAGTCTGGGAGCGTCGGCGGCGCTCGTGGGCGTCATCGTCGCGGCCTACTCCTTTACCAACCTGTTCGGCAACCTGGGGGCGGGCTACGTGCTCGACAGGTGGGGACGGCGAACGCCCATGCTTCTGGGTATGGCGATCACGGTCATCGCCGTCTTCAGCTACTCGCTTGTCCAGACGCCGGAGCAGATGATGGCGGCCAGGGCCGTACACGGCATCGGGGCCGCCGTGCTCGCGCCGGGGGCGTTCTCCATCATCGGCGATAGGACGGCTGCCGACAGGTGGGGACACGCGATGGGCATCACTGGGGCGCTGATAGCAGTAGCAGCCCTTATCGGGCCTCCCGCCGCGGGCATTCTCCGTGATATCTGGGGGGCGAACGTCGTCTTCTACGTTGACTCAGCGTTCATCGTCATTACGCTGATCGCGTTCCTGCTCATCGCTCGCGACGGTTCTCCTTCGGTCTCTGACGGGGAATCCGACCCGCACGACGCCACAGGGGATGATGCGAGGCGAAACCCAGCCCTGTGGTCGGCATACGCAGCCGCATTCGCCATCACCGTCGGTATTGGGGCACTCGTCACGCACCTTCCCCTGATGCTGGAAGAGCAGGGAGAGACGGCGGCCCGTTCGGGCTACAGCTTCGGCATCTACGCGCTCGTGGCGATGCTCGTGATGGCAAGCCCGATCAGCCGCGCAGGGGACCGGTATGGGCGATTCGGGCCGATGATGCTGGGCCTCGTCGGTATTGCCATCGGACTGGCGCTTCTGGGCGTTCTGGAGGGCTATGGAGGTGTTGTTGCGGGCATGGCAGTATTTGGACTGGGGTACGGACTGGTCTTCCCCACCGCAACAGCCCTCGTAGCGAGCGCTACAGGCGCTGACAGGCGAGGAATGGCCTTCGGCGTCTTCTACGCCGTCTACTCGTTTGGAGTGGTCGTCGGGGCGTCGGGCAGCGGCAGGCTCGCCTCCCTCAGCGACGACCTCATCGGCCTGCCGTTCCTCGTTGGTGCCGCAGTCGTCCTGGCGGCCGTTCCTCTCGTCGCGGTCATGAGATACGCCGCAGCTAAGTCTCCGTCAGCCAGCGCCTAGCACCCAGAACCCAGCACCCCTAGACCCCCAGTTCCTCCAGGCGCGCGTCGTCGATGCCGAAGTGGTGGGCTACTTCATGGATGACCGTCGTGCGAATCTCGCTAACGATCTCCTCGTTCGACTCGCATATGGACTCGATCGACCCCTGGAAGATGGTAATCCTGTCGGGGAGAATGGCGAGATAGTCGGCCCGCTCCGTGAGCGGCACTCCCTCGTACAGGCCGAGGAGGAGGTGTGAGTCATCCACGAAATGGCCGGCAAGCTGGTCTTGCGAAGGCCAGTCCTCGACGATGATGTCGACATTCTCAAGGCGTCGCCGGAAGTCCTCCGGTATCTTGCCCAGGGCCACCCGCACCAGCCGCTCAAAAGTCTGCCGCTCCATGCCGCAATTCTACCAGAGTCGGCGCGCGTATCTTTGGTCGTGTGGCGCAACGTCGGTTCGCCAGCGCAATCAGGGAGGGCGCATGTAGGCAAGGGTCTTCCGGTTTAGGCAACGAGGTTTCGTACTGTCACCCTGGGGTAGCCGAAGGGTCTAAAATCCTGGCGGAAAGGACAGTTCTTGCGGACAGAGACTTTAGATTCCTCCCTTCGGTCGGAATGACAGCAGAGTGTTGCGTGATGGTTTGACGACCTACACTTTTTCTCACGCGGTCGCTTCCGCAACCCCCTACGCAATACTTTCTACGCAATTGCCGCTGTGATATATTTCAACCATGCCTCAAGAGACGGTTAGTTTGGTCGGACGCCCTGTGAGTGAGAGTCGCAGGGGAGACCATTTTCGCGACGTGCTCATCGTCGCCGGCGCCATACTGATGGCGGCCACTCTGTACCTCGTATTTTTCTATGCGCCGACCGACGCCAACCTCGGCGTGTCGCAGCGCATCTTCTACTTCCACGTTCCGGTCGCGATACTTTCCCTCTTGTCGGTAGTCGTGGTCGCCGTTGCCAGCGGGATTCATCTCTTCAGCAAGGGCGAGAGGTCGGACGCCGTCGCCTACGCATCGGCGGAGGTGGGTTTCGTCTTCTGCACCATAGCCATCGTCACCGGGGCGATCTGGGCCAAGCCGGTGTGGGGCGTGTGGTGGACGTGGGACCCGAAGCTGACCCTCACGCTCGTGCTCTGGTTCATCTACGCCGCCTACCTGATGCTCCGGGCGTTCGGGCCGAAGGGTTCGCAGGGAGCGCGCTACGGGGCCGTCCTCGCCCTGATCGGGGCCATCGACGCGCCCATCATCTACTACGCCGCCGAGCTGTGGCGCTCGACTCATCCCAACCTCGTGATTGGCCCGGCTGCGGAGAGCGACGCCCTCGACCCGAGGATGCTGGTGACCGTGCTCGTCTCGCTCGTGGCGTTTGTGGTCCTTTTCGTCTACCTGATCATCGAACGATACAGCCTGAAGAAAGCGGAGACCGATGTCGACGAGATATTCCAATACGCTGCGTAAAACGCTGCCCCTAGCCAAGTCCGCCCCAATCGTCCTGCTGGGACTTATCGTGGCTGCATTTCTTGCCGCTCCCGTCTACGCTGGGTACGGCATTGTCGAGAGCGCCACAACCGTCACAGGCTTTGCCCAAGCCTCCGACTCCGACCCGGAGGCGAACCTTCCGTTTCTCTTTGCGGTCTACATCCTGACGTGGGCGGGGTTTTTCGGGTATGCTTTCTACATGTCCCGCCGCCAGCGCGACATGCGCCGCGACATCGAGGCGCTGAGGAAGGCCTTACGGGAGCGTGAGGACAAGGACGACGCGAGTTCACAAGAAGAGAGCCGGTAAGACCAATGACAGCAATCGATACACCCGTCATTCCTGAGCCGAGCCGCATGGCCCACCGCATCAAGGTGTTCGTCGGCCTCGCCGTGGTCATAGGCGCTCTGGGCTTCCTCGTCTATACGGCGTTCCAGAGCGCGAGCGTGTACTTCTACACCGTCAGCGAGATCCAGGAGATCGGGCCGACCGATGAAGGCAGGCTCGTGAAGGTCAACGGGAAGCTCGTTCAGGGCTCATTCGTCCGCGAGGAGGCGTCCACCATCGCCCGGTTTACCCTTGTGGACACCGAGGGCCCGGAGACGCTGTCGGCGGTGCATGACGGCGTCGTCCCCGACCTCTTCTTCAATCAACACTCCGAGATCATCCTGGAAGGTTCCTACGGCGACGACGGCGTGTTCTACAGCGATAGCGTCATCGTCAAGTGCCCATCGAAGTACGTCGCCGCCGGATAGCGCCGCCCTTTAAGCGCCTAGACGGCCTTCCTCCGCGATTCTGACGCGAATTGTATCCGTGAGCCCTGCCGGGGCAGGTTGCTCCCGCTTCATCGTCCCCAGAAGCCGTATAGTTTCGACGAGCGTGTCCACGAACGCTTGGCAGGCTACGCATCCACTGAGGTGAGCACGCACCCACTCGGCTTGCGTCATCTGCAGGTCTCCGTCGATGTAGTCCGACGCCGCCATGCGGATGTCCCTGCACTCGGGGCCCCGTCTGAAGAACGCCATGAGTCGTCTCATCAGCCCCATAATCGCCTTACATGCCCTTCCCGGGGTACTCTTGCCAAGAAAGGGGGCCTGCTTTCGCATTGGAACCCCGTTCCCCTACAATTGGATGCAAGGGGCCCGATTTCGGTTCCATAAGTTGCGGGACGCTTCGCTCGTCCTTCCGGTATCCGGGAGTTCACGTTTGACTCCACCCGCCCACGAACAGAGTACGCCCGCAGGAGACCTCGAAGACTTCGACTCCATCGTCGAGCAGCACTCCGACTTCGTCTACAACGTGGCGTACCGCGTCATGGGGAGTCCCCAAGAGGCCGAGGACGTGACACAGGACGCCTTCCTGTCCGCATACCGCGCATACGACCGTTTCCGCGGGCAGTCCCACGTGACCACCTGGCTCTATCGGATAACGATGAACGCCGCCCTGATGCGCCTGCGAAAGACCAAGAGGGACCGCACACTCACCAATACCGGCGTCGATGACATGGAGGTCATCGACTGGACGAAGAACCCGCACAAAGACGCGCTCGACTCGGAGTTGGGCGACAAGCTTCGCGAGGGTATCGATCTGCTCGAACCCGACCTGCGGGCCGCCCTCGTCCTGCGGGACGTTCAGGGTCTGTCCAACGCGGAGGCGGCGGAGACACTCGACATCACCGTATCGGCCCTCAAGTCGCGCCTGCACCGCGCGCGCATGGTCGTGCGGAGATACCTCGAAGAGTACGTCAGGACGCCGAGGGCGTAGACGGACGGGAGGCGATAACCTCTACGCTATCCGCACCCTCCAGCCGAAGGGGTCGTCCTTGTAGCCGTACTGGATGCCGACGATCTCGTCGTATAGACGTCGCGCCAGCGGGCCGGTCTCGCCCTCGCCGACGGGGATGTCCTCGCCCATGTAGCCGATCTCGCCGATGGGTGAGACCACCGCCGCGGTGCCGGTCGCGAACGCCTCGCTGATCTTGCCGCTCCGGCAGCCCTCGGCGACTTCTTCCATCGAGACGCGCCGTTCAGTGACCTCGATGTCCCAGCTGCGTGCGACCTGCATCACCGAGTCGCGCGTCACCCCGGAGAGGATCGAGCCGGACAAGCTTGGCGTCACGAGCTCGTCTTCGATCACGAAGAAGATGTTGCTCGTGCCCACCTCTTCGACGTACTTTCGCTCCACGGCGTCGAGCCACAGGACCTGCGTATAGCCCCTCTCCTTGGCCTCCTCGGACACGTACAGGGTGGGACCGTAGTTGCCGGAGGTCTTGGCGTTCCCGACGCCTCCTCGTGCGGCACGAATGTACTCGTCCGAGACGAATATCCGCGTCGGGTTGAACCCTTCCTTGTAGTACGGCCCGACAGGGCTGAGCACGATGAAGAATAGGTAGGTCTCCGAAGGCTGGACGCCTAGAGCCGCCTCGGTGGCGATCATCGTGGGCCTGATGTATATCGCCGTGCCCTCCGAGGTCGGAAGCCAGTAGCGGTCGAGCACCACCAACTCCTTCACTGCGGCCAGGAACACCTCGGCGTCGAACGAGGGCATGACCATCCGCTCGGTCGAGGCGTTCATGCGCTCGACGTTCTTGTCCGGTCGGAACAGCCCGATGCCGCCGTCCGGCAGGTGGTACGCCTTCAGGCCCTCGAAGACCTGCTGGTTGTAGTGCAGGACGATCGCTACCGGGTCAAGCGTCAGGTCGTGGTACGGCTCAATCCGCGGGCTGTGCCAGCCTCGACTCGTGGAGTAGTCCATCAGGAACATGTGGTCCGTGAGTATCTGGCCAAAACCGAGATCGGCGTCGGCGGGTTTCGAGCGTGTTGCCGCGGTTGGGGATTTCGTTATCGCGATGTCCATCTGCTTCTCCGGTACCTAGCGGATCGTAGTCACAAAATATACCATCGGCAGGCGAAATGGGCTAGTTTCTCAATGTCTGAAAGCATGTCATGGCGAAGGCAGGCAAACCCGTTGCCTGTCATTCCGAACGGAGCGACGCTCAGTGAGGAATCTAAAGTCTTCGCTCTCCAAGCTAAGCTCGTTGTTTGAACGCCCTCAATGACGACGGAACAATACCCTAGATTCCTCGCTTCGCTCGGAATATTTCATGAGGGTTGGCCACCCTCACCACCTGGAATGAAAATGGCGCTGGCCTCTGTGTTTCTTGAAGGACTGACGGCGAGACACCGAAGATGGATTCCTGCCTCCGCAGGAATGACGGTTTGGTGGTTGCGCGGTCGCTATTTTCGTAGCAATGACAGTTTGAGGGGCTTTTTGTTCTTGAATGATGATTACCCTCCCGATGGACTCCCGCCCCGTATCTGGGTACGGGGTGACGTTCTTTCGCGGGAGAGACGGAGGGGAGTGTAGTCGAGATGCCGAAAATCACCACCCAGCCTTTGGTTCCGGCCCCGTATCGGGTACGGGACAGGCTCTTCTCCAGCATGACCACTATGCGAAGGCCTCCTATACAAAAATACCCCGGTGGGCCATCCCTGCCGGGGCATTGTTGCATTCAACCGTCAGGGCAACCCTAGACGCCGTACGAGGCTACCATCTGCTCCGTGGTCAGGGCCTTGGCCTTGGTCTTGAGGTCGATCAGCCGCTGGTTCATGGTCGGCTGGGGCTCCGCCTGGAATACGAGACCGAGCGGTATGCCGTCGCGTTCGAGAAGGCTTGCGGCCGCGTCGATACTGGAGGGGTCGTGATCGTCCGGGATGTCCCACGCCCTGCCGGGTATGCCCTTGCGCGGTTCGCCCTTGAGAATCTTGTAGGTGTCGTTGTACTCCGTGCATGGCGACTGGACGTGCACCACCGCGAAGCCGGGGTACTCCATGGCGTCGTAGATCATGTTCGCCATGTCCTTGATCTTGCTCGACAGGGCCGAAGCGATGTGCGACACGCCGACCGTCAGATACAGCCTGAGAGGGTTGAGGCCCTCCTCCGCCTTGCCGAAGGGAGTCGAGCTCGTGATCATCCCAAGCTCGCTGGTAGGGGAACTCTGGCCCTTCGTCAGGCCGTAGACCCCGTTGTCCATGACGACGGCGCAGACGTTGAGGTTGCGCTGTGCCTGCGGCGCGATGTGCTCCATGCCGATGCTGAGAAAGTCCCCGTCACCGGCGACCACGACGACATTCAGGTCGGGCCGTCCGGTCTTCACACCGAATGCTACCGGCAGAGTGCGACCGTGCAGGCCGTGGATGCCGAAGGGCTGGTCTCCTTCCAGTAGGTGGACGAGGTTGCCGGAACATCCGATGCCGGCCACTACGACGGTCTGCTCTATCGGCTCCTCGGCTTCGACGAGCCTTCGCGCTACCGCCTGCTCCAGTGCCCGGCGAACGCCGAAATCGCCGCAGCCGGGGCACCACTTGAAATCATATTCGGGATTCTTTTCGCTCATACCGCGACCCCTTCCTTCTCGGCAACGCCAATCCGCTCCTCGATTCTTTCAGTCAAATCTCTAATTGCAAACGGCAGTCCCGTGTACTGGGTGATGGACTCGGCGCGTACGCCCAGAGACCGCAGATACGACGAGAACTGTCCCTGATAGTTGAGCTCAGGCACGATGACCAGTTCTTTCTCCCGGAGCTCGTCCAGCAGTGCGGGAGGCAGCGGGTTCAAGTACATGGTGTAGTACCACGCCAGGTTGTCCGCCGTTCCCTCCTCGGTCATTCGCTGCCACACCTCGCGGGTGGGGCCCTTGGATCCGCCCCAAGGCATCAGGGCAACCGAGGCGCTTGTATTCTCCGACTCGTAGGTGCCGGTCTCCAACAGCTTGAGCTTGCCGAACCGGCGCTCCGTCATCTGAATGTGGCGTTCGGGCAGGTGGGTGGTGTCGCCCATGCCGTCATGCTCACTCGCGTTGGCAACATAGCTGCCGGGACCGCCGGGCAGGGGCATCGGGGACAACTCTCGCGGCTCGTAGCGGTGGTAGCCGTTGGTCCCGTTTGCGCCGTGATAGACCGTTCGGTTCTCGATGGGTATCGCATCCAGGTCTGGCTTGCGGACATTCTGCTTGCGCTCCGACAGCGAGTGCTCGCTCAGGAGGATAACGGGGCCCTGGTATCTCTCAGCCCAGTTGAAGGCCTCTACGGTGGCGTAGAAGCACTCCTCGACCGATCCTGGGGCGATCACGGGCAGGCTCACGTCGCCGTGCGCCGGGTGCATCGCCGCGAACAGGTCAGACTGTTCCGTCTTCGTGGGAAGTCCAGTGGCCGGGCCGCCGCGCTGCACGTCGCAGACCACGAGCGGAATCTCCGCCATCCATGCGAATCCCAGCCCTTCGCTCATCAGCGAGAATCCCGGGCCCGCCGTGGCGGTCATCGCCTTCTTGCCCGCGTACCCGCCTCCGACGATCGCGTTGATTGCCTCGATCTCCGAGGAGACCTGGTAGGCGGTCTTGTCGTCGCCGCTCAGCCAACGCTCCATCCACACGAGGATCGTCGTTGCGGGTGAGATCGGATACCCGACGTAGAAGTTGAGTCCTGCATGCACGGCCCCGAGGCAGACGGCCTCGTTGCCGTTCAGGAATATCTGATCGTAGTCCGGCTTGTTGGGCGGAGCAAGCTCTCCCAAGCTGAAGCCGCTCTTCATCGCCTCTTCGCGTCCGAGCGTCAGACCGTGGATGTTCTGCGGCACCGTCTTCTCGCCGTAGCGCGCTACGTTGCCCCAGCGCTGCTTGACGAACTCTTCGAGGATCGACTGCGGCATGTTCATCAGGCCCGCGAGCATTCCCATGACAACCATGTTCGCCGCCCTTGGGTTGCCCGTCGACCTGCCCAGCTGATCGAACGGGACGCCGAGGCTTGAACCGTTGTCATCCATCTGGAACGCCTTGGAGTCGTAGACAACGACGCCGCCCTCTCGGACCTCGTCCTTGTGAGCTTCGTAGGCGTGCTCGTTGAATGCGACCAGCACGTCGAGTTGATCGCCGCGACTCAGTATCGGTTCAGTGGAAATGCGAACCTGGAACCATGTCGGCCCGCCCGTGATCTGGGAAGGGAAGGTAGCGAATGTTTGCGCGTGATATCCGGCCTGCACGTTGGCGGACGCGAAGCCCTCGGCGACTGAAAGCAGTCCCTGACCGCCCTCACCGGCTATTCGTATCCTAAAGTCTGTCGTCCGCAACTCGTGCCCCCTTTGAGACGGCGCTCACCCGCATCAGTGCGTTCGCGAATGAGGCGAAACCAGAAAAAACCCCGCGCATCGGTCTGTGCTGCGGGGCGTGGATTACGTACAGGATGGAGTCCTAAAACTCATGCCGATTTCAAGGGAATTCTACATGAACGATCCCGCCAGTGTCAACGGAATCGCGTTGCATGAAACGACTCGGAACGACCTTCGTCCTCTCGTTCGGGACTCGACGCCTCCCTTGTTCCTTCGATTCCCTTCGGCCGGTTGCTCGCTGCTTCGTTAGTGATACTAGCCCCAAACAGGAAGATGATTCCCCCTATGAACGCCCAGATCAGCAGCAGGATGACGGACGAAAACGGCAGATAGATGAGGTTCTGCTGGCCCGTTATATTGCCGAACCAGAAGAAGATGTGCTTCCCCACCTCGAACAGCACGACCGCAATGATCGCGCCAAAGGTGGCGTCCCGCCACGGTACGTGAGTGTTCGGTAGCGCCCGGTAGACGATTCCGAACGCAAGCATCGTCATGAATATGGGCAAAACACCCGAGATCAATTCGGTCACGAGGAGAACCGCGCGGTTGACCGGCCAACTGACGAGAGGGAGCGCGGAGCTTATGCTGAGGGCAATCTGGAACACAAGCGTCAGCCCTATGGAGGTTAGGAAGAGCAACATGATGCCGATGGTCAACACGACCTGCAGCAGCGTTGTGGTAACGAGCCTGCGCGGCTCCGTCCCGAATATGCGGTTAACGGACCGGTTGGCGGCCATGAACAGCCCGTTCGCCCCGATCACGATGCCGACGATGGCCACGATGCTCGCCGCAACGCGAGAACTGAACAAGTAGCCGACGGAATTGTTGAAGAAGTCTCCCGACGCAGGGAAGAAGAAGAGGAATACGTGAGCAAGCTCTGTCTCGATAGTTTCAGGATCGGCAAACGCGGAGAAGATCAGGATGACGAGCGCAACCAGCGGGAAGAATGACAGCAGGGTAAAGAAAGCCAATGACGCGGCGAGGTCGATGCCCCCGGTTCTGGCAAGCGACCATCCCGCGTACCAGAGCGCCTTGATTCTCCATGCCAACGGCCCCTGGGGGTGATACACGGCGACGCGCTCGGCGAGGCTTTGCAGGAGCGGAGCGGTTGCGGGCCCCACGTGTACCCGCGGATTTTCCAACATAGCCGCGATAGCGAGGCGTACCTCGTCTCCCACCTCCTCGCTCACATCGTACGCGCCGTCAATGGCCCCTTCGGCCGCCCTCCCAACATAGCTGACGGTGAAGACGTGGTCGACGTTCTGCACTTCCAGTGCGCCTTCCACGACGCTCTGGGCAACATACGCCAATTGGGCGGAGTCGCCCGACACGTTGTCTATGAGGAGCTTGGCCGTGTCACGCGCGGCCTGGGGTACATTTCCTCCCGTTGCCGACACGCCGGTGATGACCCCGACGATGGCCGCCTTCGCCGCGCTGCCGACATCGACGCCAACCCCGGTGATGGCTTCAAATGCGCTGTATGACGCTTCGGATACCGCCCTGTCCGTCTCCACCCCGACAAAGACGGCTCCCTCGATCGCTCCTTCAACCGCGTCCGTCCCCGCGGTCTGAATATCCACGCCCATTTCGAGGGAACCGCGGATCGCCCCCTCTACGGCTTCTCTGATCAGCGGTGTAGCAGGCTTGGAAGAACCCGAGGTGCCCTGGACAACGCCCATGACGGCGTCTCTCGCGATCCCGCTCGCCTCGCCCCCGATCTCCGCCAGCGCTCCGATCGCCCCGCGAACGGCCTCACGGGCTACTTGACCTGCCCGCCTTCCGTCTCCGGTCGAGTTGCCAAGCGCAAGCTGGGAAGCGGCCCGAACTCGGTCGTTCCAAAGGCCGTTCCTCCGCTGGTCGCCCTGCGCAGAGCCGATGACCAGTGTGCGGACTTGTCGCCCTATCCTTCCCAGTTTCATTTTCGAGAACCCTGTCTCCGTGGTCCTCGCCAACCGGCCGTCGCTTGCCGTGTCGGCATCCCTGAGTAACGTGGGCTCGCCTGAGTCAAGCTATCATATATCAAAGGCGTACATATCATGGCAACCGACATCAAGTCGTGCAGCTTCACCCCCTACTACCCAGTCGTTCCGCCGGCCCTGACAATTGCTCCGGCCATTCCCTATTCCCAGTCCGTCGTACCCGGCTGATGCTGGTATACGGAAGGCCTAACGGTTAGGTTGGAGGGCGTTGCAGACTTGATAAGTTATACGTCCGTGCGTGAAAGCGGGATTCCGGAATCGAAAAACGAATGCGCCTGCATCACGGCGACTGGATACAAGACTCACAACAGTGAGCAGTCAACGAGGGAATAGAAGCGAAATGAGGAGAGAAGAGCGACCTGAGACCTAAGTGCGGTCGCTACGATTCCTGGCGGGAGCGAAGATCGAGTCGTCCGGGAACTCCGCGACCGCTCTTCGTTTTCGAGCAAGCAGCCCTCGCCCGCCCATGATGGTAAGTATGGCCGCGCCGCTCCCCAAGCCGACTAAGGCGCTCTTCAGGAATCCTCTCCTGGAAACTCCTTCGTCACCTTCGGTTCTCTTGGCCATGTTCATCCTTCGCTTCGTACGTGTACTGCGTGACATTATAGAACAATCCACTTGGCTTTTGAAAGACCGATCGCTTGTCCGTAACTGTTCAGTCTTGGTGAGATGAACACCCCTCCCCCTGTGGATACCCGCCTTCGCCGGTATGACGTTGCGTTGCTTTAGTAGGGGTTTCTCACAAACTCTGAACAGTTACGCTTCTCCACGGACCGGCACACTTTACCTGATGCTGCCAAACACGATACCCTTTGTCGGCAACGGAGGTTCGGATGAACAGCGAAGAAGAACAGCCCCAGCAGCCCCAACGGCCGCAGGAACCGGAAGTCCCTGACGACGCCATCGAAGTCGCCCAAGTCCAGTACGCTTGGCTCTGGTCATCTTGGTGGCTGCTCGCCATCGTCGTCATCATCTTCGCGGTCGGCGTCTTCCCCGACCCCTTCACGCCCGCGGTGCTCGTATTCGTCATCGTGATCCCGAAGTATTGGCAGTGGCGGCGCACAAGGTACTACCTCACCGAAGAGGCGCTTATCTACCAGCGCGGCGGCATCCTCCAGACCCGCCGCTACCTGATCCCCTTCAATCGCCTGAAGGACACTCGCGCCAGGTTCGGCATGTTCGGCAGGGCATTGGGATTCCAGCATGTCGACATCATGCTTGAAAACGGAGCCATCGCCACCCTCGTCTACGTTCCCGCCCAAATGGACATCGCCGACTACTTTCAGAAGCGCATGGGCGGTGCGACGGAAGATTCGCCCGAAGAGGACGACGCTGACGAACCTGCGGCGGACGGAGAAAAGAGCTAGCGCCCAAAGTGGCAAGGCTTCCTTCTTAATGCAGCATCCGGGTGCCCAATTCAAGCTCATTCATGCAGGCACGCTCGTCGATGGACGAGGCGGCCCATCCGTGCCGTCCGGCGCAGTCCTCGTCCAAGGCTCGAAGATTGTTGCCGTCGGCAGACAGGGCGAGGTGGCCGCGCCCGATGGTGCGTCGGTCGAGACCCTGGACTACCCAGACAAGACCCTCATGCCCGGCATGGTCGACGCACACACTCACCACGTGGGTTTCGGGGACGGTCGCGTCGGCGACGAGGTAGCCACCTACCCGGACGAAATCCTGACCGTCCAGGCCGCGAGGAACGCCCGCAAGGCGCTCTTCTCCGGCGTCACCACCATCCGTGAGAACGGCCCGAAGAACATGACGATGTTCCGCCTCCGCGACGCCGTGAACGACGGACTGACCATCGGCCCTCGAATGCACCTGTGCGGGCGTCCCGTATCCATCATCGGCGGCCACATGGGTTACTTCGGCTCCGAGGCAACAGGACCGAACGAGACACGCGCCATGACGCGACAACTCATCAAAGAGGGCGCCGACTACATCAAGATCACGGCCACCGGCGGCAGCACTGCCACCTCGTTCACCATGCGCCCATCCTTCAACGTCGATGAGCTGCTCGCCATCACCGACGAGGCCCACAAGTTCGGTAAGCCCACCGCCGCGCACTGTCTGTCTACGCAAGGCACCGCCAACTCCCTCGATGCTGAGGTGGACATGATTATCCACTGCGTCTTTAAGCGTGTGGACGGCACGAACTACTTTGACGAGGAGGTGGCCGAGCGCATCGTTCGACAGGGGGCGTACGTGAACCCCACCCTCCACGTGTTCCGCGCCCGCATCTGGACGCTGCAGCACCGCAAGGAACGAGAAGGACTCACCACTCAGCAGCAGGCCGAGCTCGATGAAGAGCTTCGAGAATTCGACGTGCGCATAGAAGACTGCCGGCGGCTCATAGAGATGGGGGCGAAGGTCATCACCGGCTCCGACTCGTCCTGGGGTAACTATATGCTGGGCAACACCGCCTACGAGGCCGAGTGCCTAGTCATGTCCGGCTACTCGAACGAGCAGGGCGTCTACTCCGTCACCGGCGACGCGGCCCGCTCCCTCGACATGGACGACAAGGTGGGTACCCTCGAAGCCGGCAAAGAGGCTGACCTCGTCATCCTCGACGGCGACCCGACGGCTGACATCCGCAACCTCTGGAACGTGGAGGACGTCTTCCTGGCCGGAAACCGCGTGGAGCGAGGATCATCCGAGTCCCTAGCCGCCATCCGGCAGCAACCCCCTGAGAACGGCATATAGAAGGTCTTAAGCGGATACGCGGGACGGGGAGGGTTCTGGAGCGGGCGAGGGGATTCGAACCCCCGACTTTCTGCTTGGGAAGCAGACACTCTGCCACTGAGTTACGCCCGCCCGCATCTCGATTCTACCAACCGACCTGGCCTTACACAACCTCGCCGCAGGTCATTTCGAACGTAGCGAGCGCTTTTCCCCGACCACGGCCGTTTGCCACTCATTCGTGAAACGCACTACAATAGCGCCCCAACGATCCTACCGCGAAGAGGCACGCCATGAATCTCGACGAGTCGCAGATCGAAGAGTTCGATAGCCGCGGATACCTCTTCTTCCCGAACCTTCTCGATGACGACGAGGTCGCCGTTCTGCAAAGGGCGGTGCCGGAGATATTGAGCCGCGAGGGCCCGGAGGTCGTCCGAGAGAGTGAGGACGCCGCGACCGCCCGCCTCGCATTCGGCGCGCACGTGTATTCCGAGCCGTTCAAGCGTCTCCTTACCCTGCCGAGAATGCTCGGACCTGTCCGCCAACTGCTTCGCGACGATGCCTACCTGCACCAGAGCAGGCTTAATCCCAAGCCCGGCTTCGGCAAGGGCGGCGGCTGGGACTGGCATCAGGACTACCCGCCGTGGCACATGATCGACGGAATGCCGGAGCCGAAGTGCATCATGGCCTCCGTCTACATCGACGACTGCACAGCAGTAACCTCCCCGCTCCTGGTTGTGCCCGGCTCGCAGCGACATGGCCTCCTCGACTCCAAGCTCCATGAGGACGCCAAGGGGAGGGG
Source organism: Dehalococcoidia bacterium (assembly GCA_009841605.1). Classification (GTDB taxonomy): domain Bacteria; phylum Chloroflexota; class Dehalococcoidia; order Lucifugimonadales; family VXLM01; genus VXLM01. Next base: position 45,172 of record VXLM01000016.1, read on the forward strand.
ATACGCCCTCCACCATATTGATGACGAAGCACTCGAGCGCCTCGCAGACGAGAGCGGGATCGAGCCGCTGATCGGAACGGCAGGCTCCGTCGCGTTCGTGCACTGCAACGTCGTCCATGGCTCGTCCAACAACGTCTCGCCCTGGCGGCGTGCCATCATGTACCTGAACTACAACGCCGTCGGCAACGCCTGCACCGGCACCGAGCGCCCCTGGTACCAGAATAACCGCGACTTCACCCCGCTCCAACCGACCGACGACGACAGCCTGAGGGCGCTGGCGTAAGGGGACTTTAAGCAACCAATCCGGTTACCCCGCATCAGGTGTGGGGTGGGCTCTGAGTCTGTCCAAGATGTCGATTCGCTGTGGCATTGGATCTGCGGCGGATGTAGTCACCCCGTGCCCAACTTGACGCACCGTGTTGGTATCCAATATCATTTGTCTTACACAATTACAGAAATGACACCTCCTCCTCTCCCTCCAGCGTGGGGCCGCCGAAAGGCGGCCTCACGTGTTTTCCGGCGAACGGTGTTAGAATCTGGGCGACCGGACATCACTACGAACTCCCAGGGAGGCTCTCCGTGCGACTCATCTTGATCGGTACCGAATATGTGGGCAAGACCACGCTCGCCAACGCCCTGCAGGAATGGGGACTGAAGGTCGGCAAGAGGTTCCACATGGACGACGGCGACTTCACGATCCCCGACTACCACCACCTCAATGAAGAGGACCAGCAGACCATGTGGAACATGTCGCCGGTGCTCAAGGAGCGGTTCCAGCGGATGGTCATCTACTATCACCTAGAGATTCTGGAGCGCTACAACGACTGCATCTTCGGCGGCTTCCACATCGAGGAGAAGATATTCGGCCCGCGCTACTATCACCCGGGCAGCGAGGTGTCCTACCACCGGTGGCTCGAACACAAGATGCCGGACAACTGCATCCTCGTCCACATGACCTGCGACCCTGACGTGATCCGACAACGCATGGTCGACGACCCCCACCCCTACGAGCTGGTGAAGTCCCACGAGATCGAGGAGATCATGCAAGAGTTTCTCTACGAGTACAACAATTCCTACTTCCGCCAGAAGCTCGAGTTCGACACGACCCACCTGACGCCCGAAAGCATACTGGAGCCGTTCCTGGAAGCCGTCCGCCCCCAAGTCGACGCCCGCGACCTGATCTTCCTCGATTCGCTGCGGAAGTAGGGAGCTGGCGATAGACTCCACTGTAGTGCCACCATTGAGCCCTTCTACAACACAACCACGCGAAGAGATAAACCTGTGACATCCGACATCCTCTGTGAACGGCGTGACGGTATCGCAACCGTCACTTTCAACCGGACCGAGAGACGAAACGCCATCACCTACGACGGCTGGCAGCTGCTCAGCCGCATCGCCGAAGAGGTCGCCTCCGACGATGACGTACGGGTGGTCGTTTTCACCGGGTCCGGGGATCTTGCGTTTTCCGCCGGGGCGGATATCGCCGATTTCGACCGCTACCGGCACGATGCCGAGAGCGCCAAGGGGTACGCCGCCGCGTTCGATGGCGCGCTGGATGCCGTCGAGAGCATCCCGAAGCCGACGATCTCCCTGATTCGGGGGTACTGCATCGGCGGGGGTTGTGAACTGAGCATGGCGACTGACATGCGCATCGCCGCATCCGGCAGCCGCTTCGCCATTCCGGTCGCGAAGCTGAACATTCTCATCGGCTACAAGGAGATGCGGCGGCTCGTCCGTCTCGTAGGGCCGGGCCATGCGAACTACATTCTCATGTCCGGCAGACAGATCGACGCAGAGGAGGCGGTGCGTATCGGCCTCGTAGACCGCGTACTGCCGGAAGACGAGATTGCCGAGTACGTCTATGGCTTGGCGCGGGAGATGGTGCCCCTCGCTCCGCTGTCGCAGCGCCGCCACAAGGAGATCATGCAAATAGCCTTAGAGAACCCTGGTCTCTTGGAACTGACACCAGAGCAGGAAGACCTGCCGTTTGCAAACTTCGACAGCGAGGACTTTATCGAGGGACGCCGCGCCTTCCTCGAACGTCGTCTGCCACGATTTCAGGGGCGGTAGACTCGGCGCAAAGTAGAAAGCGATTCGTCTCGGCGATCTTTGCGTCCTCTGCGGTGAGTATTCTCGACCCAGGCACTGCTGAGCCAGTCGAACCACGATTTGGCCTTCGACAGGCTCAGGCCGAACGGGATTGGCGATACCTATTGCGACAATGAAAAGCCCCTTGCGGGCACCGTACGGCGTTGCATTCCACACTCAAAACGTGCTAAAGGTTTACGAGACCACAGGAGGGACAACCGTTGGCGAAGCCGTTTCTATCGGTTATCGTTCCGGCGTACAACGAAGAACGGCGCATTGGGCCAACGTTGGAGAAGCTGGTAGGGTACCTCACCTCCCGCCCGTTCCAATGGGAGGTGCTCGTTGTTGACAATGGCAGCGACGACGCGACCGCGACCGTCGTCGAGAACTGGGCCTCCGAGGTCCCTCAGATACGCTTGAAGTCGCTGCCGACGGCAGGGAAGGGCCTCGCCGTCCGTCATGGGATGCTCCAAGCGACGGGCGAGCTTCGCTTCATGTGCGATGCGGACATGTCCATGCCGGTGGAGCACCTCGACGACTTCCTTGACCGCCTGGGTGAGGGCTATGACATCGTTATCGGCTCACGCCAGACGGAGGGGGCCAGAAGGTTCGGCGAGCCGCTTATACGACACCTGATGGGAAGAGTCTTCAACTGGGTCGTCCGTGTGGTAGCAGTTGGAGGATTCCAAGACACCCAGTGCGGTTTTAAGATGTTCCGAGGCGACCTTGCCGACGAGGTGTTCCCGCTGCAGCGGGCGACGGGGTTCGGATTCGATGTCGAGGTGCTCTTCATCGCCAAGCAGCGAGGGGCCTCGATATTGGAAATGCCGATAGACTGGCATCACGAGCCATCCAGCAAGATCAGTCCCGTCGCCGACTCGGTGCGGATGGTCATGGATGCTGTACTGACCCGTTGGCGCGGCCTTATCGGAGCCTATCGCAAGTGATCACCCGCGGGGCGCAGGAGCAACAGCATTGAACAACTCTAAGGTAGCAGTCGTGGTGCCGACCTACAACGAGGCCGAGAATCTGCCGGTGTTGGCCGCTCGGCTCTTCGCCCTCGGTATTCCGGGGCTGACACTGATCGTTGTGGACGACGGCTCCCCCGACGGCACGGGTGAAGTCGCCAAACAATTGGCCGGGCAGTACGACGGCCAAGTCGAGCTGGTCCAGAGACACCGCAAGGAGGGCCTCGGCCCGGCATACATCGCCGGGTTCTCCCAAGCCCTCGATGGCGGGGCAGACGTCATCGTGCAGATGGACGCCGACCTGTCCCATCAGCCCGAGTACATACCGCAGTTCATCGACGCGCTCGGAGAGTCCGACGTGGTCATCGGCTCTCGTTACGTGAACGGGGGAGGCGTAGACGAGCACTGGGGCATCCTGCGGAGGCTCATAAGCTCAGGCGGGAACTGGGGAATACGCACTGTGACCGGCGTGAAGGTCAAAGACGCCACCGGCGGATTCAAGGCCTTTCGACAGAGCGTGCTGCGGTCTATTGATTTTTCGCAGATACGCTGCGCAGGGTTCGGGTTCCAGGCGGAGATTAACCACGCATGCGAGCGCATGGGGTGTGTGGTCACCGAACACCCCATCGTCTTCATCGACCGCACGATGGGGAAGTCCAAGATGTCCCTCTACATCATGATCGAGGCGATGTGGAAGCTCCTGCCGCTTCGATGGAAGTCCGGCCCCTGACCGGAAATCGTCCGGTTAAGGGGCGAAAATATGCTTGCGGCGGCGGGACGAATCTTGTATTAGTTCAACTACCGATTTATCGATGATGTGTGCATATGGAGTCTAATTCTTGGGATACCAGCAGACCGAAGACAAAATGAAGACAAAACAGGAACGGACGAAGGCAGCCATAGCCCTCGCTATGCAAAGCCGCTGGCCCGAGGCCGTGGCGGTGAACCGTTCCCTTGTTGATGACTTTCCGGGCGACTTGGAGTCGTACAATCGCATGGGCAGAGCGCTCACCGAGCTTGGACGCATAGATGAGGCGAGGGAGGCATTTCGACGGGTGTTAGAAGTCTCCCCGCACAACACGATCGCGAGGAAGAATCTCGATAGGCTCGAACAGCTTGGCGACAACCTCCCTCGCCATCAGGCGTCCCACCGCAAGGCAACACGTGCCTTCATCGGCGAGTCCGGCAAGACTCTGGTGACCTCGCTCGTAAACGTTGCTTCGCCCAAGACACTCGCGAGGCTCACACCGGGTGACGACGTGAACTTGGAGCTAGTCGGACGGAGGCTGAACGTTACCGACGAGGCGTCGAGCGAGGAGATCGGACAGGTCGAATCGAAGACGGCGTCCCGGATTAAGCGGCTGATGAGCGGCGGGAACCGGTACGCGGCGACGGTAAAGAGCGTCGACGACCGGGTGGTCATCATCATCCGGGAGGTCTACAAGCATCCCTCTCAAGCGAGGATCGTCTCGTTCCCGTCCAAGGCCTCGTCGGGGGCGTATGTTTCCAGCACGCCGCTTGGGGACGACGCCAGGGAGGACGAGAATGCGGTGGAGGCCAAGCGCATCAACGCCGCGAAGGACTGGTCGGACGACGATACCGAGCCGGGCGACGACGAGGCGTTCTCGCCGTCAATTCACCGCATCATCAACTCGACGAGCGAGGACTTCTAGCAGTCGGCGCTGGCCGGACCGCCGGGACGCATCAGCGCGGAGATTCCCAATAAGGGCGCGTCCGACCCTTTCTCCGCCCAGGACGGGATCTTCACCCACGCACGAATGAGGCGTTCCTCCAGACTAATGCCAAACTCTGACACGTCGCCGATTGGTATAGTCCTAGGGGGCGAAGCATCGATGATCTCTTCCCGAAGTAGGTTGCGTGATCCGTCCGAGTACGCCGTGTCAGAGTAGTAACGGACGCGAAACTCCCTTGTAGGCGTTTCTGTGTAGTCCGTCCACTTGAACGTGCCGTAGTCGTCCTCGGAGTCCCCCTCAATGTAACAGGCCGCCTGACGAGCGTCTGACGCCACCAGGTGCAGGGCTTCACGCGCGTCACGCACGGTTCCAAGATTCTCCTGCCACTCCAAGGGCAGGACGATGAGCCTGCCGGCGACGGCGACTAAGGGCACGGTGAGGATCGCCACGATGAGCATGACGGCCGCCGTCTCCAGCAGCGTCAGCCCTTGCGATGAACCCAACACTCGCCGAGAAGTGGTCATTCGTCCATGCTCACCGAGCAGTCGATTACCTCCCCGGCTAGAGAACTGAGCTCGAACAGCTCCTCACCATCGGATGTCACTCGCACGTTGTACTCTTCCCTAAACACGTGCCCTTCGACCTGATATGTGCCCAGAGAGGATTCCTCCGAAAGGCAGTCCCCGTTCAGATGCTCTTCGACGTACCGGGCCCCCAGCGTCTCCGTCACCGCCTGTTCCTCCAGCGTGTCGGAGACACTGATAACGAACGAAAGGCCGCCCACGAGACCTATCACCGCGACACTGAGGATGGCCATGGCAATGACCACCTCCAGCAAGGTGAGGCCGGACTCATTGCTGGCCTTCATGCGACGGAACGCCGGAACGCTTCTAACGCCGGGGGTTTTCATGAAACTGACCCTGCGACACCTTGAATGCGCGCGGACTCCCATGTCAAATACTCGTTGCAGAATCAACAATCTGTTCAATACTTTTCCAAAACAACTCAGGTGTTATCACCCATGGCACGGTCTCTTCAACGCTCACTCGGCCTCGCCGCCCTTCTGCCCTTCCTCGTCTTCGCCCTAGCGTGTCGGTCGGGCGCTCCACCAATCGTATTCACCTCCGACCGGGATGGCAACTTGGAGATATATTCCGTACGAGCCGACGGGCGAGGTGAGGAGCAGAACCTCACCAAGAGCCCGCGTGACGAGTTCTCCCCGTCGCTTTCACCCAATGGACGCTACGTTGCTTTCCTGGCGGGCGGTAGCGACGACATGAAGCTCGAGGTCTTGCAGATTTCGGGCGATGACCGAACACAGGTCTTTTCCGGCAGCGGCGAGATCACGCATCCGAAGTGGGGTCCTGACAGCGAGCGTTTGTCCTTCGCGCTGGCCCAAGAGTCAGGCAACGCGGTCTACGTTAGCGATTCCGAGGGTGAAGAGTCGATGCTGCTCAGCAAGGTGGCCGCAGACGAGGTCGGCGGATGGTCGCCGGAGGGGAACTTCATCGTCTTCTCCGTCCGCGACGGCGCGGAGCAGGGCCTGTACGTCCGAAATCCTGATGGGGTGAACGAGTTCAGGCGCACACAGTCGACGGACTACGGCGCGAAGTGGTCACCCGACTCGCGGTATATCGCGTTCCTATCGACCCGTGACGGGAATTCCGAAGTTTACGTGATAGACCCCGAAGAGGGCGAAGAGGTCCGCGTCACCAATTCCGAAGCGCCGGAGTACGATCTGTCGTGGTCGCCGAACGGAAAGAGGCTCCTGTTCGTCACCGAGCGGGACGGCAACGCCGAGATATACTCTATAGAGATCAAAGACAAGGGTATGTCCGACAACCTCACCCGCCTGACACACAACGAGGTGCGCGATGAACAGCCGACTTGGTCGCCGAACGGGAGGAGAATCGCCTTCGTCTCCTACCTTGACGGAGACGCCGAGATATTCGTCATGGAGTCGGACGGGCAAGACCAGCAACGGCTGACGAACAACGAGTCCGAGGACACCGAGCCTTCCTGGTGACCCGTGCCCACGGCCTCAGCGTGACTTACGCATCGGCCCTCTCGGCCTGAGCCTGTCCAAGACCGCGACGGTACCCGTATCCAAGTTCTCCCCAGCGTCTCGTCGGTGGGCAAGCAGGTCCAACGCATGGTCGGAAAGGCGTGGTTTGGCCCGCATCTCCTCAGGCAGGTACCTCATGCACCTGCGTTCGAGCACCTTTACAGGCCGTTTCGTCTTTTCGGTACATGCGTAGGCGTACTGGCACATGTATGCATAGCAGACCGTGGTCTCCCGATGCACGAGCTTGACACTGCTCTGTGACGGCGGGAGACGGCGCGTCAAGAATTTTCGTAAAGGCGCGTTGAGGTCCGTGGACCGAGATCGGGCTGTTCTCATGGGCCATTCCTGTCCGCAGAGATAACAATAATGCTAAACGGTTTTTGGGAAAAGACAATTACTTTGGTCACTATGATCCGACAAAGTCGAGGGCGAGAGATGGCCCTCTCCGATCAGTGAAAAGACAGAATTGCCTTCATTCAGCCCCAGGTGGGCCGCTCCATAGTGAAGACGCTATCGACCTCGACGAAGTCTTGATAGCCGAGCCTGCCGACGGGCCGCAGCTTCAGGAAGTCTATGCGCCCGTCCACGAGCACCCGTTCGTCGATATGGACACCAACGACCTCTCCGAAGACGACGGTGTTGGGGTCATCAACATTGTTTGTCAGCATCTCGACCGAGCGTGTGTAGCGACACTCGAGGTGGATGGGGCTCTCGGCTACGCGGGGGCACTTTACAAGCCTGCTATCGGCCTTCGTCAGCCCGGCGTACTCGAACTCGTCGACCTCCCTCGGAGCAGGGACGGCTGAAGCATTCATCCGCTTTCGTAACTCCCATGTAGCGACATTGACCACGAACTCGCCTGTCGTTTGCGCGTCGAGCACCGCGTCCTTCAATCCCCCTTCTCGGTGATTGCTCGTCGCCGAAAACATGACTTGCGGCGGGCTGTAGGCGACAGCGTTGAAGAATGAGTAGGGCGCGAGGTTGGGCACGCCGTCGGCGCTGAGTGTGGAAATCCAGCCAATTGGTCTCGGTACCACGATGGCGTTCAGTGTGCTGAAGGGGTCAGGCGTCCCCTTGCCGATCTCGTAGAACATCCGCATCTCCTGTAGGGATAGGTGGCCGCCTCGCGGCGGTCTTGTTCACGATCATCAGGACGGCGGGTATGACCGCTATGAGGCATACCACGGCGGCGATGACGAAGAACTCCTGGAACAGGGCCAAGCCGGCGTCATTGACCCGATCGGTGAACTGGTCTATCTGGGCCTGGGCTTCCGCTCTGGTTTGTGTGGCCTCTGCTAATGGCAGCCGGATGTCGGCGGCGAGTATATCGAAGCGGGCAACGCCCCATGCCGTCAGCGCGGCGACCCCAAAGGTCATCCCCACGATGCGCAAGGCCGTCACCATCGAAGCGGCCGTCGCTCGGATATCCTCGCCAACCGTCTCGGTACCCGCGAGCGCGATTGGCACGATCAGGAGGCCGAAGCCGAACCCCACGACCAGCAGATGGAGCGTTAGCTCCGGCTCACCGATATCGAGGCCCCAGCCACTGACCAGCCAGTACCCGATGGCGGAGAATACGAGTCCGGCGGCGGCGGGGAATCGCAGGTCGAGTCGCTGGGCCATCAGCCCGCCCAGGAAGGCGCCGACAGGTATGCCGGCGGTCATCCTCATAAGCCATAGTCCACCCTCCAAAGGCGTCCTGCCCATCACGGTATTGGCCATGAGCGGGACGGTTACCATGCCGATAATCAAGGCCGCGCCAACGAGCAGGTGGGTGATGTTGGCAGTCACAAAGGCTAAAACGCGAAACATTGCAGGGGGCAGGAGGGGGTCGGTCGTGCTTCGCTGCCGCAGGATGAAGAGGATGAGAGAAAGCACAGCGCCCGCCACGAATGCTCCGCCCAGCCAGTCGAACGAACCGATCCGCGAGAACGCAAGCGTGGTACACGTCAGAGCCGCCGCGACCAGCGCACCTCCAACCACATCGATAGAAGCCGGGAATCGCGGGCTTGGTCGCAGCATGAGCAGGATTAGCGTGATCGTCAGAACGGCCAGAGGTATGTTGATCCAAAACACCCAACGCCAATCGAGGTATCGAATTATCACTCCTCCCCACAGCGGGCCGATCACTCCGCCCGCTTCGGCAGCCGCGCCGACGATGCCGAGAGGAAGCGCCCGCTTCCCTCGCGGGAAGAGGTCGCCCACGATTGCGATAGCTATGGGCACCAGCGCGCCGGCGCCGATGGCCTGGAACACCCGAGCAGCAATCATCCAGTTGAGGCTTTGCGTGAGGGCGACCGCCACCGACCCGATCATGAATGCAAGGACTGACAGAATGTAGAGACGGCGGTGTCCCCACACGTCGGAAACGCGCCCGATGAGCGGCATGCCTACCAGATAGCCGAGCAGGTAGCCCGTAATCGCCCAGGAGGCGTGGTCGATCTCGGTGATCGGCACCTCCATATCGAGCATGATCTGCGGCAGCACCGTCACGATGACGGTCTGGTCGTCCGCCGCGACGAATACGCCGACGCACACGGGTATGAGGGCGACGTACGGCGGCACACGGTCGCTGATGCGGTTCAGAAGGTTCACGTGAGCCGTCCCCGTTCAATAGCGGAGGTGAGTGGGCTGGGACACACAGATCACGAGGAGTCTTCCGGGGGTTCGATTACGACTTCCTCGTTGAAGAAGGACAGTACGATGACTCGTTCGGCGTCCTCGACGTCGGACGGCGTGACGGCGCCGGTGAAGCGCACCTCGAGCAGGTAATCGGTTGTCGTGTCGATTGTGAGCTCGAGGTCTACGGTACGGTCGGTCAGAGTCGGGCCGACCAGCGAAGCCAGTGCGGTCGTTGGCAGAGCGCCGCTTATACGGTAGGCCCCGTCCGATGCGCCGTCGTCAAGCAGGGTGGCGTTTTGTGTCTGGCCCATCATCTCTGCGATGCCGCGTGTGGGACTGAAGAACCCGACCGGGCTGATGCTCGCGTCGGAGGCCTCCCAATTGCCCGTGAGCGGGTTCGTCATGTAAGTCTGGTCACCGACGGTAATGACCTCGGACTTGATCGCAAACCCACCGCCGAAGCTGCCGGAGAACTCCATAGAGAGTCTATCCGGGTTCACGATCTTGCCGCTCACCTTCTCAATGAGCAGCCCCTCAAGAATTTCGAGGCTCCCGACGTCGTGGTACATGCGGAAGTTGAACGTGTCCAGGGAAGCCATCACCCGCCCTGAGCGTTCGAGGATCTCCTTGGGGTCGGGTGGGAGTTGAGT
>VXLM01000104.1:0-666 GCA_009841605.1 Dehalococcoidia bacterium
GTGGAGGAGTTGGTTGCGTAGAACGTATAGACGATCGAACAAAGTGCTAAGGATGGCTTTGGTATTCTGTTCGGCAAGGAAGGTGTGAACACGCTGACGGCTGCGACGGAAACTATTCTCCCAATCTTCGTAGCCGGGCATCCCGTTATGATGACGCCAGAAAGGTTCAAATACGTAGCGATTATCGAGGAGGTTCCTGATCGGATCTGAGAACTCTTGCCATATCAGATTGTAGATGGCCATGCTGTTATCAAGTTCAAGAATCTTGTCGAAATAGTCGCTGAAAGTGAAACGTTCACTTGAGAATTCCCTCTTGCCTTCCACATAGACTGCGTTGAATGCAATCCAATAGAAGATAAACGCCGCGTCGGGGTCATCAGCGGACATTTCTTCCTCGGCACGTCCGATCCAACTGAGCGACCTGCGCATACGGAGGTTGAACCCATCGGGGAACATTTCCCAGCTTCGTTCCCACCTTGCCTGCAGAATCTCGTAGTTCAGTTGACTTTGCATAGGGCACCTCGTTCGTTGATGGTACGAGTAGCCACGAAACAGATTATAGTTTTTCACTTCTGGAACGACAATCCTTTGATAAATGGGACTTTATGACACTTTCGCGTACCTCGCCGCTGGATGAAGTATGGGTTGCCATCGACACGGAGACGA
>VXLM01000104.1:676-54697 GCA_009841605.1 Dehalococcoidia bacterium
CCCCCCCCCCCTTTTTTTAAATGACCCGGCGCCCACCCATATCAACCCGCGTAAGAGCGTCGGCAGCGTCAGATGTGAAAAACACACAGCGGCCACGACCGGCCTCGAACCAGAGAGCGACCGGATCATCGAGGTTGGGGCGGTCAAGTTCCGGGGCGACGAGGTGCTCGGCGTCTTTCAGTCGTTCGTGAATCCTGGCGAGCGGCTCAGCAGGTTCATCCGCGACTACACGGGCATCACCCAGCGAGACGTCGACGGCGCGCCGTATTTTCCCGACGTTGCTACCGAGTTGCTTCCGTTCATCGACGGCGCTCCGGTGGTGGGGCACAACGTGGGGTTCGATCTCGGGTTCCTGCGCAGTCACGGTCTTCCTCTCGACGGGCCGGTATCGGATACCTACGACCTCGGCAGGGTATTTGTGCCGTGGGCGTCATACCACTCGCTGACAGAGCTTGCCAAGGAACTGAATGTGCCGGTCGTGCGGGCTCACCGGGCGGGGGACGATGCGGAGACGACGCGCAGAGTCTTCGTCGCGCTGCTACATATAGCGGCCGAGACCAATTTGGAAACGCTGCGAGAGATATCCGGCATCGCGTCCAGATCGACGACCTCTGCGCTGCGCTATCCGCTCCGGCAGATGGTCGGTGACGGGACGGTAAGTCGCGCTCAAATGAGCTTGGACGAGCCAGTGGTGGATCTCCGGGAACTTGCCGCGATGCGGCGGGCGGCGGGTGAGGAGTCGTCTGACGGACGCGACAGCAGCTTCGACAGGGAAGGACTGAGGAAACGTTTAGGCCACTATCAAGCGCTCCAACCGAATGAGGACGACACCTACGTCGATGTTGACGAGGTCGGGGAGTTGCTGGGAGAGCAAGGCCCGTTTGCGCAGGTGCTTCCGGGATTCGAGCATCGTGTCGAGCAGGTCGAGATGGCCCGCTCGGTGGCCGAGGCGATAAACGATGGCCAACGACTCATCGTCGAGGCGGGAACCGGTGTGGGCAAGTCGCTGGCCTACCTGCTCCCGGCGGCGCTGTACGCCCTCGAAAACGGGAGACGTGTAGTCGTCTCCACCAACACGATCAATCTCCAAGAGCAGATCATTGCGAAGGACATACCGACGCTTGTTGATGCGCTCTTGCTGTCATTGCCGGGTGGAGCGCGAGAGCTCAAGCATTCGCTCCTGAAGGGGCGCGCGAACTACCTGTGCATGAGGCGCTGGACGCATGCCAAGAACGGGGAAAGCCTGTCCGAAGAGGACGCGCGGCTACTGTCCGGGATTCTCGTGTGGTTTGATCGTACATCGACGGGCGACCGGAGCGAACTCAACGTTGGTCGCAGAAGCCTCTTCAACTGGAATCGGGTGTCCGCACAGGGGGCGCTTAGGTGTAGGGGTCAAGACGGAATCTGTTTCCTGCGTTCGTCGAGGGCGAGGGCGGAGGCTTCCCACATCGTGGTAGTCAATCACGCCCTGTTGCTTACGGACCTCGTCGCAGGCGGCACCGTCATCCCAGACTACGATGTCCTCATCATCGACGAGGCACATCATCTCGAAGAGGTGGCTACCAAACACCTGGGATTCGAGGTCAGCCGGTCAGCCGTTGGTGAGCACATCCAGGAATTGCTGGGCGAACGCGGGGTCATTGGTCGCGCGATGGCTGCTCTGCAGCGTGTGTCAGGGATAGAGCGGGTTGGCCGGACGCTGGAGGATGTCGGACAGATAGCTCCAGGACTGCTCCCAGCCTTGCGTGAGGGCACCGCGGCCCTGTACGGGCTGCTGGAAGACCGCACGTTGGGCGACTCGCGAGCAGACCGACAGGTACGGATTACAAATGGGACACGCCAGCAGCCCTTCTGGTCGGATGTCGAGACGGTCTGGGAGAACGTCAATCTGAGTCTCGTCAGCCTGGCAAACTGTCTCGATGCCCTTATGTCCACGCTACAGGACCTTGAAGGCGAAGATGCCAACGGCAACGAGGGACTGCTAATGGAATTGAGCGGCAGCGCGCAGAACAATGCCGAGATCAGGCAGAATCTTGAAGAATTCGCAGTCCAAAACAAGGATGACGTCGTCTATTGGGTTGAGAAGTCGGGCAGGGGGGATGACGTAGCTCTCTACGGCGCTCCACTCCACGTCGGGGAGCTGCTCGAAGAACTGCTGTACACTCGCAAGAGCTCGGTCGTGATGACCAGTGCGACGCTCGCCGCCAATGGCACGTTCGACCACATCGAGGAGCGGACGGGTTTTGTGGACTCGGAGCAACGATTACTCGGTTCCCCATTCGACTATCCAAACTCTGCCCTGGTGTGCGTCCCAAACGACATGCCGGAGCCGTCGGCTCCCAACTACATGGAGTCTGCCGCTCAGGCCATCGGGGACACTGCGATCGCGGCGGGCGGGCGGACGATGGCGCTGTTCACCTCCTACGCCTCGCTCAGAGATGCGGAGGAGGCGTTACGAGGAACCATGAAGTCGCAGGGGATAGATCTCCTTGTGCAGGGGAACGGCGGGAGTCCCGACCAGATCATCCGGCGATTTCGAGAGAACCCACGGTCAATAATCCTGGGGACAGCGAGCTTTTGGGAGGGCATTGACCTGGCGGGGGACTCGCTGCAGGCTCTGGTCGTCATGAGACTGCCGTTCAACGTACCCACCGAGCCGGTGTTCGAGGCGCGGTCTGAGCTTTATGACAACGCCTTCATGGAATTCGCTCTGCCTCAGGCGATCCTGCGACTGCGTCAGGGGTTTGGGCGACTGATCCGCACGAAGACGGACCGCGGCGTGGCGATCATTCTTGATAAGCGGGTCATATCCCGAAGGTATGGCTCACTGTTTATCCGGTCGCTGCCTCCGGCCTCCCGGAAGGCGTGCAAGCTCGACGAACTGGGAGACGAGGTAAGGCAGTGGTTGAGGAGGTGACGATTCAAGAGCCGCAAGTACGCTTCCTTCCCCTCGACGGTCAGCCTTTCGACCTGGAAAGCTCGCTGTTCAGCGGGCAGGCGTTCCGGTGGCGGAAGAAAGATAAGTGGTATGAAGGCGTAATCTTCGGGCGGATCGTGCGGGTGCGTGAGGTTGAGGGTGGCATCGCCTTCGCAACGGCGGACGACGATGCGGATGAGAGCCCATCACGATTGAGAGACTATTTTTCGCTGGATCTTGACCTGGGCGAAGTGTATTCCACGCTCTCGCGGGATGAGGATCTGCGAGAATCTTTCGACCGCTATCGTGGGATGCGAATCCTACGGCAAGACCCGTGGGAGACTACTCTCTCCTTCCTGTGCGCCCAGAACTCGAATGTGCTGAGGATTACACGCAATGTCGAGGACATGTGCCGGTCATTTGGCAGACCTGTGTCTTTCGGCGGAAATACTCGCCACACCTATCCGACACCGGATGCGCTAGTAGCGGCAGGAGAGCAGGCGTTACGCGATCTTGGCCTCGGCTATCGAGCGCGGTACATCGTCTCAGCCGCCGAGAGGGTCGCAAGGGGCGGGATAGATCTCATGGCCCTTCGCGATGCCTCGTACGACGACGCGCTTGACGCGCTGACGACCCTCGAGGGGGTGGGGGACAAGGTGGCGAACTGCATCATGCTATTTTGCATGGACAAACCGCAGGCCTTCCCGGTTGATACGCATATCCGTCAGATATTGCGCGAGCGCTACCCGAGGGCGCGTCGCGTAAAATCGAGCGACATACGCCGCGTCCGAGCATGGGCTCAGGAGCATTTCTCGCCGTATGCCGGGTATGCCAACCACTACCTGTTTCATTCGAGGCGGCTTGAGGGAAGGTCGTAGGGGTCAAGCAGGCATCGGACGCGGGCGGAAGGGTTGGACATCGGTTCATCAGACACTACTGAAGCTGTTTCCACTCTTCCTCCGGTATGATGCGAACCATAAATTCATCGAACATCGGGACGGTAAAAGCGGTATCCCCATGACTTGGACTCCATATCATTCCCTTGCTAATCAACTGGTTCCGAGTGGGGGCTAATGATGTCACGGAACGGGCTAGTACGCTTGCAATATCTCCTGAACGATGGGGACCTTGACCGAGTTGGGCCATTGCGCGCAGGTATCTCTTCTCGGTGGGTGTAAGCCTATCGAATCTGACCAAGAAGAAGCTTGCGTCGAGATCAGCAACTGCCTGTCGTGAAGCCACTTCGACATGGGAAACTGTAATAGGAGAACGCTCAGCAACATCCCACACATGCTTTCCCCACTCTTGTAGGAAGTAGGGGTAGCACTGAGTTTGGTTGATGATGGTGTCTAGTGCGAATGGTTCTATATCCACTCCCTCATCCTTGGCCGGCTTAGCGATGGCGAGCTTGGCGTCTTCGGGAGAAAGAGGCCCAATTTCTGGGAACTCAAAAAGCCGTTCAGCATAAGATTTGGCTTTTCCCATGCGGCCCCGCACCTGCGGGAGTCCAGCTCCAACCATTGTTACAGGTAGCCCTCTCTGAGCCGTCCTGTGTAGTGCCGTAATAAGTGCCGCAAGCTCGTCCTCTTTCACGTACTGAAGTTCGTCAATGAAGAGTGCCACGCAGCTTTCATCTGCTTTTGCTGCCACACCAACGACTTCGAGCAGATCCTGTAAATCGGTTTCCAGGTCTCCACTGTCTGCCAACCCGGGTTCCGGGACCATATCCAATGTGACGCCTATCCCCTGATATTCCACCTTCAGTGCTTTAACGAACCC
This sequence comes from Dehalococcoidia bacterium, assembly GCA_009841605.1. Lineage (GTDB taxonomy): Bacteria > Chloroflexota > Dehalococcoidia > Lucifugimonadales > VXLM01 > VXLM01. The sequence goes on from VXLM01000104.1 coordinate 5,373, forward strand.
TGCGAGGCCACGAAGGGCGCGGTTCGCCATTTGTCTTGCCGCCTCCTTAGTGGAAATTTTGAGCAACGCAACACGGAGTTGGGGTACTATCATGGAAGGGAGCGACCGACCTTCGGGTGCTTCGATCTGCAGTGTATAAGTGCCATTCGCTTCGGCTTCCTGTCGAATTCGTTCCAGCAGCACAGTTTTCCCCACGCCTCGCAAGCCGACCATAAGAGTGCTTTTGCTTGAACGTCCAACCTTCGTCCGCAAGAGCGCGGTCTGTGCGGCTGTGCGCACGTCGTCGCGGCCTGCCAACTCTGGCGGCTGTGTGCCTGCGCCCGGCGCGTATGGGTTAAGAACAGGATCCATGGGTTCAATTATAGCAAGTTTATCTCAGTTTACAAAAAAACACTAAGATGGCTAATTTCGCTATAACCGGGATTTTTCCGTGGTTGAAAGAAGACGGGATTGGTTGATTGTTCGGGGTGTACGTGAAGCGTATGATTGATTCATGCGAATCCACTATTCAGTCGCCCCCATGGCGGCAATGTCGTTCGGCTGTCCCAGGTGAGCATGGCATCGGATTCTGAAACGGAGGGACAACAGGGACTGAGGGACGACGAACCTCCCACGTACGAGACGGACTTCAAGCCGATGCCCCGGCGGCAGGTCGTCTTCACGATGGGCGGGCTCATGCTCGCGCTATTTCTGGCGGCGCTCGATCAAACGGTTGTCAGCACTGCCATGCCTCGCATCATCGCGGACCTCGGTGGCTTCGACCGGTTCACGTGGGTAACGACCTCATACCTCGTCGCCTCGACGACCGCCGTCCCCATCGTGGGTCGGCTGTCCGACCTGTATGGTCGCAAGGCGTTCTTCCTGGGTGGAATCATCGTGTTCCTCGTCGGGTCGGTGCTGGCAGGGGCGAGCCAGACGATGAACCAGCTCATATTCTTCCGGGCGATCCAGGGCATCGGTGGCGGCAGCGTTATGGCGCTGTCGTTCGCGTCGGTTGGCGATCTCTTCCCTCCGGCGGAGCGCGGCAAGTACCAAGGAATCGTCGCGGGTGTATTTGGTCTGTCGTCGGTGATCGGCCCGACACTTGGAGGGTTCATAACCGACAATCTGTCGTGGAACTGGGTCTTTTACATAAATGTCCCGCTGACCCTCATAGTGATTGGCCTCTTCATTCGATTTTTTCCCAACATCAGGCCCGAACGGCTGGCGCAGCGCCTAGACTACGCGGGCATGGCGCTGCTGGTGCTGATCGTCGTGCCGCTGCTCGTTGGTCTCTCACTGGGGGGTGTCCACATCGAGTGGCTGTCCTTCCAGGTGCTCGGCATCCTCATCTTCGCAGCGATCATAACTGTGATCTTCATAGCAGTGGAGCAGCGGGCCGACGAACCGATCATGCCTTTGAGCATCTACTCGAACCGGGTTGTGAGCGTCTCACTCATCGCGGTCTTCGTAACCGGTTTCGGGATGTTCGGGGCTATCATCTTCGTGCCGTTGTATTTCCAAGGAGTGCTGGGAGCGTCAGCTACGAGCAGCGGGTCGTTCCTAACGCCAATGATGCTCAGCATGGTCGTGACAGCAACGCTGGCGGGGCAGACGCTGTCGAGGTTCGGCGGCCACTACCGTATTCAGGGACTCATCGGCATTGCGATCATGGGCGGGGGAATGGTGCTCATGTCCCGAATGACGGCGGACACCTCGTTCGCGCAGGCTGTCGCAAGCATCGTCATCATGGGCCTCGGTCTCGGCATAACCTTCCCAAGCTTCACGATATCCGTCCAAAACGCCGTTCCGCATAACCTGCTGGGCGCGGTGACTTCGGCAACGCAGTTCTATCGCTCGGTGGGAGGGTCACTGGGACTTGCCGTGCTGGGTTCGTATATGGCCAGTCGATTTGCGGCCGGACTCGGTGACTCGCTTCCGTCAGAGGTCAGAGAGGCGCTGCCAGAGGAACAGCTCGCTGAGATGAGCAACAACCCTCAGGCGCTCGTCAACCCCGAGGCCTTGGAGGGACTAAAGACGAGTCTTTCCGGCGGGGGAGAGCAGGGTACAGAGGTTCTATCGGTATTGCTGACAACACTACGAGAGACACTTGCATCTGCCATCAGCGACGTATTTATCCTCGCGACGGCAACGCTGGTCGTAGGATTCGTTGCTACGCTCTTCCTGAAGGAAGTGCCTCTGAGAACGCGGGCGGGAAGATCGAGCGCGAGGGGTTCGGAAGAATAGCCTAGTCGACGGTCAGAACGAGCTTACCGAAGAACGACTGCTCTTCCATGACCTTGTGTGCGACCGCAGTGTCCTGCAGTGGGTAGGTGTCGTGGACGATGCCTCGGATAATTCCCTTCGCCGTCATTTCGATGATCTGGCGCAGGTCTTCCTGACGGCCCATGAAGACGCCGAAAACGGTCTGGTTTCTGACAAAGAGAACGCCCATTTGAAGCTGTCCTCGGTATCCAGTAGTAACGCCGCAGATGCCGTATCGTCCGCCAGGAGCCAGTGACCTCGAAGCAGCAGGCCAGAAGGTTTCACCGACGTGGTCGACCACGACGTCGACGCCGCGCCGGTCGGTCAACTCTCTTACGCGTTCAGCGATGTCCTCGTGGGAGTAGTTGATGACCTCGTCGGCGCCGAGGGCCTTCGCCATTTCCGCCTTTTTGTCGGAGCTGGTGGTGGCTATCACCCTGGCTCCAATGATGTTCTTGGCCACCTGGATGGCAGCCGAACCGACGCCGCTGGAGGCCGACAGCACCAACACCGTTTCCCACGCCTGGAGGTTCGCACGGCGGATGAGCATTGTCCAAGAGGGCATGAAGACCGTGGGCAGGGATGACGCCTCGACGTAGGAGATCGAGTCGGGCAGGACGACGGCATTAACGCCGGGAACCTTCACATACTCTGCGTACCCCCCGTTCGTGGTCGAGCCTATCCTGCCGGGCCGGATGCACAGTTCTGATTCACCCGCGATGCAGTATTGGCACTGGCTGCAGGTGAGGCGAGGATTGACGGCGACGCGATCGCCCACCTTCACATTTTGCACCTCGCTGCCGGTCTCTGCCACGTCGCCCGCCACGTCGCCGCCGAGGATGTGCGGGCCGTCGAAGACCATGCGCGTGCCCTTGATGCCCTGCCGGGTGAAGATATCGAGCCTATTAAGCGAACAGGCGCGCACTCGGACCTTGATGTCGTTCGGCCCGACGACCGGCTCCGGCATTTCGCCGTACTGCAACGCGTCGAGGCCGCCGTGTTCAGTGACGTAGACCGCCTTCATGTTGGTCGCTCCATCGGTCGATTAGGGGTTAGCGGGGGTGAGGCGACGAATTCATCGTTCCCTATGTCCCACACTATAGGCGAGGCACCTAGCATGTCAACACGCCCGACGGTGCATTGTGTCCGTCCTCGTGCCGCTATGGGAACGGCAGGAAAACACGACGGCTCACAATGCGTCTGCATCACCTTCGAGCCTATCGAGCTTGCTCTGAGATGACCGGATTGAGGCCTCGTGGGCTATCTCTGCAGCCTCTCTCTTGTACCGTCGAGGAATCTTTAATTTGATCGCGCCCTGCTTGGCGCCGGGCACGTCCCCTACGATTTGCATGCTGTCTACCCTGATGTTGAGGCTCGTCCACAGAAATTTGGACCGGAAATCGACCTCATCAATGTGATCAAAAGGGATGACGGCTGTGCTTACACCCGACTTCACCACTCCGATGAGGTTGTCCTTTACCTGGTATTCCAGGGTTAGGGCATCCGATGATATGCGGAGCACGCCTTCCGCATCGGCCAAGCCCTGATAAATCTCGGGGAACCGCACCGGTATCGAGTCCATGGCTATGAGCGACTCCTATGTCTCGTTCAATCCGCCGGATGAGACGATAGGGGTTCATCATAGCCTGTTGGTCTTCGCTCGCCAAGTTGGGGTGAAGGAGAGAACTTGTCCCAGATTGGTAGGCGGCGGGTTGGCATGTCAACTTGAACGTAGTGGGGGAATCCAGAACGTTGTGCCTGCGTCACAAGGTCAGTTCAGCAAAAGGGGCGAGTGTTGGAGGGAGAGGACTTTAGATTCCTCTCTCCGCTTCGCTACGATCGGAATGACAGTGGCCGGGGCTATGTGTAGGATGGGAATAGATATGGGGAGATGGTATGTCGACGTACCTACTCATACGGGATGGGTTCTCATTCGCGGCAGTGTGATATGGTTCGCCGCAACTTCGTACTTGGGCTGTTCCCATGAATGTGATTTGGATCGTCGCCGACACCTTTCGGCAGGACCATGTCGGGGCGTACGGCAAGATGCCGGGCATCTTCACGCCATCCCTCGACGCGCTGGCGGGTAGGGGAGTGCGGTTCAATCGCCACTACGCGGGCGGGTTTCCCACGATGCCGACTCGGGCCGACCACGCGACGGGGAGATGGACGGCGTCGTTCATGACGTGGGAGCCGCTGCCGGACGGTGTGTCGACGCTGGCCGAAGTCCTAGCGGGCGAGGGCGTCCACACCGCCGCCATGGTCGATACGCCGTTCTACCTTCGCGAGGGCATGAATTACGACCGCGGGTTTCAGACCTTCAACATATACTCAGGTCAGGTCGGCGGCGGGACTCTCAAGACGGAGACGGCGCACCACGAGTCTGAACAGGCCCGCTATTCATGGCGATACGAGTCCGACCGGAACGTCGCTCGGACGATGACCAATGCCATGGAGTGGCTGCAGCTTCACTACGAGGAGGACTTCTTCCTCTACATCGACACGTGGGACCCTCACGAGCCGTGGGACGCGCCGGACTATTACACGAAGCTGTACATGCCCGATTACGACGGGGAGCTTGTCCATCCCATCTACGGACGTTGGCACGAGATGCCCGGCTACTCCGCGGAACTGGTCGACAAGGCCCACGCGACGTACTGCGGCGAGGTCACGATGGTCGACACCTGGGTGGGCTACCTACTGCGGATGGTCGAGAATATGGGGCTTAACGACAGGACGGCCATTATCTTCACGACCGACCACGGCTTCTACTTCGGCGAGCACGGCGGCTGGTTCGGTAAGCTCCAGTTTGCCAAGAAGCCGGATGGGTCGCTCTACCAGTTCGGCGAGTCCGACGCCATCTGGGGTTTTTCTCCCTTGTACGAGGAACTGGCCTTGATTCCGCTGGTGATCTCAGCACCGGGTGTCGAAGCGGGAACGTATGACGGCCTCACCTCGGTTGTGGATGTCATGCCAACGGTGCTGGACCTGATGGGACTCGAAGCGCCGTCGTGGGTCGAGGGCAGGTCGCTGCTGGGGAAGATGCGCGACACGTCTCTGCCGGGTCGGGACTTCACGGTGACGACGGTGCCATTCGCTAATCCCGGGGACGCTGTGAACGCGGTCGACGATCGGCGGCGCAGGATGTCACACGCCAACGTGACGACGGTCACGACGGACGACTGGGCGCTGCTGTACAGCCCCGGAGACACGCGCTCGGAGCTCTACAACCTCAAGACCGACCCGAAGCAGGGGGACAATGTCATCGCGCAGTATCCCGAACGCGCTGAATCGATCCACGAGCAACTTGTAGGCTTCATGCGGGAGACGGGGCTGGCCCCGCATATGCTGGAGTATCGGAAGCGGCTGTTGATTTAGCGGCGTGCTTGCTACCTGTCTACCCAATGGTAGTAGAGCGGCTGGACGTGCTCGGGGAAAGACTCGAACGCCTCACGCGGAATCTTGGGCATGGCGGGTGATGCGGTGGCACGGCCGGCCCCGACCTCGGAGGCCATGCGCTGTCCATCCATCGAGTCGGGGTCAAGCACGTCGAGGTTGAGCCACCACGGGGCGAAGCAGACTCTAACTGCAACACGCCTCGTGTCGGCGTCGTTGTTGGGCTTCGCGTGCCACATACGGCTGTCGAAGATCATGACACTGCCGGGGTTGCCGGTGACGTGGATCTCGTCGGGGTGTCTCGCGTCGGCGTCGGGGCCGTTGCCGCCGAGGGGGTCGATGCGCCACGTATGGCTGCGAGGGATGATGAGCGTGCCTCCCGTTGCGGCGGAGAAAGGCGTGAGCATCCATATGCTTGTCAGGTAGGCCACGACATCCGGGTACGGCTCCGGGATGAATGCCGCGCCTCCAGCCCCGAACGGCCAGTCGGAGTGCCAACTCCCCCGCTTGTCCCGCTCCTGTCGGATGATCGGCCCGGTGAAGGCGATGCGTGCGAACCGGCCGAGCATGGCATCGACGAGTCCCAACACGCGCTCGTTGCCGACGTAGCGCGGGAAATCTCGGTTGTTGCCAATGAAGTCGCGACTCTCCTGGTACTCCTCGGAGTCCGCAGTGGCAAGAACGCTGTTGCGGAGAGCGTCCACCTCGTCGCACGGGATGACGTTTTCAAGGATGCAGTAACCTTCGCTGCGAAGGTGGTTGATGCTTCGAGTCAGGTTATCGGTGGCTGCCATCGCATCCCTCCCGCTTGAGTTAAAGTCGACGGATTCTTACCGATCACCCCTCATCATACACGCTGTCGAGTTTATCGAGAGGCGCCGGGCCGTCGTGGGCGGCTACGGTTACACCCAGCTCCAGTGTCTCTCCGCACTTTATGGACTGCTCTTGGTGCAGGAAGGGATTGACGGCGACCGTTCCCCATTCGTGAGCATACCAACCGGCAGGGAGAGGACTCGGATGACGCACAACGGTCACACCCACTTCCCGTCCGTGCGGGCCCGTCGCCGACATTGCGACCCATGCGGCATCGCTGGCATTGATTTCCTGAACCGTGCTGCGCCCATCGGAGTCCACGATGCTCCCGCCGTCCACGACTCGCAGCCCGTCCGCCATACGGACGGTGAAGTAGGCGTGGCGGGTAGGGCCGATGACGATGTCCCAGTCGGTAGGTTCCAAGCGTGAGCGGATGTCGAGGATGTTGGACTCTTCCGTAGTGCGGACATCTATCGTTCGCGTCTCATTAGCGAGCACCCGGCGATCCGGCGCGCCCCACTCGATTGGTCCCCGCCATTCGAGACGCTGGACGATTCGGAGGGTGTCATTGTCAGTTTCCTCTGAATCTATGGATACAGAAGTAATGCGTCCGGTATTACGACCTTGAAACGTCTCATTCACATAAAAATTGTAGGTGCCGCGCTCGGTGCGATGGCCGTCGTAGACGAAGAGACAGTCGAAATGGTCGGCTCCGACGGTGACCGAGTTGTGGTGCGGGTGGTCGATGGGTGACTCCGCCGTGACCGAGACTCCACTGGGGGTGAACAGGGGATAGATGTAGGCGCGGTAGGCGTTCTGGCTGAGGGCCGCGATGGGCCGTCCATCCTGCTTGATCCACGTTCTCCGAGCGCCTGCAGTTGCGCCCGATGGAAGGTCGACGCGGTCGGGCTCGACCGAGAAGCGCGTCACTCTTCGTTGTCACCGAACTGCGTGATACTGAGGGGCAACTCGCCGTTGGGCAGGTAGAACTCGTCAGCCATGTTGACCGGCACCGCGCGGCGGGTCTTCATCGACTCGACGGCTTTTTCGAAGATGACGGTCGGCACGTTGGCCTCCCAGGGGTCCATGGGGTTTGGGCCGCCTTCGAGGCACAGCTTCGCGAACATGCCAAGCTCCTCGTCGAAGCCTACGTGGTACTCGTTGTGCTCGATGCCGGGTTCGTCGGTGCCTTCGAAGACGAGGTTGCCGAAGCGCAAAGTAGCCGCGCTCACGCTGCCAGCACCGACCTCGGCGTAGTGCTTCGGGATGATGCCGCCCCCGCCCACGAGACTGGTTATGGAGTCGGCCAGACCCCCGTTTTCAAACTGGATGAGGATGGAACTCGTGTTGTTCGCACCGCCGTCGAGACCCATTGCGGAGACCTCGACCGGTTGCGAGCGCATCACGTGCCAGATGAAGTGGAGGTTGTATCCGGCGAGGTCCAGGATGCCGTTGGCCGCGTATGGGTCGGACGAGTGCAGTTGGCCCGTCCGCACATTTCGTTCAGGTATACGGCAGGTGAAGAGGATGAAACGCGGCTCCTTGATTACCTCCCTGAGTCGCTTGGTGATCGGAGAGTGTTTGAACCACCAGCCGCTCATGACGTGCAGTCCCGACTCGTTGGAGGCCCTCTGAACGCTCTTGGCCTCCTCAACGGTCATCGACGGCGGCTTTTCGACGTAGACGTGCTTGCCCGCTGAGAGGGCCTGAAGCGTCAGGTCGGTGTGTGTGCTGTGCGTCGAGCAGATGAGCACCGCGTCAATCTCGTCGTCGGCAAGAACCTGGTCGTAGTCGGTCGTCCAGTACTGGGCGTCGCCCTGCTCAGCCCTTTCCCGCGCGGCCTCTTCAATCAGGTCCATGGTCGCGACGAGACGCAGCGTTGGTGTGTTGAGTAGGTTTGGGAGATGGCCGCGGCTGATGCCGCCACATCCGATGATCGCGACGTTCAACTTTTCGGTCATTGGCGTCCCCGTGTCGTTGGAAATGTGGGCAGTTCCATGCTCGGTCAGTCGTCGAGTGAATCGAGCAGGGCCTTGACGTTCCCGACCTGGGTCCGCATCGCTTCGACTCGGCTGCCGTTATCCGGCGTCCAGTGGGTCGAGATCGAGACGTAGGGATCGAGGCCGCCGTCACGGACGTTTCGGAAGACGGTGCGGTAGTCGACATCTCCCTCGCCGAAGGGCAGGTAGTCGAAGTCGAGCTTCTCCCCGTCGTTGACGCGCAGGTCCTTGACGTGCATCCCGAAGACGTAGGGTTTGATGTTCACGAAGCCCCTCGTGGACACGTCGTTCTCCCCGCAGTTGAAGTTGTCAGCCGCGCCCCACATCGCCTTTATGCGGTCGGAGCCGATGCGCTCGGCCACCCGGCGGAAGTTCGCGGTCGTATTCGTGTAGTTCCACGGCATCATGGACAGGACGATATCGACATCGTGCTTCTCGGCCTGCTCAACCATCAGCGTGTACGCCTTGACAAGCTTGTCCATCTCCACGTCGGAGATGATGCCGCCGCGCGTCATCCACCGCATGGGCCACGTCGGCTTGTCGGCAGTGTACTCGCCGGGCCATGCGAAGCTGTAGACCGACACAGCCTCGACGCCGAAGCGGTTTGCAAGCTCCATCGAGCGCACCATTGCGTGAAAATCGGCCTTGAATTCCTCGTGGTCGTCGAGCGTGTCAACCGTCACCTCAGTCAGGTCAAGGAACTTGAACGGCGACCCCGCGCTCACCTTCATGTGCTCCAATCCGGCCGCCTCGATCCGGCGCTGGATATCGTCGGCCTCAGCATCCGAGAGATCGGCGACTTCCGGCATTCCGGGAAGGCCGGTGAACCAGACGAACTCGACTCCGAGCTCGTTGGCCTCCTCCAGCCCTTCATCGAGCGGAAGCTGCAGCTCGTTGAGGAATATTCCCAGCTTGAATGTGTGCGGGGGCATCAATAGTGCTCCATTCCAATCGTGATCGGACTTGCGGTAGTCTACCATAGCAGAACCTCGCCTATAACGGAGAACAGACAGGGATTGTGGCATGGACTCGGTAGTGATAGTCGGCATTAGCGCCGTCACAGGCGGAGGGAAGACGGCCGTTACGCTGCGCCTCGTCGATGTCCTCGAAGACGCCGTCGCGCTCCACTTCGACGACTACGACGACACCAACGTCCACCCGGACAACCTTCAGCGCTGGTTCGCTGCCGGAGCAGACTACGATGCCTACAGAACCCCGGTATTCACCGGTCATCTAGAATTGTTGAAGGCGGGCAAGAGCATCACCTATCCGATTGGGGGCGCGCAGCTGGGGCCCGCGAGATACGTCGTGGCCGACGCACCGCTGGGACGAGCGCACTCCGATTCAGGACGTCTCATCGATCTCATGGTGTTCATCGACACGCCGCTGGACGTTGCTTTGGCGAGGCGGCTTTTGCGAGACATCGATCTGCCACGTGGTTGGTCGGGAGACGATGCCGTTCTGCACGCGAAGGAAGAGTTGACTGCGTATCTGGCCGGAGCGAGGCCGCTCTTTGAGGCATTTCAAGAGCGGATGCGAGCTACCTCCGATGTGACCATCGACGGCACCCTCACCGTCAACGACGTAGCTGAGAAAATCCGCGTAGAGACGGAGGCGCGTTTTCCAAGCCGGATCGTCGATGGGCCGAGCAAATAAGACAGCGCTCGCCTACAGAACAGCCACGTCCTCATCTCGGAGGTCGGTGATGAACATGTGGCCGGGCGAGTGGGTAATCATCAGGGGCGGCTTCGACTCCATGGCGACGGCCTGTGGAGTCACGCCGCACGCCCAGAATACCGGAAGCTCGCCGTCCTTGAATGCGAGCGCATCGCCCAGATGCGGCTGGGTCGGGTCGTCGACGCCGATGGCGTGAGGCTCGCCGATGTGGACGGGCGCGCCGTGCGTGTTGGGGAACCGCGACGTTACCTGCACTGCCTTGACGATCTTGGAGTGGTGGACGGGTCGCATCGACACGACCATCGGTCCGGCGAACATCCCTGCGGGAACGCAATCAATATTGGTGATGAACATCGAGACGTTCGAGCCCTGCTCGTGGTGTCGGAGCGGTATGCCAGCGTCTAGCATCGCGTTCTCGAACGAGTAGCTGCACCCGATCAGGAAGGAGACGAGGTCGTCGCTCCAATAGTCGGAGATGTCCTCGATTTCAGCCTCCAGCTCGCCGTACCGGTAGACACGGTACTTCGGCAGGTCGGTGCGGATGTCCGCACCGGGGGCGGTCTGCGAAGGCTCGATCTTGCCCGCCTCAATAACCTCGATGATGGGGCAGGGCTTTGGATTGCGCTGGCAGAAGAGCAGGAAGTCGAAGGCGAGGTCCTTTGGCAGAATGGCGAGATTCGCCTGAACATAGCCCGGCGACACTCCTGCCGTTATGCCGGTGAAGTCACGGCGTCGGATCAGTTCACGGACGTCTCGCGGGTGTGTCGGCAGCCCAACTGCTTGGGTCATCATGCTCTCCGAGGCTCGCTCTCGTGGAGTACGAGAGCAGGGTGGATATGAGGGTAGGGTAGTACGGCGTTCGTTCGACCGTCAAGTTCTACGGAGGCGAGAGCGGGGACGTGGCGGAAGTTGATTCCGGCGGACGAGCCTAGGACGCAGGCGCCACGGTCGCTGCGTCGAGAGACTCGGCGCGTTCAAACTCGCGGTATCGCACGTGAACCTCGACGCCGGTCAAGGTGCGGGCGAATCCTGCCGTCGGCTCCTTCTTGACGATGCCGATTTCGAGGACGTTTTCGCCCTTCTTGACGGCGCTCGCATCGAGCCGCCAGCGGAGCCAGTACTGCCCGCGGCTTGGTTCGTAGATGTTGGATCGCTCGATTGCTAATGATTCTCCGTTGAAGCTCAGCGCAACATCGTCCTCGACGCAGAACTGCTGGAACGCGAGAGTAAGCTCGGCCTCGCGCGATTCACCGTCGGCGATGGCGGCTTCCACGTCGTCGGCTACGGAGACGGGGATACGCTCGGTGACACCCTCTTCGAGTGCTATGGGTAACGGGCGGGTGTCGGGGCGGACGTAGGTCTGCAACTCCTCAGTTGGCGGGAGGAAGTATCGCTTGTTCAGTCGCGCGGTCGTCTCCGGGTATGCCATCTCCCGCAGGAGTTGGTACTCTGCCTCAGCGAATGGCCAAGGGAGGTAGCCGAGGTACATGCCCGCGAATCCCTGGTCGTGGATCGAGTGGGCAAAGGCTCGGAACATCTCGCTGTTTGGGATATTGGCCCGCAAGTCCTGCAGACGATACCCCGGCCGGAGGTACGCTGAGGCGCCCCCGGCATTGGCCGCGTCGGCAAGCCACCTGCCGTCGGAGACGCCGGTGTCGAGCAGAGAGTGGGGTATCTGTCCGACAACGTAGTCCACGCTCCCGTCGGCGATCCACGATTCCACGTCGAGGCCGATGTCGAGGTTGTCGTCACGGCGGGACCACACCCGCGCCATGACGGGAATCTTGCGGTCCTGCGCGTAACCGACCTCATTCGCCAGTGCCCGCACGTCGGCGACGAACTTGGTCATCACCTGGGTGCCGGACTCGGTCTGGTTCTCGCGGAAGTAGAGGGGGAAGAACATGAAATCCAACTCGATGCCTTCCGCGCCGTAGTCTTCGAGCATCTCGCGGATGAGCGCCCTCTTGTGTTCGCGGACGACGACGTTGGTATAGTCGAGGCACCACTCAGTCGTGTGGCTGGGATAACGCTCGTTGCCCTCGCCGAGGGTGACTTCCATGCCGTGACGCCACTTGAGCCAGCCGCAGCGTTCTTGGAATTGGGGAGCGGGGTCTTGCAGTTTGAGGCTTGGGAAGACGGGTATTCCCATCTCTCGACCACGTTCGATGACCTCTCTAACCTGGTCGGTGCCCATGTCGTGGGCGTCCTTGACCATGCGCATGATCCGCCAGTTGATGAAGTGCTCCCAGACCTCCTGTTCCTGTCCCACCACGCGTCCGATCTTGGTCTGGTGGAAGTAGACGTCGCCGAATCCCAGCCCGAACGCCAGCATATCCACCCCGGTGCCCACGAGTTCGTCGATGGGCCACCGCATCTTGTGTTTGTTCAGCGGCGGGTCGAGACGCTTGGCGTGGTAGTGGTGCGCGTCGCTGTAGTAGAGGAGGCGGGGAGGGGTATTCATGGGCGCTCCGTCGCTGTCAGCACGTACGTCGGACGTAGGGGAGTGTAGTAGGGCGATGCGAATGTGTCAACCTGCAGCGTCACGCGATGGCCGCCGTCATAGGATCGAACATGCACCCCTCGACGAATACCTCGAAGAAATCGGGCGTCGTCTCAAGCTCGATGTGCTCGACGTTGCGGGTCATGTTTTCGGCGACCTCTCGCATGTCCGTGTTGAGGAGCATGACCGTGGCCCCCTCCAGCGATGCGTTCCCGACCTTATCGATCTTGCTCTGCGGGAAGTTGGCAACGAAACCAATGTTGACCGCGTTCTGAGCGTCGATGTAGTTGGCGAATCCGCCCGCCAAGTACAGTTTGGAGATTTTTTCTATAGGAACGCCGTAGTTGCGAAGGACGATATATTGGCCGCAGAAGTTGGCCGACTTTGCCTGCGCGAGCGCGCTGATGTCGGCCCTTGATAGGGTCATGTCTTTGTCAGGCAGGAATGTGAACGCCTGCGAGCCGTCGGCGAATACTCCTAGTCTGTTCATCTTTTCGGTGCGGCGGAGTTCCGCCAGCAGGTCGATCAGACCGGAGCCACATATACCCTGGGCGTCGGCCTCACCGATTGTCCCGCACTCGCAGGAATCGTCAGTTAGCTTCACCGACTCGACAGCGCCGACGTAGCCCGGCATCCCGTACATGACCTCACCGCCTTCGAACGCCGGGCCTGCGGGACAGGAGGCCGCCATGATGCGATTTTTATTTCCGACTACGACTTCAGTGTTCGTGCCAACGTCGAGCAGCATGACCACGTCGTCCTGCTCGTCCATGCCGATGGCGAGCAAATCGGCTGTGACATCAGCCCCCACGTGACTTGCGATCAGCGGCCCTCCATAGATGTGGGCGCGAGGAAAGACGCGCAAGCCCAGATCGGACGCGGTCGTGTGGATGGCCGTCGTTTCCTTCTCACCGCGGAGTACTTCATGCTCGACCATCGACTTGTACGGCTTCTCACCGATCGACTGGACATCAATACCGAACAAAATATCCCGCATGGTCGAGTTTCCAACGATCACGACCTCGTAAATGTTCCGGCGGTGGAAGCCTAACTCGCGCGCCATCCACCCGATCTCGAAGTTGAGCGACGAGAGCATGACTTGCCGCAACTCGCCATGGAACTCGCCGCCGTCGTAGGAGATGCGGTGCATGATGTCGCTGCCCCCGAACCGCTGGGGGTTCTCGAACGATGCGGTATGGAGCACTTCGCCCGATTCGAGGTCGACGAGGTTCATCACCACGGTCGTCGTGCCCACGTCAATAGCAAGCCCGTAAATTCTGCCCTTGTACGAGTCAATACGGTTGTCGAGGTAATAGACTCCGTCGTCACGGCGCGTGACGGATGGGACGAGCGGCACGGAACGCTTGATGGTCTGTGTGAGGATGCGTGGCTGGCGACGGAGAATGCCGAATTCGATGTCGGCGTCGGGGTCTGTCACGTATGCCTGGCAGGCCAGACGGTAGTTATCGCGGAGGAAGGCTTCCTCGGGGGTAGGAGTGTTGAGGGCATCTTCGCCCTGCCTGATCTCTACGATGCACTCGTGGCACTCGCCGCTGCGGTTGCAGGAGGTCGGAACTCGTATGCGGAGGGTGTCCGCGTACTCGAAGATAGTCTTGCCGGTAACCGAATCGAGTTTACGGTTGTCGTGTCGGATTGGAGACATGCGGATAGTTTAGCGCAGTCGGAGGGGAATTCGTCCTATTCTCTCAATATCAATTGAGGATAAGGACCATGCGTTCCTCGTCGAGGTATTCACCATCAACGAAGAGGGCACGCGGGTCGATGCCGCACGAGGCGAAACCGAGCGAGGCGTACAGATTCCTCGCAGGCTTGTTGCGGGTGACGACGCACAGCTCGATCTGCCCAAGTCCCGGAAGAGACTTGGCGTACTTCACCGCGTTTGCGAGGAGGGCCTTTCCGATACCCTTTCCCTGCTCATCGGACCTGACGTACATTCCCCAGATGTGGCCCCGGTGCTCCTCTTTCTCTCCTGTCTTCCTGTAGAACCCAACCAGTCCCAGTAGTTCCTCCTCGCGAAATGCGCCAAGCGTGAAGTTGTTCGACGATTTCACGGTACGGCGAAGCCGCTCCGCTACAAATTCCATGGAGTATGCAATCTCGCGCTCGTACGTGGAGGCGAATGCATCGGGGTGTTCCTGCAGTCCCCTGAGACGCAGTTCTTGAAAGGCGTGGGCGTCGTCTTCGTTCAGGGGGCGGACGGTGATGTTGCTCATGCTATGGGATCACTATCCTGCCAAGCACGTTGAGCCACATTAGTGTGGAAAGTCAGACCGCTGATACTTGAAGAGTAGCGCGGAGTGGCATTCAACGCTTTGCTAGACCTCCCACGCGCTCCGGTAGTCGAGCTTGTCGCTTCCGGTGCAGATGGGCAGATCGTTAGGAATGTTCGTGAAATGCTGGTTCCGGCAGGGGAACTTGGCAGTGCAGCGCGACTCGACGTTCTTGTACGGACAGCGCCACTGCGAGACCTCGTCCGCCGTGTCAGACATACCCTTGAAGATATCGTACAGGCGGCCGAGGCTGGCCTCGTAGCGCCTTTTGTCAATCTTTTGATCGGCCATGCCAGTCTTGTCGGGCGTCATATGAAAACGTCGACTAGCCCGAAGTCACGAAGCTCTTTGCTAGATCCACCGCTGCGATTGCGTTCTCGCCGTAGCCGTCTGCGCCCATGTCTTCGGCGAATTCCTGCGTTACGGGAGCGCCTCCAACCATGATGTTGACCTCTTCCCGCATCCCTTCGTCCTCGAACGCCTCGATCACGCGGCCCATGTTCGGCATGGTCGTCGTCAGCAGGGCGGACATGCCGAGCACCCTGGCCTCATGCTCCATGACGGCGTCGATGAACTCCTCGTTCTTGGTGTCGACGCCCAGGTCGTGAACGACGAACCCTGCGCCGCGAAGCATCATGATGCAAAGGTTCTTGCCGATGTCGTGCAGGTCGCCTTTGACGGTACCCATGATGACGGTGCCGATTGGCTCCACGCCTGACGCGGAGAGGATCGGCTCGATGTGGGCCATACCGGCCTTCATCGCACGAGCGGAGATGAGCACCTCCGGCACGAAGATGATGTTGTCGCGGAACTTTACGCCGACCACTGCCATGCCCGCGATGAGACCGTCGTCGAGCACGTCGTTGGCCTCCCAGCCGTCGCCCAATGCTTGCTCGACCAGCCGGCTCACCTCGCCGTCGTTGCCCGTGATGAGGGCGTAGGCGATTTCGTGCATGAGAGGGTCTTTACCCTCGTAGAGACTTTTGATGTGCTTGGCTTCGAACTGGTCGGTTACGTAGAGGAATTCCCTCTCCAGCCCTTCATGCTCCGTCGTTGGCATACACCACCCCGTTCAATATCAGCATCACAAGGTACGTATTATTCGGCCCAATACGGCGCTTTGTCAAATTATTGCGTTACGCTCAAGGGGTAAACAAACCTAGTGAGATGGGACGGTCGTACTGGCAGGCGTGCTCAGCAAATGACTGGCTTTTACTATCGACAGCAGGAAAAACCGTGATATTTGAAGGCACTACGTTTTCAGCCTACCATCGCGGTAGGCCATGATGTAGTTCATGCAGAAATCGTCGCGCCCTTCGAGGGCGTCGAGGGCCAGCTTCACCGGCTCAGACTCGGTGTCGAGGGCAAACACGCTGTCGAGCTTTGTCGCAATGGGATCGAGAATGCCCGCGTCTATTCCGGCTTCGATGGAGAGGTAAATGAACGTGTCGTTGAGGAGCCTTCGCTCAGGCATTCCAAACGAGACGTTGCTTAAGCCCATGCCGATATGGATTTCGTTGCCGTATTGCTCACGAATTGCGCGGACGGCGTCGAAGTAGTGGTTGCCATACTGTGGGTCGACTGAGATGGGGAAGATTATCCCGTCGACGAAAATGTCGTCCATCGGAATTCCCTTGGACTGTACGTGTTCCATGATGTAGTTCAGGTTTTCGACTCGCTCCCCGTCGTCTTGCGGCATCCCGTCGGGGCCGGTGCACATGAGGACCATGCGCGCGTTGTGCTCCACGACCATGTCGAGGGCCTCCAAGCGCTCTGCCGCGACCGAGTTTATCATTGGGCGTCCCGCGGAGCCGTCGTAGGCCTCCAAACCCGCCTGAATGATCTCCGAGTTGGATGAGTCGATGGACGGCGGAATAGGGGAGACCTCCTGCACCGCCTCGACGGCGAACCTCATGCAGGCCTTCTGCGTCTCGAGGTCGTAGTGGACCTCGTCGGGGTTGATGTCGAGGTATTTTGCTCCGGCCCGTACCTGCCGCCGCACCTCGTACTGAATGTACGCCTTGCCCTCCTCGCGTTCGTCGGCATCGTCCTCGATGCCCTTCCGCATGGCGATGAGGAAGTGCTTGATCTGGTTTTGCTGGTAGGGCTGCGTGGACTTGTACCACTCCGGGACGGTCAGCAACCGCTGCTCCCCGACCGGTCCCCTGAACGGCACGACCTCCGTCCCGTCGTCGAGGGTCTTTGCGCGTCGCCCGTTGCGCAGGAGGACGCGCGTGGCGTGGATGTTCTCCCCGACGATAGTGAACTCTTCCGGTGAATCGATGACTCTTGGCATTGTTTCTAGCTGTGTCCTGTCCTTCGGTTGTAAAGCGTTCGCGTCTTTAGCCCGCGCCGTGGCCGTTCTCGCCGTCATGCTCCTCGTGCCAGTCTTTGACGGCCTGCGGTATCTCCAAGAGGTTTTCGAGCTTCGTCGCAAGAGGAATCGCGCACTCAGGCGCGATCAGTTCAACACCGGCGTCGAGTGCGCGGTAGACCTCGGCCCGAACCTCCTCCGGCCCCTTCGAGTACAGCGTCACGGGATTGTTGATATTGCCGACGAGCCGGATTCCTCCGTCGACGACGTCCATAGACTCCTGCGGATCGTTCTTCGAGTCAAAGTGGAAGGCGGCCATGTTGCTCTTGGCGATGCCTTCCATGCGGTCAACGGTTCTGCCGCAGATGTGGAGGATAAGCGGCACCTGCAGCCGCTCGGCCATTTCCTGGTGAATCTCAAGCAGGAAGCGGTCGTAGTACGCGCCGCTCACAAGGTCTCCAGTCGCGTGGTCAGGGAAGGTAAGAGCGTCAGCCCCGGCGTCGATCTGCGCCTGTCCGAAGAGGACGGAAATCTCCTTGAGTTTGTGGAGCGTTTCCAGCGTGATGTCCGGGTCGTCAATGGACATGAGGAGGAACTTCTCGACGCCGAAGACGTGGTAGGCAAGAGTCCAAGGCCCCATCGTCTTACCGATGATGGCTACCTCGTCACCGAATTCCTGCTTAAGGATGGAGAGGGAGCGTGTGATTGCTACGTTGTCCTTATGTTCAAGGAACCCGCTAGGTATGTGGACGTCGTCCGGACCGTCCCAGATCGGATTTGCCATCCGCACCGTCGGCCAGTTGTCCTTCTCCTCCCACTGCATCTCGCAACCGAGCGCCGACGACTCCTGGATGATGGAAAAGTACGGCATGATAGAGTCGTAACCGAGCTCGGTGTAACCCGTAGCTGCGAGGCGAGCGTTCATCTCCGGGTCGCGGTTGGCGTCAGGGAACGGCGCGTCGACCATGTCCATGAGCTCCACCGTCGCCACGTTCGTGGGATTCGATACCGGCGTCCTGTCGACCGGTTTGCCAGCGAGGGCGTTCAGGACTCGCTCTCTTGGTGTCATCGTCTCTTGGAGTGGCATGGTGTGTCTCCTTTCTTTACTCCACCAACTCTGCCAGTCTTGGCCCAAAAACTCGCTCGAAGTCTACGAGCCTGTCAAACATCCATTCACGAATTTCATCCAGAGTTTCCTGGTCCCCTTCAATCGTGCCGAACTGCACAGCAGCTATGCGGCAGGCCTGCCGGTTTTCAAGAGGCTCCCATACAAGCTCACCGAGTTCGGATTCGATGGACTCTTTGTCCTCCATTAGTTGATCGAGCAACGACTTATTCCATTCCTCATCACGATTGTCAATATAAACGTGCACTCTAGCCTCTTCATCTCGAATTTGAAAAGCAGCCTCGTATTTGATGCCAAGATAGCCTGCCGAATAGCTAATCCAGTTTCGCGGCGGTGCACTACGCACTTTGTTCGCGCGAGTAAAACTAGAGGTTTCCCGCAAACTGTCCATAAGAGGTTGAAAGAATGATTGATATTTCCTGCCTCGTTCCGAAACTTCGCTTGGGGAAGACTTAGTTTCTATACTCCAATCGTTCGGAGCGGATACAACCTTAAAGTGTGGGGCAGGCCTTGATCTGTCAATTTTCCACAACTCTACGGCTACACCGAAAAACCTTGTCTCATCGCCTGTGCGACTATTGAGGAAGTCTAGCGCTGCCCTGTGCTCTTCCCGAAATTCTTTAGCGATCCACACGACCGCACTTGCATCATAACCGGCCGCATATGTGAGTAGCTGACCGAGATGTGTATGATCGGTTACATCCAGTTGGTTCTCAATGATCACCGGGCAGTTCTTGTCTGTGTCGTGTGCCAAGAGATCAAGCGAGAATGGGCCTACAGGTGCTTCAAGCTCGTGGATATCAAGCTCTATTCCTAATGCCGTACCAAGTTGGTCTACGTTCTCCTTCAGCCAAGGTGTGAAGTCCTTGGGCTCGTTTGACCAAACTTCGCGGAGTTCGACTTCTTCGATTTTCGCTAGCTCTACCATCTGATTCGCTGAACCTCCCTACGTCTGCGCGAAGCCCAACGTGCCCGTCGTCATCTGGCCGCGGAGGGCCTCGGCTTCCAACATGTCTGCCGTGCCGGTGACGTTGCGGGCGTAGGGGAGGACGAGGCGGATGAGTTCATCCCTACGGCCTCCGTGAGGGAACGTCACGGCGTCTACGTCAACTTTCTCCATTTCGCCATAGCGGACAAATCCCTGCGTGACGGCTCGGACGCGCATCTTCGGGTTCTTGTACTCGCCTTCGGCGGTGACGCGATAGATCCAGCGTCCGTCAATCTCCTCCGGCGTGGTGATGATCTGCAGGGGAGAGCGGAGGTCCTTGATTTCGATTCGGCCCTCGGGGTGGGTAGTGCCATACGGCTTCTCCACCGCCTGTCTGAGTAGGAATCGGAGCGGACGGTCGTACATCTCGCCGTCGGGGAATGTGGCTTGGTTGTGTGTCCCGTCGACAGGGACCATTCCGCCGAGTGTGACGAGTTGGTCGCGGATCTCCTCCACCCGTTTCTCCACGCCCGGCTTCCCACTGAACGTCCATACTGTGCCTATTCCGTCCTTCACGTACAGCCCAACCGTGATTTCGTGGAAGTTAGGGTCCATGGAGATAAGCTCCATGCACTTGCCGTACGTGGCAATCACCTCGCGAACTCTGCCTCGCTGAGCGTTCTTGAGACTGGTCATTCAGATTCTCCTTGTTGCGAATCGCGTATTTAGGAAGCGGCTACACGATAGCCTATGGGAGCGTGCTCATGGACTGCTTCGGCGAATCGCTCGATGTGCTTGGGAGTCGTGCCACAACAGCCGCCGATGATGTTGACGCCGATGTCGGCCAACTTCAGGAAGCGCTCGGTCATGTACTCGGGGCCTTCAGGGTATACGATCTGGCCCTGCCTTATCTCCGGGATACCGGCGTTCGAGTGGATGAGCATGTAACCGTCGTATGTTCCTCTGATTATCTCGGCGATCTCGACCATGCGGTCGCTGCCGTTGCCGCAGTTCGCGCCTACCACGTCTGCGCCCGCGTCGTGAAGCCGCTTGGTCGCCGAGGCGGGCGTGTCACCCATCATCGTAAACCAACCGCGTGGCCCCTTGTCATACATCATCGTGGACATGACGATCAAATCCGTGTGCTCCTTCGTGGCCCTGAGGGCGAGGAGCGCTTCCTCAACCGAGATCATTGTCTCGATGACGACGGCGTCGGCTCCACCCTCTTCCAAGCCGATCACCTGGTCGACAAAGGCGTCGTAGATCTCGTCATCGGCGGTCGTGCCTCCGTTGCTCTGGAGGATTTCACCCGTTGGACCGATGGAACCGACTACGAAGTGCCAGGGTGAGGCCACGCTCCTTGCGTGTGTCGCGGCCAAACGGTTGAACTCGCGCGTCTGGCCGGAGTACCCGTATTTGTCCAGCATGAACCGAGAGCCTCCAAAGGAAGCAGTCAGCACCATGTTGGACCCTGCGTTGAAGTAGTCGGCAGCCATTCTCCGTATGATCTCCGGGTGATCGGCATTGAACGCCTCAGGGCAGCCGCCCGGTTCAAGACCGCGTGCTTGGAGATAGGTGCCCATTGCGCCATCAGAGACAATGACATCTCCCGTTGCCAGTCGTTCGAGTATGGTGGGTTGTGCCATCGGTCTTTCTCAGCCGCCGTTCATCCAATCGTCGATCGCGCCGGGAGTGGTGGCGCGCTCGCCTGCGTTGTGGAGGTCGCGGATACGCGCTACGAAATCGATTGGAAAGCCGTTGTTGTACTTTTCTACCGTCTGAACCGCAGCCTCTTGGGCCGTTCCTTCAACCTCGAAGTACTCACCCCAGTTCCAGGCCATGAGGTAGTCGTCGGTCCCGGCGCTGCCGTCGAACATCGAGATCGCGTCCGCTCCCTGCTGAAAGCGCTCATCGAGGGGTTTGGACACCTGCTCCGGCCCATCCGCAGCCTGAACCTGCACGGGGATTTCCTTCCAGTACATTACACGTACCCTTGCCATCCGTTTCCACTACACCCCGGAAAGAGACTCGATTCGATAACCATTATAGCCCGTACTCGTCAGCATGTGCGCGATCACACCAAGAAGGGCAGGCAACTTTTGTCGCGAGCAAAAGATGTCGTAGATTTAGCACCTGTAACCTATAGCGCGTTTGGCGAAACCGGTTATATAATCACGGTAAGAACCCCGAGAGGAGTGATCGGTCTTGGGTGATTTCCTTGGCGACCTGCCGACGGTACTGATTGCAACCGCCGGCGGCTACTTACTCGGCTCCATTCCACTGGCCTACCTCATCAGCAAGCGTCACAGCGGCGTCGATATCTTCGAGGTGGGCACTGGTCTTCCGGGTGCGTCGAATGTCATGCGCAACGTCGGCAAGCTGCCTGCGGTCATGGTGTTCCTCGGAGATATGGCTAAGGGCGCCCTCGCGATCCTTCTAGGTAATGTCATGGGTGTCGAGAGTCCCTGGCTGCTGCTTCCCGCCGGCGCGGCTGTCCTTGGACATTGGAAGTCTATGTTCACCGGCTTTCGGGGCGGCGACGGCCTCGTCACTCTGGGAGGCGCGATCTTCGCGCTATTTCCGCTACATGGATTCATCAGCGTGGCGGTGGCGTCGATAGTGGCGCTCGGTGGCCAGAAGCTGCCGTATTCTTCCCTCCTGAACGTCGTCTTTGGGTACGCTGCATTGGCGGCTCTGACGGTCCGCTACAATCCTGAAGACACCGCGCTTGTGTTCGGCATGGGCGGCCTCTGTGGACTCGTCTTGGCCCATGCATTGCTCGGTCATCGCCGTCGCAGACGTGCCGGGGATCAATGGCAGGATGACGACGAATGGGATGAAGTGCCGGACTCCACCGGAGCCACTGAACAGTCCTAGCGCCTAGTAGGGCCCTTCTCAGAGAAGACGACGGCGAGAAGCTCTCTGTGGACCTATGAGCCTTGCAGCGCTACACACGTGGTGGTGCGAATAACACCCTGAAGTGTGTGGATCTTTTCGCCTACGAGGTCGCTCACGCCTTTGATGGTGGGAGCAGTAACGATCGCGATTACGTCCACAGGCCCAGTCACTCGAACCACGTCGACTATGCCGTTTTGCCCGGAGAGGCTGTCGACGACCGCTGTCGAGTAGCCTGCGGCGACCTCAATCAAGATGAATGCTCGGACCAAAGCTAGTCCTCCTAACCCGCAAGATTAGCTTTCAGGATAACCTCAGCCGCCCTGACTCGACAACCGCTGTACGATGAGGGACTCCCTTTGAATAGGTGAGTCGATCGATGATCAGTCCGGCAGTTCCGCCACAAACCCGGCCTCGACGAGCATCCCTGACTGCAGGTCGACACCGTAGCAGCGTCGGTTCGGCGGGTGGGTGCCGAAATACTCCCTCCAGACCTCGTTAATCTCCCCCACGTCGCGGTTCACGTGTTGAAGGTAAATGCGCGCGGAGCACACGCTGGTCTTATCTACCCCGGCCGTCGCCAGAATCTCGTCGAGTTGACGGAATATCTCGCGCAGCTCCATGGCCGCTCCACCTTCAACCGGAGTCGTGGCGCCGGGCTTCATGCCGGTTAAGACCGTTTCCAGAGTTCTTCCACTGTGGATGACGGCTGAGCTAAACGGCCTGTCGAGGTTTGATCCTATGAATTCCATGATGTTCTCCTCAAAGCCTTAAGGTTTCGATTCCAGAGTCCTTGGGTTCTTTAACCACTTCGCTTCTTGCCGGTTTTCTGTTCGTAGAGTTCCCATGTGCGGTCGTTGAACGGGTAGTATTTGCCCGGAGAAACGTCCTCAACGGCAAGTTGCGCCTTGACGACCTCTTCGACCGCGTGACGTTCCTCAGCTATTCCAATGACCTTGTCGACCATCGCCCGCGGAACCACCACTGCGCCGTCGTCGTCGCCTACCACACCGTCGCCCGGCCTCACAAGAACTCCACCGCATTGTATCGCGTCGTTGACCTGCCACGGCCAAAAGTCAGAAGGGCCCTGCTTGGCGGTAGTCGAGTAGGAATACACAGGGAACCCATACTCCTTCAGAGCAACGCTGTCCCGCACTGAGCCATCGGTCACAAGACCTCCCACATTCCTCTGGAACAAGCGGAAAAACTTAATGTCTCCACCCACGGAACTGTACTTCCAGCCCATGGCGTCGATGACCAGCACCTCGCCCGGGCCGCAAAGCTCGAAGGCCACGTACTCCGCCGACCGGTCTCCCTTCGGTTTATCTTCCGCAAGATCGGGCCTGTGGGGGACATAGCGAAGCGTGACCGCCCGTCCCGCCATGTGCTGGCCCGCCTGCAAGGGCCGCGCTCCCTCTATCATCGTCGGAGGGTAACCCTGAGCCCATAGGGCATCGATAATCGTCTGGGTCGGGATGCCTCTGAGGGTTTCCAACTGCTCGTCAGTGATTTGTGCGTTATTAGTCACCTACTGCCTCCCGGTCTTGTTCTCACGAGGCGCTATTGTATTCAAACATAGTGCCTGAAACAATTATGGGCGAGTCGTTAAGAGATTCGAGGTGAAGTACCAGTGTCCGACGGTGAATCAAGACAGTATATTCGTGAGGTGTGGCAGCCTTATACCCTGCACTCAGGGAACGAAAATATCCTGTGCAACCTGAACCCGGAACCGATTTCCGGCTGCGAAACGACCCCCTGCATAATTCCTACTCAAGCGAAGGACGTAGTCGCGACCCTGCATCACTGAGGCAAAAGCCGAACGTGATGTCCAAGTGGCCGGATAGGCTCACCGGTGCAGGAGCCGGTATTCTCCTGATACACGGTGAACACTGCGACGACCTTCAACTCCTGGCCGAACGGGCTGGACAAAGACTGGACGACTTCACGCACGACATGATGAGTATCCCGGGCCACGACGGCACCAGGCTGCCGGACTCGGCCCTCGACGCCGTCGTGCCATGGCTTCGAGAACGGTCCTTGCTGTAAGAGACTTATATCTGGTATTCATGTGCCAAGCCGACTATCCTGAGATGTGCGATTCTCGCTTTGGTCATCCATAGAGTGCCGATGCAGTATTGACATTTGCCGAATAGGAAGATATAGTCCATGCCGTTTTTGGTAAAAGTGGACCATTAGCAAAGTAAAGAGGTTGAAAATACAGAAGGGAGTACATATGAAAACTAGGTATTGGAAGTATAGTGTCGCTGCCGTCTTCGCGGCTGTGATTCTGGCTGTCGTGGGCATCGCCTGCGCTGCCGAGGAACCGGACGCACCGGCGCAACCGGCGGCTGCCAGAGCGGCTGCCCCGGCGGCAGAGGCAGCATACCCGACGGACCAAGCTGTTCCTGAGGCACCGTCACAGGTCCAGCAGCAGCCGGCTCCTGCAGCGCCCGCTATGGCGCCACAGCAGCCTGAAGCCGCCATGGCGCCACAGGCAGTTGGCGGCTCCACATCGTCTGTGGCAGCTCGCACGGGCGACGACAGTATGATGGATACGATGGAAGCCGCCATGTACATGCCTGAGAAGATCGAGCCGGGTTCGTTCGGTCGGGCGTTCCATATCATTTCGGGCACGTCCAACGAGAACTTCCCGCAGGTGCCGTACAAGGAGTCTCCTATGTCGGCAGCCGCTGTGAAGGCCGGTACGATCCTGCCGGTTGATCAGCGACTTCCCGACTGGCAGAACGTCTTCATCCTTCCGCCCGGCGATGAGATCGGAGTGTACGGCGGAAGCCTGAGAACGACCCGCAGGGGCAACATCACCCAGACAGACATGGGCATGGGCTATGGCCTTGAGATGTCCCCCGACGGACTTCTTCTCGTACCCAGCGTCTTCCGCGTGTTCGAGTCGAACGACGCGGGTGACGAGTTCACCTTCATGATGCGTAACGGCGCGCGCTGGTCGGACGGACATCCCCACACGATGGAGGATATACGGTTCGCCCTTGAAGACCTGATGCTCAACAAAGAGCTGATGCCCGGTCTTCCCGCCGTGCTCAGGTCGCCAATCACCGGCAACGACATGAGGGTGCAGATCGTCGACGATTCGACCTTCAAGGTCTTCTTTGACGATCCGAACTTCAGCTTCATGGAGTCGACGGCGATGAACATCTTCTCCGGCATCAAGGGATGCCCGAGGTGCTTCATCTCGCCTTCGCATATTCAGAAGCGCTACCACATCAAGTACAACAATGCTGAGATTCCGGCGATTCTTGAGGCGAACAACCAGCCGAACTGGGTGAAGAACTTCTCGTACATCAGGAACGTCCGTGGATTCCAGGGTCCGCCGTCGGAGCCTATCCCGACCGAGTTCGACATCAACTACATCTACAGGGGCGATAACCACTACAACCCTGTGCTCGGCGGTTTCTGGGCGCGCAGTCAGGTGCCGGGAGCGGAGTCGACCGAGTTTGAGCGCAACCACTACCACCCGTCCATCGACCCTGAGGGTAACCAGCTTCCGTACATGGACGAGTGGATAGGCATTCGCACCGAAAGCCGAGAGGTCGGCATCTTCCGCACCATGAATGGTGAGAGCGACTGGTCTCGCTGGGACCTCAATACCGCCGAAATGCCGCTCTATCTCGCCAACTCCGAGAAGGGCGACTACAGCGTGCTGAAACACGACTCGCCCGACGGTTCGGACTCGACGTTCATCAACAACCAAGAGTACGTGGATGACCCTGAGCTCGGACAGTTGCTCCGAACACACGACTTCCGTGTCGCCCTCTCCCTTGCGTGGGACAGGAACGGCACCAACCAGTCCCTCGCCGCAGGGCTCGGGACTCCGCAGAACATGATGCCCCATCCTTCGACCCCGTACTTCCCGGGTGAGGAGTACAGGACATTGGACACCGAGTACGACCTCGACCGCGCCAAGGCCCTCATGGAAGATATGGGCTACACGGACGCGGACGGTGACGGCTACCTCGACAAGAAGGACGGCTCCGGACCTCTGTCCATGTTCTTCCAGTCGAGCTCCCACTATCCCTTCGTGGAGTGGCTGCAGAGCGACTTCAGGGCACTGGGAATCAAGCTGAGCATTGCCGACCAGTCTTCTCGCGCCGGCAACACCAGCATCCCGCCGACCGAGTACTTCGAGTTCTTCTCCTCCACCGAGGGTGGAACGAACCCGTGGTCCAACGCCTGGAACCGCGTGGCCCCGACGACGAAGGACCCGCAGGGTCCCGCCATCGGCCAGTACTACGCGACCCGCGGTGAAGAGGGTATGCCTCCGACCGGTCCCGACGAGAAGTACACCGACGTGTACGGCAACATGGCCCCCGACGGCACGTACCCCGCTGACATCAGCGGCAACATGCTCAGGCTTCA
Organism: Dehalococcoidia bacterium; assembly: GCA_009841605.1. Lineage (GTDB taxonomy): Bacteria > Chloroflexota > Dehalococcoidia > Lucifugimonadales > VXLM01 > VXLM01. The sequence goes on from VXLM01000104.1 coordinate 31,949, forward strand.
GGAGCTGATTACCGACGGCTGGACGGTTTCCCTGCTGTCGCCGAAGCGCATCGAAGCCGGGCAAGGTCTGTTCCGCATCAACGCGGAAGAGAAGTACAAGATCGGTGGCCTCGCCTACGCCGGCCTGTTCCGCGCACTGAAGATCAAGCGCAACAACATGCGCAATGTGCCGAAGAACTGGTCGCCCGCAGGCGGTCACCCGATGGAGTGGTTCTACTTCGAGGACGGGATTGACAACCTCAATCACCCGGGCAACAGGTCGAAGCGCTACAGCAGCGTGAACTTCCTCGACGCGAACTACTGGGACTAGACGTTGAATAGGAAATAACCCCGGGCAGCCCGACTGTCTAGGGGCAAAGTGTGGGGCCGATCGACTTTCGACCGGCCCCACTGCATTTTTCCGTCACAGTCGTCGCCCGCTGAGGAGAGATGCAGAGAACGAAGTCCAGCCCTAGCGGAAATGGACCCTCTCAGGTTTCAGGCTAATGATGATCCTGTCCTCGGTGCGAAGCAGCTCCATGCGGGCCTGCACTCGCTCAGGGCGGACGTACCGCCGAACGATAGCCTCCGTGACAGGCCAGATCGAATCGTCGTCGATAATATCCGCAGTTCCCCGGACCGCCACGTATTCCTGCGCCAGAGGTTCGGTAAGCACGCACACCGCCAGCCGCGAATCACGGACGAGGTTCCCGTACTTCACCCTCTGCTTCGTCGTCGAAATGGCGATTCTGCCATCCTGATACACATACCAATTCGGGGTGAGCTGCGGCATACCGTCCCGCCCGATCGTGGCAACAACGGCGATCTTCGTTGGCGCGAGGAACTCGCGTAGGCGAGAGATGTCTTCTTTTGAGGGAGTTGTGGGCACGTTACTCCTCCTTTCGTCCAGCTATGGGTCGTTGACGAGGGTAGAGACGCAGCATACCATAGCCGTGTCCCCCGCCGAATCACCATGACCTCCTTGGACTATAGCAGCGACATTTCGGCTGGCCTCCTTAAGGGGGTATCCCGGTCGTTCTATCTCACGATTCGCGTCCTTCCCCGACCGGTTCGAAAACCAATCCAGCTTGCATACCTTTTGGCACGCGCCGCCGACACCATTGCAGACACCGATGCGATTCCTTCGGCTAACCGTCTGGGTCAACTGGAGAGATTTCGTGCCCGGTTGAGCGACCGGAGCATCGAGCTTCCTACCGTACTTAGCGCCTCTCCTGAACTCCAGGTTCGCCATGACGAACCTGAGACTGAACTTCTGCAAGCCCTCCCTCGTCTCTTCGTTCTGCTCGACAACTTGCCGGAGGACGATCACCGGAACGTTCAAAAGACAGTCGACACCTTGGTTCGTGGCATGGAGTTCGACTTGACCACCTTTCCGGCTCCTGAGTCGGGGCGGATCGGCGCTCTGGACACTTTAGACGGCCTCGACCGGTATGCTTATCTTGTGGCCGGCTGCGTCGGCGAGTTCTGGACGGACGTGATGATCTCCCACGATCCCACCATCCGGAATTGGGACCGAGATCGCATGGTAGATCTCGGCGTTCGGTTCGGAAAAGCCCTTCAGATGACGAATATCATCCGAGACGTCCCGAGGGACGTGAGGGCAGGGCGGTGCTATGTTCCTCGCGAGATGCTGGAGTCGGTTGGCCTGACGCCGGAGGCCTTGCTGAGTCCTGACGCATGCGGGGCAGCGAGACCTGTGCTCACGGATCTGGTGCGTCACGCGCTCGATTTCTACGTCTCTGCCGAGGAATACATCCAGGCCACGCCGCGACGGTGCGCACGCCTCCGGCTCGCCATGATCTGGCCGGTCCTCATCGGCTTAGCTACGCTGGACCAGCTGATGCGGAGCCCCAGCTGGCTCGACCCTGACATGCGAATAAGAGTCTCGCGTCCCTGGATCTACGGGATGATGGTCCGCTCCGTCCCGTGCGCGTGGTCGAATGCGCCCTTCACATCGTGGACCAGACGGTTGAGAGCGCGTATCGAGGACTCGATGTAGCGACGCGCTGGCTTGGAGCTTATAACGTGGGGGCAGGGTAGGGTGCTAACCCCCCGCCATCGCCTCCGCTTCGGCCTTGTACTGCTTCGCTTGAGCGACGATGTCCACGCCCACTGTGCCGCTGAAGGCGTCGGTGAGCCGCTGGACCGTCGGACCTATCTCGCCGTCGCCGACAGGCAGCGTGTTGAATTTCGTCACGGGCAGGATGAACATCGATGTGCTTGACACGAACGCCTCGTCGGCCCCATGAACGTCGTAGGCCTCGAGGTTCGTCTCCTGCAGCGGTATCCCCAACTCGGCGGCAAGGTCAATCACCGCGCCGCGTGTGACGCCCCGCAGAATGTTGCGACCCTCCGGCGTGTAGATTACTCCGTCCTTGACGATGAAGAAATTGTTGCCCGTCCCCTCGGTGATGAACCCGTCTTCGTCGCTCAGAAGGGCATAGGCCTTCGGGTCGATCTTGTGCGCCTGCAGGTTCGCCACCTGGTAGAAGACGCGGCTCCGGTTCTTGATCTTCGGGTCGATGTATCGTGCGGGCACCGACTGCTGCTGCGTCAGAATGGAGTGTACGCCCGTGTCGTAGTAATCGGCGATCCCGGCGAGATGCCACGTCAGCGGCCAGACGTTGATCGATATCGTTGGCTTGATTCCTTCGGGGAATACGGACGAATACAGCCCAAGCGGCCCGTTGGAGACGTTGTGCATGATCTGGTAGTCGACGCCTTCCGGCATCCTGTCTTTGTTGATCTCGATCGTCTCCATCGTCGCAACCTCCATCTCGTCGATGTCCAGACCGCAATCGATCTCCAGTATCTTTATGCCCGCGTACAGTCGCTCGAGGTGATAACGAAGCCGGAACGGTTCCATGTTGTAGCTCCGTGTCATCTCGAACACCATGTCGCCGAACATCAGGGCGGTGTCGAAAATCGACACCCGCGCCTCCGATTCCGGCACGAAATCGCCGCTCAAATAGACCAGTCGTCCTTCCGTCATTCTTCGGTACTCCTCTTCTTTCTAAAGACTAGTTTGTCTGCTATTCCCTAAGCATGCCGGTGCTCACCGATGACCTAGAAAGATGTTTCCCAACGTTCCTCAATCGTAAACATCACGGCCTTCTTGCCGGTTTCCGGCAAGATCGCGTCGTTGACGTACGCGATCACTTCTGCATGGATGTCGCTTGCCGCCCATGCAGCCCGCCGTTCTTCACTTTCCCAAAACGAGACGACTTCGACAGTGAATTCCTGATCCGGGAGTCCGACCTTGGCCGCGGCGTCTCCTTCATACGGCTTGAGCATGACGCCGCGAATGAATCCGGGCTGCTTCGCCATGGCCTTCATCCACTTGTCGCGAATCGCGGAGTTCAACTCCTCTTCACACCCCGGCTTGGCCGTCAGCCGCATATTCAAGGTTATCATGGCTATTTCGTCCCCGATGCGTCTGCCCAAGTCAGCTTACGAAATCAGGCCGTTTTCGTAGCCGCGAACTCGATAGTATCCCACGCTCCAAAGGGGTGTCAACGACGCTTCGGGACATTGCATCTATGAGGCCGATAACCTGCGAAAACGACCCGTTTTACATGCATCATAATATACGAAAAGGTTTTCAGTATTCCTCATGCGTGAATTGCATTATGTGTATTGCCGTGCGAATTATTACGAAATCAGGTAAATGAAATGGAAAGTTGACACGACATCACGCCATCATGTACGTTGTAGAAAATTGGATGGGCTGGCTTGGGAAGGTAGCGGTTATTTATAGCTATATATCTGTAAGGAAGGGAGGATGACATGCTGCCAGAGGTAACGCTCAAGAGCGTATCGAGAGATGATGTTGACAGAATTGCATGGTGGCTGCAGGATGACGATTTGTCCAGCCGATGGTTCGGCCAGTACGGCGCTGACGACCCCGTACACCCGGGGTATGACCCCCAGCATATGCTCGAGGCAAGCGATTGGGAGTGGCGCAGGACTTTCAGCGACCCGCGCCGGGCTATATTCTCTATTTACAACGTCGCCGACGAGCATGTTGGTGAATGCCAGGTGCAGCTAGACGGGGAGGGTGGCGCGGAGTTGTCTGTCCTCATCGGGCGGAAGGATCTGTGGCACCACGGGTACGGCACAGCGACCATGCTGGAGCTGCTCGATAGGGTCTTCAACACGATGAGACTGGAGTCCGCGTGGGTGACCGTCCCCGTCGAAAATAGGCCGGCAATAGGACTCTTTGAAAAGCTGGGCTTCGTGATAGCCAGTGGAGACAACGTCAAGCACGGGGAGATCGATGTCGCCCACATGAATGTCTCGTCAGCCCGCTACTCCGCCAAGGACTCGCGAGCCCACAAGGAGCAGGAGCTCACGCCGGTCGTGGCGATTGCGGGGCTGCCTGGAAGTGAGACCGAGGTGCTGGGCCAAGAGATCGCCCGCCTGCTCGACAGCGAGTACATCGGCGAAGAGATCAAGGATCTACTCAGCGAGAGGCTCCAGTGCTCTAGAGCGGAGCTTGAGTCGTTTGAGACCAGTCATAAGTCGTTCTGGATGCGCCTGCTCGCTTCCATCGTCGTGCCCACGGAGGTCACCACGGCTTACGAGAGCGGCTATCACGCGTACGTTCCCAGCCGACCGTACGAGTACGATGAGCTTCTCCACGAGCCGCTGTCCAAGCGACAGTACGTCAAGAAGCTGCGGCGAATCGTCCGACGGCGAGCGGCAGAGGGCAACGCCGTGCTTCATGGGAACGGGAGTCACCTCTTCCTTCCTGAGCAGGTCGATGGCCTAACGGTCTTCGTTTCGGCGTCCGACGAGTCCCGCTCAGTCCGGTTTGCCCAGTACGGGGACACACCGGAGGCCTCCCGTAAGCGCCTCCAACGCGCCGACAAGGAGCAGCGGGAGATATTCAGGCGACTGTTCGACTGCGAGATCGACGATTCCAGCAAGTTCGACATCACCGTCAATCTCGACCGGATGACGATCGCCGACGCAGCCGAGATCATCGTCGAGGTCCTGCGACGCCGCGGCGCGGATAGGGCGCCAACTCCCGCAGCGCCGAAGGGCGTCACCGTCGGCAGCTAGAGAAAAACGGGTAGGGAAGCCTCCCTAATTAAGTCTATCGAAAGTCCCCGGATCGTTCGCCAACACGGTCCGGGGACTCCGTTTTCCTGATCCGGTGTTCGCAAGGCGTTTCAAGATTCAGAGATGGGCGCTTCCTACCGCTCCCACTCCTCACGAAGTATCCCGTAGTACACCATGTCATGTCTTTGGCTTGAGTCCGTGCCGGGCACTTCACTTCGCAGCACGCCCTCCTTGGTCATGCCGATACGCTCCATCACGCGCCACGACCGTTTGTTGTCGACAATTGCTACGGCATGAATCTTGGCCAGGCAAAACTCCTCGAAAGCCCAATTGACAACGGCGTGAGTCGCCTCAGTTGCGTAGCCATTTCCCCAGTGCTTTCGAGCGATGGAGTAACCCATCTCCGCAGTCTGACGTCTCTTGTCGACACTCAGATTGATGCCGCCGATCACCGTATCGTCAAGTACGATCGCGAATGTTGGATGTGACTTCCAGTCCTTCAGAAACGACTCTGCTACGAATTGCTCCCCGTGAACGCGCTCATACGGGAAGGGCAGAGGCAGGTATCGTTGCCACTCCTCATCGTTCGCGAATGCAACTACATCGTCCACATCCGTCAGGCGAAAGCGACGCAAGGTGAGGCGCTCGGTCTGCAATGTGGGGTGTTCATCCGGCATGATTTACGTTCCTCCACTGGTTTAATGGGACGTAGCCCAACTTGCAGGCGACTGCGCTTACCAGTCTATCGACTACTCCGGTCTTGTAGATACGTTTTCGGTCATGCCGGCGCCTTTGTCACCGTCAACCTTCTTCAGATACTATGGGAAGGTGCGACTTCTCACGGCTCTCGCTTTAGGATTCTTCCTCTTCTCCCTTACCGTCACCAGTTCGGCGGCCAATGGCGGAATGCTCGTTCACCGCGAACAACAGGGCGGGTACGATATTGCCGTGACCGTATGGCCCCCTGAACCGAAGACCGGTCTCTTGGTCTTCACCGTCCTCATCCAAGCCGTCGCTGCCACCAATGGCGGTGATGAGGCGCACCTTGCGCCCATCTCCTCGGACTTGGTCCTGCGCGGCGAAGGGCCTTCCAGTGCGACGGTGGGCCCTTTCCAGCCTCAGACAGTCGTGCCCGGATTTAGCCACTTCGACGTTCGCATTCCCGTCGGCCAGGAAGGGCAGTGGATCTTCACACTCGACGTTTCAGGCCCTCTAGGCAACGTAACGACAAACGTCCCCCTCCAAGTCTTGCCCAGCGATAGCAGGGACTTATTGACTTGGCTCCTCATAGGCGGATGGACACTTGGGATACTTCTCTCCGGCGGCCTACTGGTGCTGTTCTTCCGTCGACTTCGTCGTTCATCCGGCAATTTTGAGGAGTGACTGGAAGTACGGGCACGGCAGCACCCCCACCGTTATTCCGGCGGAGTCCGGAATGCAGAGGGGCTAGGGTTGGGGCCAACGCTCTGACCGGAACCACCCCTCAACATAGCGCCTATATCGTTATGGACACCGCAACGGCGCTTGTCTATAATACGATAACACCAACCTCGGCTGATAGCTTGCGGCTGAGGACCCTAGCCGAGGTGGCGGAACTGGTAGACGCGCAGCGTTGAGGGCGCTGTGGCCGCAAGGCTGTGAGGGTTCGAGTCCCTCCCTCGGCACCATGTCTACATGATGAGGCGGCGTAGCCAAGTGGTCTAAGGCGGAGGTCTGCAAAACCTCTATTCGGCGGTTCGAATCCGCCCGTCGCCTCCACTCTCCTAAGGTGCTAGCAGCACCTTCCCCATCGTCCGACGATTCTCAAGGTCGTCCTGCGCGCGTCCCGCCTCCGCAAGCGGGTACGTATCGTGGATGTGCAGAGACAGTTCGCCTGACTCCACCCAGCCCAGCACGTCGCCGGCCCGCCACGCCAGTTCCTCCCGGGTGGCGACATGGTCGTTCAGTCCCGGCCTCGTAAAGAACAGTGACTTGGCGTTGATGACCGATACCGGCAGCGACTGCACGGCCCCGCTCGCGGCCCCGTACAGCACCATCATCCCACGCGGCCTGAGACTGGCAAGGCTGTCGTCCGCCGTCGCTTGGCCCACGGAGTCGTAGACCACGTCGACGCCCCGACCGTCCGTAATCTTCATCGTCTCTTCGCGGAAGTCCTTCTTCGTCTGCCAATCGACACAACAAAGTACGGTTCTCATGGACAGCCGATTTGGAAGCTACTGAGGCTAATTAGTCAGTAACGGACGCCCTGCGAGCTCTGAGTCGTGACCGCAAACTCGGTCAGGTGGGTTGGAGGGTGGGGTGAGTGAGGGCAGTGGTGGAGAAACCAAAGCGCCCTACAGCAACTGTGGCTTAAGTCAGGTGGAAAGCTCCCCAAGAACGGCGTTCTATGGGAAGAGGACTAGATTCGGAGTCAAAAGGGATGACCAACGACTGCCGGGGTCACCTTTTCCCAGGATGTGCGATGCTCAACGTGGAGTCGAGGTTGACGAGTCTGCGCCAGTGACCCAGCGTGCCCAGTTTCGGCAGGTAGGCCAGGAGAGTGTTAAGGATTGCACTGTCCCAGCTTCCCTGCGTCGCGGCATGCGCCTATCGTTACCTGCGGCGGCGGGCGAGGGCGAGGCCGATGAACGCGAAAGCCACTACCGCAGATAGAGCCGCCGCCCCCACCCATCCCCACACCGGCAATCCCTCTTCTTCACCCTGCGACGGAGCCGTCGCAGCCGGCATTGTGGTGGGGATTGGATCTGGTTGAGTCGCGGTCACGGCAACCTCGATGGTGTCGGAGGCCCCCACGTCGTCCCGTACATGCACCAATACTCTGTAGGTGGCGTCCGCGTCGAGGGCGGTCCTGGTGCGCAACTGGCCGGAGTTGGGATCAATCTCGAAAGTGTCGTGGGCAGTCAGAATCGACCAGGTGCGGCTAGTGGAGTCGCTGTCGCGGGCTTACAGAGGGTTGCCGACGAGGGTTACTCGCCGGCCCACCACCCCTTACGGTAGATACCGCCATCTTCGAGATGTCGCTCGGCATCCTGTCGGCGCACCAAGGACTCGCGATTCCTGTAACGTGACGCGCAAGGTCAGAGGCGCCAAGAGGGCGCGAAGCTGGGCCTGCGTGGATGTTAGATGGCACCGTCTTTGAAATCGGGCTGGGCAATCCTGCAAGGCCCGGAACCGCCAGTTCTTACTGTGCTCCCATAGTAATGTCATCCCAGTCCGGCGCACATGGACTCTCCATCCTCTTGAGGATTGCCATGCGACATAGATCCTGACCGTGTGCCAGGATAGCTGTCAATCTCTGATTTTTTCTCTCCGGTCTACCATGGATGACGTTCGATGCTTCGTTGTAAGCATCCTTAAGGGTGTCGTAAATGGACTTACGGTCCTTTGTATCACTCCCGAGATACCATGCACCCCGAGTGGCCATGCGATACGCAATTTCACCGCCGCCGTCAAATCCAAACAACGCCTCTAGCCCTACCCGCAAGTCAATTATCTGATCTGCGAAGGAGCGCCGTCCCTTAGACGTTACCCAGCGATCGATCGCAAGCGAAAGTCGACGATCCAGACCCCCTTCTGCTGACAATTTGGGAAATATCTCGAGCGCATGATCGATTTCTGCTCGTGAGACGGGCTGGGTAATCGAGATTGCGTGCTGGCCACCCATACCTTGAGAACTGCGGCCACTCAAGACATTCCATCCGAACGGCTCTCCTTCAGCAAACTCTGCCCACTGCACAACCCAATCTAGGTATCTGTTGCTCGCCAATGACAACGACTTACAGAAGACACCCCAAAAGTCTGCCGGGACCGGCCCAACCGCCCAAGACCGGTGAACACTGCCATTTGCAGCGAAGGTCCTTTCACTAGGCAAGAAAAAGGCCGGCCCATCGTTACAGTCAATCGAGACTTTACTCTCACCCATAACGCTCGACGACGCGAGGTCTAAATCCGCTCCGAGAGGCAAGTGCGCAAACACCGCCGGGGATGACGCGGGCAAGATATCTAGGCGAATACCCTCGTCAACCTCCACGGGATGTTCCAAGGACAAACCATCCAAGAGTGCGCACATCTGATACTGGATTCGTTCCCCACTTGCCCATCGATCTACCCTTCGAGTTGTCTCTTCTGCGCCTAGGACCGCTGCTGCTCGCACAACACCATCCACAAGATTCTGAACAGAGGTTTCTACCAATCCGCCGGCAACGACCGCAAACCCGTTTCCAATGCGGTCGTCTTCGATGCAGCTGGCGAGCATAATGCGAAGAACACGTTCAATCTCTGATCTGTCCTCAATGTCCAGCACGGGACGCGCGGTTCCGATACGAAAAATGTCGGTAGGATGACGTTGAAGGTAAATCTCCCTAATCTCGGATGCATTGTAAGCACCAAATCGCCTAATCTCGAATGTCGCCAACGGGATTACTTTCTTCAAGACAGCGTTGAGATCTTCGCCCAACTTGGACATGCTGCAATAGCCTCGCTTCGCGCCAAGCCTTCTTTAGCCACCCTCCCGATAACAGCACGTTACGGGATTGATGATCGTTAGTGTAGTTTGTATAATTCTGACAATCAAGAGGAGTTGCGCCGATGCCGAGCACGTCAGAACAGATCATGACCTACGCCGCAACGCTGCCGGAAGGCTCTGTGCTGCACCCAAAGATGCTGCTGCACCTGGGCAGTAGGGCTGCAATCGACCAGGCGTTGTCCCGACTTGCCAAGAAGGGGAGCCTGATGCGCATCTGTCATGGCATCTACTTGCTGCCCTCGGAGACATGCTATGGCCCGGCCCCTCCCGCTATCCGCGAACTGCTTGCCTCACTCTCGGCACTGTGGGGTGAGACGATAGTGCCGTGCGGTGGCAGTGCGGCGAATGCGCTCGGCCTCACCACACAGGTGCCGGTACGTTCGGTCTATCTGACCTCCGGACCCAACCGCAGGCTATCGTTGGGCAAGTTGACGCTGGAGTTGCGTCACGCCCCACGGTGGCAACTAGCAGCACCGCATCGACCCGCTGGGGCGGCGGTCCGTGCACTGTCATGGTTGGGGCCTGACGAAGTGCAGGAAGGTCTGGAGGCGATATGCCGCAGGCTCTCTGCCGACGACCTTGAGGAACTGGTGGCGCTGCGGGCAGTATTGCCGAACTGGATCACAGAACCTGCCAGTGCGCTGGTCGCCGGTGGATCAGGCGCGCCTTTGGCAATCCAAGCAAGGAGAAGCTAACCGTTGTCGCTTGAAGCCGCAATCCGCGAAGGGCAGGTGCTCACAGGGCCGTTGTTCAACGAGCCCATGCGCGTTGTGACTGTGCGCTTGAACGGCCCTGATTCCGTTGAGGCGGGACTAGTTGGACAGCGGACCGAGCGATTCCGGCAGGTTACTCTGACCGCAGTGGAATTGGGCGACCTGACCATCACAGAAGCCTCTTGGCCCTACGACGGCGACGGCGGCCTCTTGAAGCTCGGCCTAGAGGCGTATACCTTAGGCATCGCCCACGAGTTCGACCCGTACTTTGGCCTGTCCATTTCGCGGGTGGACCCGCTCCCGCATCAGCTTGAAGCGGTCTACGACTACTTCATGAAGGTGCCCTCGGTGCGGTTCCTGTTGGCCGACGACGCAGGAGCCGGCAAGACCATCATGGCCGGTCTTCTCATCCGCGAACTCAAGCTACGCGGCATCGCAGAGAGGATACTCGTCGTATGCCCGGCGAACCTGACCTTTCAGTGGCAGCGGGAACTGAGAGAGAAGTTCGATCAGCAGTTCCTCGTGATGAAGGGTGGTGACATCCGTGACCAGTTCGGCGTCAACCAGTGGATGAGCCAGAAACAGGTAGTCACCTCTCTGGACCTCGCAAAGCGCGAGGAAATCCTGCCGGGACTCAGACAGGTGCGCTGGGACTTGGTGATCGTCGATGAAGCCCACCGTATGTCGGCAAGCGACGAGACACACAAGAGCCAGCGCTACAGACTGGGGGAACTTCTGCGGGACAGCGCCGACAACATCCTGCTGCTGACCGCCACACCGCATAAAGGGGACCCCCACAACTTTACCCTCTTCCTCCAACTCCTCGACAGAGACGCCTACGCCGATGTGAAGTCCATACGGACGGCGATGGAGCAGAGGAGAGCTCCTTTCTATCTGCGGAGAACCAAGGAAGCGATGGTCTACTTCCCGGAACGTCAACCCGATGGGACCAGTGCGACGCGGCCGGTCTTCACCAAACGGAACACGCGCAGCGCCGACTTCTCCATCGATGGTGAGGAGTACGAACTGTACCGAGCGGTCACGAGCTTCGTCAAAGCTCAGAGCAGGCGCGCTGCGGACCAGGGCGATGACCGGCGCGCCCGCGCGGTCGGCTTTCTCATGTCGCTGTACCAGCGTAGGCTGGCATCGAGCGCCTACGCCATGCGCCGGTCCCTAGAGAATAGGGCGAGGCGGCTGGAAGAGGGTCTCAAGCAAGCCCAGCGCCTGGCCCAGACAGCGCCGCCCGACCTTCCCGACATCGAGGAATTGGAAGAGTTGGAGGAAGCCGAGCGTGAGCGGATTGAAAAGATGGTGGAGGCGGTCACACTCGCCGGCAATGCAGAGGAGGTCCGAAGGGAAGTGGCGGAGCTGCGCAACCTCGCCGAGCGTGCAATGTCGGTGGAGGCGTCGGAGGCCGAGGAGAAGTTGACCAAGTTAAAGGAGATACTCCAAGAGCAGGGATTCTTTGAGAAGTCCGACCAGCAGCTATTGATATTCACCGAGTTTAAGGACACCCTCGACTACCTGATAGAGAAACTGAAGGCTTGGGGATTCCGGGTAGGGAGCATCCACGGCAGCATGAGGCCAGGGTCGCGCGACGAGCCTGGCACGAGGCTGTACGCCGAGCAGCAGTTCCGGGACGGCGCAATCCAAGTATTGGTGGCGACCGAGGCGGCGGGTGAGGGCATCAACCTTCAGTGCTGTCACATCCTGTTCAACTACGACATTCCATGGAACCCGAACCGGCTGGAGCAGCGCATGGGCCGCATCCACCGCTATGGACAGCGGTTCGACTGCCTCATCTTCAACTTCGTTGCGGCCAATACCATAGAGGGAAGAGTACTCCAGAGGCTTTTGGCCAAGCTCCAAGAGATCAGGGACGCCCTTGATGACGATGCCGTGTTCAACGTGGTAGGCGAAGTCCTGCCCTCCGCCCAGGTCGAACGCGTCCTGAGAGACTTCTACGCGGGGAAGCTGGGAGAAGAAGACATGGAGGAACGGCTTCTTCGAGACGTGGACGAAACCCGCTTCCGTGAGATATGCCAGAATGCTCTGGAGGGCCTGGCGTCCAAGAATCTCAATCTGGCGATGCTCGTCGAGCGCCGCGCACGTGCGCAGGAGCGCCGCATGGTGCCCGAAACCATCGCCCGCTTCATCACAGAGAGCGCTAAGGTAGCATCTCTTCCACTCGGCGCGGCTCCGGGTCTCCCCCACACGTTTGATCCGGGCCGCACGCCGACCTCTCTCAAACGATTCGAACAGGAAGCCGACTGGAGATTGCCTGAGTTGGCATCCCGATACCCGCGTCTTTCGACCGATCGCAAGACAGCGGAGACGCGGAACCTGGAGTGGGTTACGCCCGGACATTCCCTGTTCGAGGCTCTTCGGAGGCACAGCTTCGAAGCTGGACGGGAGGCATTCTCCAAGGGCGCCTGCTTCTACTCCCTGGAGCATGAAGCGCCAGCGCGTTTGGACTTCTACCGCGCACGGGTCGTTGACGGCCTCGGCCACGTCATCCACGAACGACTCTACACCGTAGAACTTTCAGAGGAAGGAGACTCGCCCCGTCTCAGCGAACCGGGCATCCTGGGCAATCTCACCCCCGCCGATGCCCCCACCGAACTGCCCGCCGTCGCGTCGTCGCCTGAGGCCGATGTCTGGCTAACCGAGCACGTATTCAGACCCTTCTTGGAAGAGGTGCGCTCGGAGCGTCTCTCCGAGATCGAACGGATAGCCGATCACGTCGAAATGTCGCTGACCGAGGTCTTGGCGCGCTCCGACCAGGAGATCGGGCGGGCCAATGAGGACTTAGAGAATCAGGTCCCCGGAGCGGAGGGACGCTTGGCCCAGGCTGAAGCCCGTCACGATGAGGCTATGGCGCGCCGGGACAGGCGACGGCGCGAGCTCACACAGCAAAGGGCACTCAGCCTTCAGGGCATCGAGCGCCTGACCAGCGTCCTAGTGCTGCCTCACCCGGAGGGTGCGTCCGAAGATGTCCGCAACCTGCGCCCGAACGCCGAGACTGAGATGACCGCCATGCGGGTGGTCATGGAGTATGAGGCTGCCCAGGGTCGTCAGGCTACCGATGTACACGAGAAGAACCTGGGCTACGACGTGCGGAGCCTGGACTTGCAATCGGGCGCGTTGCGCCTAATAGAGGTAAAGGGGCTGGCTGCGGAGACCGGCACAATCTTGCTTTCACCTAACGAGCGCCGGGTGGCAGAAGAGCGCCGTGATTGCTACTGGCTTTACATCGTCACCAACTGCGCCGTCAGCCCACGATTGCAGGAGCCGATAGAGGACCCCGCCCGGTTCCCGTGGCACGAGGTCAGCAAGGTGCAACACTACTGGCTGGAAGTGAGCGCGATGACCCGGCCCATGCAGGTGGACGGAACGAGTTCGGACAACGGCGCGAGCGGAGGTCGGAAGTGAACATGACCACGCTTGGCAACACCAGCATAACCAAGAGCGATGTCGAGGAAGTCGTCAGGCGCATCGTCGAGGCGGCGCAGCCGGAGAAGATCATCCTCTTCGGTTCTGCCGCGCGCGGCGAGATGGGGCCGAACAGCGATTTGGACTTCCTGATCATCAAGGCGGGAGCGCACAGGCGAAAACTCACCGACCGGATACGCCGGGCACTGCGAGGCGTGAATGCGGCCGTGGACCTGGTCGTCGCAACTCCAGAAGACATAGCGCGGTACAAGGACAGCCATCCGTTGGTCTACAAGCCCGCGCTGCGAGAGGGTTTGGTGGTGTATGACGCAGCCTGAGCGTTTCCCGCCTGACGACCCGAGGGAGTGGTTGAATCGCGCCAGAAGCAACCTCGCGCTGGCCAAGAACCGCATTCCCGGCACGTACTTGGAGGACTTGTGCTTCGAGGCTCAGCAGGCAGCTGAGAAGGCGGTCAAGGCAGTGATGATCAAGCAGGGCATCGAGTTCCCATATGTGCACGACTTGGGAAGGCTGCTCTCGATGCTTGAGACCGCTGGCGAGTCGATACCTGATGAAGTCCACGACGCGGCGCTTCTGACCAAGTACGCATGGGAAGGCCGCTATCCCGGCGTGATGGAGGCGGTCTCCAATGAAGACCACGCCGAGGCCGTCCGCATCGCGGAAGCGGTGGTGCGATGGGCGGAGGAGCGGCAATGATCCCCGCAGCCTGCAAACGGCTGGCCGAGGTGGACTTTCCGATAGCCGAGGTGTCGCGACACGCGGCGCGGGAGAAGTCTATCCGGCACGGGCACCCATCGACGCTGCACCTGTGGTGGGCGCGGAGACCCTTGGCTTCGTCCCGTGCGGTCCTGCTGGCTCTGCTCCTGCCCGACCCGTGCGACTGCCATTGTCCGGACAGATTTAGAGCCGAGGCGAGACGGGCGTTGCTGGCCATGAAGTCCCGGCCACAGGGATGGGACAAACAGGTCAAGACGAACGAGGGACTGCGACGGGCGTTGCTCAAGTTCATCGCCGACTTCGCCAATTGGGACAACTCGGCCAAACAGGAGTTTATCGAGACGGGGCGGGCACTGGTTCGCGCGGCGCACCCGGAGGAGACTCCTCTGGTTGTGGACCCATTTGCTGGAGGGGGTTCAATACCTTTGGAGGCTTTGCGGCTGGGGTGCGAGACCTTCGCAAGCGACCTCAACCCCGTAGCCTGCCTCATCCTCAAGGTGATATTGGAGGACATTCCAAGACACGGTCCCGGGCTCGCCGATGAACTCCGCAAGGCTGGAGCGAAAGTCAAGGCCGAGGCCGAGAAGAAGCTGTCCGACCTATACCCCAAGGAACCGGACGGAGCCACGCCCATAGCGTATCTCTGGGCGCGGACAGTACGCTGCGAGGCTCCGAATTGCGGAGCGGAGATTCCACTGATGCGCTCCATGTGGCTGTGCCGAAAGCCCAACCGCAAGTGGGCTCTCAAGCCATCTGTGGTGCGAGACGACGGGCTAGTCCCCCGCGTGGAATTCGAGATATTCGAGCCGGGGTCCGATAGAGAGGTGGCCGCAGGGACTGTCGCACGGGCCAGGGCGACCTGCCTGTGCTGTCGAGCAGTAATGCCACCAGACCGGGTGAGGTTCCAGCTTGCCGCGCAAAAGGGCGGAGCCGATGCGATGTTCAACGAGGACGGCGAACGCGTCGGAGGTGCTTGGCTGACAGCGGTGGTGACGCTCAAACCCGGAAAGCCGGGACGCCATTACCGACTGCCAACAAGTGCCGATTATGAGGCGGTACGCAAGGCCCAGGATCGGGTGGCGGACATCCTTGATGAGTGGGAGCGTGGCGGGAGGCAAGGGCTGTGTCCTGTGCCGGACGAGCCGACGCCTGCTGGCGGCGGCTCAGGTGCAGGACGCGCATTCAGCGTCCAGCGTTACGGGATGTTCCAGTGGGGTGACCTGTTCACGGCAAGGCAGAAGGCGGCGTTGGTCAAGTTCGTGAATCTGATTGATCAACAAAAGGAGAGTCTCACTTACTCAGATTCCCTACGGACTGGCCTTGCACTGGCTATCTCGAAAAATGCGGACTATTGTTCTGCTCTAGGATCGTGGCACTTGTCGGGCGAAAAGGTTTCTCACCTTTTCGCCCGACAAGCAATTCCAATGGTATGGGACTTCACGGAGTCAAGTCCTCTTTGTGATGCAACAGGAAACTGGATGGCTCATGTGGAATGGGTCGCCAGGGTAATTGACCAACAATCCGTGACCGGAATGGGTCAAATCCAGGCCGCTGACGCCATAGAGCATCCACTCCCAGACCAAGCATCCGGTGTCTGGTTTACTGACCCCCCTTACTATGACGCAGTTCCTTATGCCGACTTGTCCGACTTCTTCCTAGTGTGGCTAAGGCGCAGCCTTCCCAACCATCCGCTACTACGGAATACGTTCGATCCTGGAGACCGCCTCTCACCCAAGGTTCCAGAGGCGGTGCAGGACGAGACGAAGATCAGTAATGGGCATCCTAAAACCCGGGAGTGGTTTGAAGAAACTATGGCGGCGGTATTCGCTGAGGGTAGTCGCGTACTTCATGAGGACGGCATCGGATCGGTCGTCTTCGCTCACAAGTCAACCGAAGGTTGGGAGGCTCTGCTTTCGGGCCTGATTCGGGGCGGCTGGACCATCACTGGGTCTTGGCCGATTGCGACTGAGATGGGCGCACGGCTACGCGCCAGAGAGTCCGCCGCACTTGCCACCAGCATCCATCTGGTCTGTCGCCCGCGACCAGGGGAAGCACGAGTAGGAGATTGGGCCGATGTTTTGCGGGAGCTGCCGGATCGCGTCGCCCAGTGGATGCAGAGGTTGCAGCGCGAAGGTATTCGTGGAGCTGATCTGGTGTTTGCCTGTATCGGGCCTGCGCTGGAGATATACAGCCGCTACTCCCGAGTGGAAACGGCGGAGGGGCAAGAGGTCGGCTTGGGGACGTACTTGGAGAGAGTCTGGGAGGTGGTGGGCCGCGAGGCACTGGAACAGGTGCTGGGCACCGCCGAGGCCCAGGCCCGCAACGGCGCAGCCGGAGCACTTGAGGAAGATGCCAGGTTGACTGCTCTCTTTCTATGGACCTTGCAGAGCACTGGAGAAAGCAGTGCCTCCACCAACGGCGCAGGTGCGGCTGCCGAAGACGACGATGAGGAGGATGGAGCACCTTCGTGGAAGGCCATCGGCTTCACCCTCCCCTTTGATGTAACCCGGCGTTTCGCCCAACCCTTGGGCATCCACCTTGAAGACTGGGAGTCGCGCATCGTCAACACCGAGAAGGGTGTCGTGAGGCTCCTGCCGGTCACAGAACGAGGCAAGCAACTCTTCGGAGAGCCTGGCGCAGACGCTATGGCCGACGAGATTGAATCGAACGCCGCCGCATCTCCCCAACTCACTCTCTTCCCGGAGGAACCGCCCACCGTGCGAGGACGGGCGCGGAGGCGCGGTAGAGCGTCAGCAACCCCACCAACCGAAGAATTAGAAGCCAGGCACGGAGCAACGACGCTTGACCGCGTTCACGCCGCCATGCTGCTTCAAGCTTCGGGCCGCAGTCAGGCGTTGCGCAACCTCTTGCGTGCAGAGCTGGAACGCAGCCCCGACTTTCTGCGCCTCGCCAATGCACTGACCGCTCTGTATCCCAAGGGCAGCGAGGAGAAGAGGCTGCTCGACGCCATGCTGCTGGGGGTGCCCAGATAGCTGGGCGCGCCCAAATTACTGGAGGAGGTACCTATGGCCGTCAATGCCAAGTTGTTGGACCGGATCACCGCAAGAGGGGACATATTTGGCGGTAAGCCAATCATCCGTGACATGCGGATATCGGTTGAGTTCATCCTGAGTCTCCTCTGCCAGGGAGTCACCCATGAGGAGATTCTGGACGATTACCCCGACCTGGAGCCGGACGACATTCGCGCCTGCATCGCCTACGCTCACACGGTGATAGCAGGAGATACACTGGCTCCCGTCTCAGTGACCGCACCGTGAGGTTTCTGGTGGACCGATGCGCCGGACGTCGGCTGGCGGACTGGCTACGCAATGACGGACACGACGTGCTTGAGGCGAGGTCCCTGGGTCCTGACCCTGGCGATAAGGCGCTATTGGAATTGGCGGAATCCACGGACCGGGTGCTGGTCACGATAGACACTGACTTTGGGGAGCTGATCTACCTCCGCGAAGTCTCGCACGCCGGACTCGTTCGGCTGCCAGACGTGTCGGCAGAGCAACGAATCGCGATGTTGTCCGATGTGATAGAACAGCATCGCCCCTCTTTGGAAGACCGATCCGTGGTGACGATACGTGGAGGGAGAATACGGATTTCCCGTCCTCCAACATGATGGACAGCCACACAACACATTGCCGTCCGGTCAGCGGATTGATGCCAGAGGCAGACCGGGGGAGGTGACAGCCCTATGGACCCATGGTACAGAGTCGTAACGCCCCGCAGTGAAGTTCGGGAGGGACGGTCGTTCAGCCCGGACGAGTTCGCCATTGCGCTGGAGCAGGTGGTGGCGGGAACCGCTCCGCCGGACTACAGCGACCCGTCACAGTTCTTCTCGCGCACATACTTCACCCGTGCGCTGACGGAGCACTCAGGCATGGTCCTGAAGAGACTCTCCGGTAGGACGGAGAACACCTCCCCCGTGCTGACACTGATAACCCAGTTCGGCGGCGGCAAGACCCATACACTCACCTCTCTTTTTCATCTCGCTAACGCTGGTGTTGAGGCCCGCAGTCTCCCCGGAGCCTCCGAGTTAATGAGCGCGGCCGGTCTTTCCGAAGCCCCAGCCGCCCGCGTCGGCGTGTTCGTTGGCAACGCTTGGGACCCGGCGGACGGTCGAGAGACTCCCTGGATTGATTTGGCCCGGCAGTTGGCGGGAGAGGAAGGCGTCTCAGCTCTGGGGAACGCCGCCCGAACCACGCCTCCGGGTACCGAAGCGCTGGCGAGGGTGTTTTCAGCCGCCAATGCCCCCGTACTGCTGCTGTTCGACGAGGCCCTCAACTTCGTGAACCGTCACCGGGGAATGGCCGATTCCTTCCATGCTTTCCTTCAGAACCTGACAGTGGCTGTCACAGGGGCGACTCACGCGGCGGCGGTAATCAGCCTCCCACGGAGTCAGGTGGAGATGACCGCATGGGACCAGGAGTGGCAAGAACGCATCACAAAGGTCGTCCGCCGCGTTGCACGCGATCTCATCGCCAACGACGAGTCCGAGATTAGCGAGGTGGTTCGTAGGCGGCTGTTCGAGGACCTAGGTAGTGAGCGCACCAGACGCCGCGTCGCCCAGACTTACGCAGACTGGTGCTTCGAGCGAAGCGCCCGACTGCCATCCGAGTGGACGGCTGTGGACAGCGCGACCACAGGCGCAAAGGCGCGAGACTTCCTCAGAAGCCGGTTCGAGGCGTGCTACCCATTTCACCCGGCAACCCTTTCGGTCTTCCAGAGGAAGTGGAGAGCCCTTCCGCAGTTCCAGCAGACGCGGGGTGCGCTGGCCATGCTGGCTCAATGGATATCTTGGGCTTCGAAAGAGCAGTTCCAAAAGGCTCGGACTGAGCCTCTGATAACGCTGGGCTCGGCCCCGTTGGACGTGTCTGAGTTTCGCGCTGTGGTCCTCGGACAGCTGGGGGAGCAGAGGCTTGACACCGCCATTGACGCGGACGTCGCAGGAGACACTTCTCACGCCAGCGCGCTAGACGTTGACATCAAGGGGGCAATGCGTGCCCTGCATCGCAGGGTCGGAACGGCCATGCTGTTTGAGTCGTCTGGTGGGCAAGTGGAGAAGGTGGCGCACCTACCAGAACTACGTTTCGCCTTGGGAGAACCGGAGGTGGACACTGCCAGCATTGACAACGCAGCCACAGCTCTGGAGAAGTCGGGGTTCTTCATACGAAAGGTTGGCACTGACGGCTACCGCATCCACCATCAGGCGACGCTGAGGAAGGTCGTCAGTGACCGTCGTGCCTCCCTAGACGAGGATGAGGTCAATTCTGCGGTCCGCAAGGTTGTGCAAGAAGAGTTCGCTCGGGGTGCCTCAGTACCGGTCGTCTACTTCCCTGAGCATGGCGACGCTGTGCAGGATTCTCCAAGGCTGACGATGGTGGTCGTTGATCCCGCCGAGGAGTGGCATGGAAAAGGCCAGCTAATGGATCGACTCGCCCAGTGGACCAGGGAAAGAGGCGAATCCCCAAGGCTCTACCCAGGGGCATTGGTCTGGTGCGCCCGGAAGCCGGGGCGTGAACTAAGAGAGAGCGTAGAACAATGGCTCGCATGGCGACGGGTGGCGCAGGAGGTTTCCCAGGGTGTCCTTGGCGCAGAGTTCGACCAGACGGACCGGGCTGAGGTGCAGACGAATGTCCAAGTTGCAGAGGATGCAGCCAGAGATGAGGTGTGGGCAGGCTACAGATTCGCTGCCTTGCAGGACGCACAGATGGCTGACGGATTAAGGGTAATAGACCTCGGTGCCGGCCATTCCAGCGGAAGTGAGACGCTCTGCGGGAGAGTCATCAACGCGCTGAAGTCGGGGGCTCTGCTCAACGAGTCTGTTGGCGCAGGATACATCGCCCGGCATTGGCCGCCCGTGTTCAAGGAATCGGAAGCTTGGCCCTTGAACAGCCTGCGCCAGAGCTTCCTGAATGGGGCGCTCACCCGTCTCTTGGACCCAGACGCCGTGCTCAGGATGCGGATCGTTGATTTTGTGAACAACGGCGACTTCGGGTTGGCGTCCATTCACAAGGAGGACGGAAACTACGAACGGGTATGGTTCAGGGAGCCGGTAGAGGCAGATGAAGTAGTATTCGAGTCTGGCGTCTTTCTATTGACCAAGGCCAGAGCCGAGTTGATTCGTTCCCTGTCCTCAAGCCCAACTCCAGCGAGCCCGGAAGACTCGCCGGGTCCTGACACTCCGGCTGTGCCAGCTCCATCGCCCATTCCTAGCGTAACCCCGACTATGCCCGGCTTAGTCCCCGCTCTTTCGGACCGAAAAGCAACGCTGCGAATCAAAGGAACCGTACCGCCGGAAGTGTGGAACCGCCTCGGCACCAGAATCCTTCCGAAGCTGCGTTCCGGGGATGACCTGAGCGTGGGCGTCGAGTTTTCGGTAAGCGTTGATGAGGGTCTCGCTCACAGTTTCCAGTTGGAGCTTCGCCAAGCCCTTGACGACTTGGGACTCCTAGAGCGGGTTTCGGTCGAAAACACATGAGTTGCCGTATCCGCCAACGCTGACCAAGATTCTCATTGGGCAGGGATGCATGCGCAAGACACTCGTTGAAATCATGTTGTTGGCAGTTGGCTTCTCCTTAGGCCAAGTGACCAACAGCCAGCTATGGCAATGGATCGCCTACATCGCTGTCGGCGTGTGCGTTGTCGGGTTGGCCGTAGTCTGGCTACGCGACTGGCAACAAAGCAAACGGCGACGCATCAATGAGATTGCCAACAGAGCGGGAATGTGGGAGCGCTCCGAGGTAAACCGTCGGTATGCCGATCTCTTGCGGGAGTTCTGGCAATCACGAGCCGGTCGCTGGGTCCGCAGTATCCCGATTCTAGCCGATGACTCGGTACGCATCACGTCCATTGCGGATAAGCCTCCGGCGGTAGCAGGTTATGGCATTCTCACAATCCAGCTTGATTCTCAACATGTCGCCCATGTTCAGCTTGTAGCGTGGCCGTCGACATGGCGCCACCGCCTACGAAAGGGGGCTGTGTGGATGGCCAACCGCCCATGGTGGGCTGAGTGGCGACTTACCGAGCTTGTTCTTCACTGGATATACCGGAAGTTGGCCGAAAGCGAGGGAGTGAAGGTGAACTTCAGGAAGCGAAAGGGCTAGAGTTTCACGAGCGCTCCGAGACACCACATGCCCCTGCCCCCTTGACGGGGTTGCGGGGGCCGCACAGGAGTTGAAGGTTGTGATGTGGTCCGTCCTGGTCCGCGATTGTCCCGCCTTCTCCATGCCCGATGATGAGGGAGGCCATCCAATTCAGATAGCCTCCCTCAATCTCCCCTAAGCAGTTGCCGTTTTAGGCTGCATGAGCAGTGCGGAGTAGCTTGGCGCAACCACGTGCCCCACCGACGACACCCGATCCCGGACGTCGTAGCCGGGCCGCAAGGCTTACTCCATCTTCGCTCCCCATGGCACCTGTCCGCCGGTACATACGGCCCCGCCTCCTTCTCCACCGCCAGGGCCGCCATCGCCCTTCACGACCATCCCGCTCCGCCCCCCTTGCGCCCGCCCAGCACCTTCAACTCGGCTGGCATCACCCGCTCCGCCTTCGTCCGATGGAACAGTACCCCATGCCGTCCCCGCGCACGTGGGGGTGAACCGTGGTGGCCCCTGCCGACGCCGGCTACGACGCCGGGCCGGAGGAACTGGGCGCGCGTAGGGCGAGTTTGGGAGCCGCCTCCCACGTGGCCCTGGCCCTCTCCGTCGCCATCGCGACGTCCTTGCCCAGGTCCGACAGGTCCGCATCGTCGAAAGTCTCGATGTACGGAGCCGACGAGGGCTGATGCACCCCGATGGTGGCCTTGCCTCCTTTGACGGAGACGATGATCTGCATCTCCTCCGCTGCGTCGGCCTCTGTCTCAGCACCAGCAGGTTCCCAGGGGTGACCACGTCCCTTTGTATGCGCCGACCATGCTGCGACGCTTCTGGACCCAGGGTCTACACCCTCACCACCTGCGGATGCTTCGTTTCCCGTCATCCTCTGGCCCGCCTCCAATGCCGACAGCCGCCGCTCGATCAGCCGACGCTGCACGCCGTAGTACTTCCGCACCCCGTCCAGCGACATCCTCAATCTCCTGAGGCCGGATGGGAGAGTCTCCCTCAATTCCCCGACCTGTCGTTCGAGCTTGTCGAGCTGGCCCTCCAGCCTGTTCAATCCCTTGAGGCCGCCTCGGAGTTCCTCCTTCAATTCCTTGAGTTGCGCGTCCAGCTTCTCATTGCGCCTGCGCTGACGATCCGCCGCCGACCCGACGCCCTCCTGCAACGCACG
>VXLM01000108.1:0-27014 GCA_009841605.1 Dehalococcoidia bacterium
CGCCCTACACCATGCCCATCAACATGATCGGCTCCACCGCCGCGAGCATCCCGTGCGGGTTCTCGTCCGACGGCCTGCCCGTCGGCCTGCACATCATCGGCGACCACGGGGCCGAGTCAACCGTCTTCGCCGCCTCCGCCGCCTTCGAGAAGGCCCGCCCGTGGATCCAGCACCGTCCGCCGGTGGGGTGAGGCAGGTTATAATCCTCATTGTGTTCCGGCAATGGAGGATGTATGAAAGTCACCGTTGACATAGATGAGAGCCTGCTGAAAGAGGCAGGCCGACTCACTGGCATACTTGACGTGAATGCGCTCGTGAGTGCGGGCCTACGCGCCCTCGTGGAACGGGAAAGTGCCGCGAGACTGGCAAGTCTCGGCGGGAGTGAACCCCAGTTGCGGTCGATCCCCAGACGACGGTCGATCGAGTAACAGAATAGCTTTCGGGAGGCCTCGACCTAGCTCTTGGCCTCAGTTTCCTCCACTCGGTTACCGGTTCCTTCCGGCAAGTCTCCCGTCCTGTCTCGCCCACCTTTCAGCACCGACAGCGCCGCGCCTAGTAACACCAGACCGGACATCGTGAGGTAGGCAGTCTTCATCCCCGTTGTGAACGCTCCGAGCACTCCTTCGGCTCCGGAGTCCGATACGGCGGCGAGGCTTGGCTCGAACCCCTGGGAGCCCATCACCGTGACGACGATGGTCGTCGCGACGGCGATGCCCGTGATGTTTGCCGTGTTCCGCACAAGGTTGATGAATCCCGAAATCACCCCGTACCTCCTGCGCTCCACCACGCTGAATATCGAGCTGTTGTTCGGTGCATTGAACGTCCCGGTCCCTACGCTCTGCGTCACCGTACCCACGACGATCAGCCACAGCGGCGACATCTCCGTCGCCCGCGAGAGGATGAACAGTCCAACTGCCGAGAGGAGCAGCCCGCCCACATTGAACGGCGTCCAGCCGAATCTGTCCGAGAGCCTCCCACCAAAGGGCCCCGTAATCATCCACGCGAACGCGGAGGGCACAAGCACCAGTCCCACTTGGGCAGGAGAGTAGCCCAGCACCGCCTGAAGATAGAACGGCATCAGGAATCGCACCGAAGAGATGCCCATATAAGACATCGCGTTCGAGGCTATTCCGATGGCAAACACCCGGTGCCGGAATAGCGTCAGGTCCAGCATCGGACTCCGGCTTCGCAGCTCCCAAATCGTGAAGAACGACAGGAGTCCGAGGACCGCTGCGAAGCCGACCACGATGGGCGGCGACCTCCAGCCCATCTCCGCCCCGTTGCTCATGGCGAGCAGGAACACGATCATGACCGCAGTGGATGTGACCGCTCCCACCAGGTCGAACCGGCCCCCTGATGTCGCTCCGTCCGTCCTCTTCCTATCGAGCACCACTTGTGCTGCGGCGATGGCGATCACGGACAGCGCGACCGTCAGGAAGAACACACCCTGCCACCCAAACGCGTCCACGACGAAGCCGCCGATGGCAGGCCCGCCCACCGCGCCGGCTCCCAGCGCGCTTATCTGAAGACCCAGCGCCTTTCCGCGCTCGCTCTCAGGGAATGCGGAGAGGAGAATCGCCATCGAGGTTGCCTGCGTCATCGATGCGCCGAGCCCCATCAGGACGCGCGCGCCGATCAGCGAAACGATGTCGTTCGCGACGATGCACAGGAACGCTGCAACGAGGAAGATGGTGAAGCCGCCCACATACAGCCGCTTGCGGCCTACTATGTCGGAGAGGCGCCCCATGGGCAGCAGCAGCGAGCTGATCGTCAGCGCATACGCGATCATCACCCACTGGACGGTCGGCAGGTCGGTACGGAACTCGTTTGCTATACTCGGAAGCGCGACGGCCACGCTGCCATGGTCGGCCACGGAAACGAACAGCCCCAGCGCAATGGCCGAGTACACCCACCAGCGGTACCGCTCCGAGGTATGTATCCGTATAGCCGGCCTCCTAGTAGGGCAGCGCCAAGAATACCATAGCGTCTTTCAGTTCGTTGTAATGTCTATGCCCCCGAAACAACCGGCGAGAAATACCCCCGCTGTGTCCCTCTTGGTCGTCCTGGCGACCCTGCTACTCGTCACGGTTGCAACGGCGTGCGGCGACGATTCAATGCCCGCTGTGCCGACTCCCACTATCGCTGTCGTCGAGAAATCTCCCACACCCTCACCCACACCGCTTGTCGAAGAAGTGAGCGGACCGTCTCCTATTGAAGTGGTCAGTACAGGCCCGCCCGTATCTGCCTCCACCGATGTCGTGACCGAGGAGGACCTGCTCAACACATCCCACCCTCTTGAAGGGCTTACAGCACCTGAGTTCACGGGACTTGAGTCATGGATCAGTTCCGACCCTGTAACCCTCGCGTCCCTGCAAGGAAAAATCATCCTCATCGACTTCTGGACGTACTCCTGCATCAACTGCATCCGCACCCTGCCGTTCATCCTCGAATGGCAGGAGAAATACGAGCCGCTCGGTCTTCGCATCATCGGCGTGCACACCCCGGAGTTCGATTTCGAGAAAGACGCCGAGAACGTCAGCGCGGCCGTCGAGCGGTTCGGCATCGACTATCCCGTCGCGCTGGACAACGACCGCAAGACATGGGACGCATTCGGCGTCACCGCGTGGCCCGCGAAATACCTCATTGACGCCGAGGGCATCATCCGCTATGCGGAAGTCGGGGAGGGCGGTTACGTCGCCATGGAGCAGACCATCCGCCACTGGCTCGGGCAGGCGGGAATCGACATCTCCTCAGTTCCGTTCGAGCCGGAAGACTACCACCTCGACCCGGAGATCGACCGCGCCGGCCGCGTCGGAGACCGTGAGCTTGCTCGGACGCGGGAGATATACGCCGGGTACCGGAAAAACCTGCCGTTCCATCGCTTCCCGCCGCCCGATCCGTGGGTGCTCTACGAGCAATTCTATGAGGGCCTCGACACCGACGTGTCCTTCGAGGATGTCCCGGAGCACGAAAACCAGCACCTCTACATCCAGGGCCTCTGGCACGTCGGCCCGGAGAGCCTGACTCACGCCCGCCCCACCGAGGACTTCGAGGACTACCTCGCCATCAAGTACAACGCCAAGACCGTCAACGCCGTCCTCGGACACGGCGGCGGCGCACCGTACCGGGTGCGCATCACCATCGACGGCATCGCCCTGTCACCCGACGCCGCCGACACCGACGTCCGCTTCGACGACATGGGCAACAGCTACCTACACGTCGACGAGTCCAGGATGTACCGCCTCATCAGAACAAACGAATACGAGCAGCACGAACTCCAACTCAGCTCCAACTCAGACCGCTTCGAGCTGTTCACGTTCACGTTTGGGGCCTACGAGAACCTGGAGGATAATTGAGGGTGTATTGTGGGGAAAGGGGTGTACTTTAGGGCAGGGCAGTGGTGCCGAAGGTGAGATTCGTCGATAAGCCTTTGTGGAGGGGTGTGCAAGGGTGTGGAGGGAGACGGGTGAGGTCGGCGTAGTGTGCACGGAGGATGTCGCTGGGAGGCTCGTCCGGGTAGAGGGAGCGGAAGGTGATGTTCGAATGCTCGATGCGGGTGGATAGAGCGAAGAACTCGTCGTCGGTCATGGGTGTCTCATCCTCTAGCGCCCTCTCTCAAGGTTTGTAATGTAATCATCCCGACTGGCAACGTACGAGTCATCGACAAACTTACTCCAGCTCTCCTTCAGTGCGTCGTCCACCCTCGAACCCAACCACAACTCTGCTCTCACCTCTGCGTACACCATCATACGCTCTACTAACCTATGCTCCATCTCAATAGAAAATCCTGGAAAAGGCTCAGGCTCGTATCCCCTCCACAATTCGATAGCCCTACCCATATCCCCGTCCCGGTGAGTATAAGCCATCTCCACCAAGAACTTCTTTGGTCTCGGTCGATATTTGGCAATGCCGATCTCGAGGAACTCACCCCGACTATCAATCCACGACTCCTCCAGAAACCTTCTCCAACTCTCCTTCAATGCGCCGTCCACCTTCGACCCGAACCAGAACTCTCTTTTCTCCTCCGCCTCGTCCATCGCTCCGACAACATCCCAGTGTCCGAACTCCTCATACACCCCTCTCCAGATTTCCACGGCCAACGCCATGTCGTCGCTGTCGTGAGCATGAGCCAGATCAACGATCACCTGCTTCTTCCTATCTTTCTTCTCCCTATCTTTCGCCCGAAGCCAGCCAGATTGGTCATTTGTCTCATAAAGGGCATTCACGACGGCGGACACAAAGGACCGCACGTCACCGAAGGTAAAAGCTACGAGAACGGTGAGGATGAACGTAAGGAACAGAACGCCGACGAGAAACTCTATCCATCCCATCACCTACCCTCCTTTCTCCATGGCTTCCTCGAAGGCGGCGGCTTGGCGCTGCCAGCCGGGGAGGGCGTGGGCGTAGATGTCGGAGGTGATGGAGACGTTGGCGTGGCAGAGGCACTCGCTCACGACGACAGTCTTAAACCTTCGTGACATCACGTCCATCTTCTCTCGCCTGACGGCAGTGATCAAGATCTAAATTAGGAGAAATGTCGGCATCTGGGTTGCGGAAGGGCTATTCAGCTACGGAATGAACGTGGTGCCGAAGGTGAGATTCGAACTCACACGGGACATAACTCCCAACGGTTTTTGAGACCGCCGCGTCTACCATTCCGCCACTTCGGCAGGCACTGACACGCTTCAATTATCCCAACGACGCGCGCCCCGGTCAACGTTCCTCAAGATCTGGGAACGGTTCACGCCTGATTGGGGAGCCTCGTCTCACGCCACCCTTGCCACGTTGAACGACTCATCGACGAACCACAGTCCTTGGTACTTCTGCAGCACCTCCGAGGTCACGTCGATGTAGTCTCCTCGGCTCATGGCGGGCCTGAGCCGCTCGTCCTCTATCTGGGCGACGTAGGTCGCAGCGTTCCACGCTGCCAGCACCGTTGACGTGCTGATGGTGGTCTCCAGCTCGGAGGGCGGCAGTCGCAGGTCGTAGCGGAATTGGGCCCGCGAGTCGGAGTAGTCTTGGAACCGGAGCTCCGGATGACTGTCGCCCAGCTGCGAGTTCAGCTCTCTCAGGAGCTCCTGTCGAGGCGTGAGGAAGGGGTCCTCGTCCGGCCAGATCCCCCGGATTATCTCCATCCCCGGATCCTTCCCCGTCGACTGGATGACGACCATGCAGCCCCCTGGAGAGAGGGAGCGCGCCAAGGGAGCGAGCACGTTCCTGACCTTGACCGTAGCCGTCGATCTCGCCCTGAACGGCTGGGCCGCGACGATCAGATCGTACTCGTGCTGGGTGTCACCTTTCTGGGGGATGACCGGCGCAAGCGGCCATTCCTGGTCTTGGCGGTATATCACCAGCACCGATGGAGTCACGTAGAGGGGATTGCCCGTGCGCTCGCTCGGTGTCGTCTTCCACCAGTTCTGAACAATTCGCTCAAGGTCGCTGATCTGCTCGTCGAACTCGTAAGCCGTGCTGCCCTCCAGCGGCACCTCCAGCCAGTTGAGGCGCGCCTGCTTCGCGCTCGACCGGGGGTGGAGCCAGGGCGCTTCCGAGTAGAGCATGTTGGTCACCACCAGGACGGTGAGCGGATGTTCATAGAACCTGTCGGCCATCTTCTCCAGGCTGAGACGGATGTCCTCCTGGCTGATCTCCTTCCCGACGATGAGAAAGGGCACGGTGGGATACCGGCGGTGCAGGTCTCGCATGAGACGGGTGAGGACTGTCGCATCGCCCATGCCGGCGTCGAATACGCGCAGAGCCGGAGGCCCCGGACGGAGCCCTCTGATGTCCATGGCAACGCGCTTGGCAATCACCTGCTTCTCACTGCAGGTGCTCACGAAGAGAAGGTACTTCTCCCGGTTGTCGTAGAACCGGAATTGTCGCTCGGAGCTGTCGAGCATTGGCGATCCTGCTGCGTTGTGGGGCTAACCGGTGAGTCTTGAGGAACCCTTATGGATAGGATGCACCAAACAGTCCGTCTGTGTCGACCTACTTTGAGGTTGACACGCCACTGGCCGGAATAGACCTACCAATGGGCCGTGTCTCACGCCACATATGGAATCGTCTGCGGGCCTTCGGGCAGCACGCAGACCCGCGCTCCGTTCCCGCTCTCCCGCAGCGCACCGGCCACCGTGTCCTCGATGCTGTCGATGGGCGTCAGGTGCGCCTCCCTGACCTGTTCCGGCGAGAGGTACCCCGACTTCAGGTATACACTCGCGCGCAACTGGATCTGCGCCTGGAGCTGCACCTGCCACTGGTCGTGGACGTTGTGTCCTTCGGTGAGGATCATGTCGAGCAGGTCTTCGGGCGAGTCGCGCATCGTCAGCAGTTTCTTGTACTGGCCGTGGTCGGGTATTCCGTCGCTGCACTCCGCGGCGCACACGATGGTCCCCCCCTCCTTGACGACCTTCGCCGCCGCCGACATTCCCTTGACCGCTTGGTAAAGGTTTTGGTCGAGCGGATACCCGCTGTTGGTCGTCACGACCACGTCGAACGAGCTCTCGACCTGCTGCATCGCCGTGCTCTTGGCCGAACGGCACGCGGCCTCGTGGGCCAGGAAGAGGTCGCCCGCGTAGACGCTGGTGATCTTCCGGTTGCGGTTGATGGTCACGTCCACGCTGAAATCGACCCCCGTCATCGCGGCGATGTCGCGAACGTCGTCATGGACGGGATTGCCGTGAATCACCCCCCACGTCGCCATCGGGTGAGCTATCCGCTCCGCATTGTGGAGTTGCATGATCGTGTCGAATCCTGCAAGCCCCGGCGCGACCATCTTCGGCCCGCCACTGAATCCGGCGAAGAAGTGCGGTTCGACGAAACCCGTCGTGATCCGCACGTCCGCATCGAGCCACGCCTTATCCAGCCACACGGGAATGCCGCTCGACGATTCACCGACGTACTCCAGCGTCTCCGCGTCAAACGCGCTGTGGTTCACGATCCGGTAGCTCCGGGCGATGTCGTGGCCGAGCATCTCGTCAAGCTCTTCGGGCGTGTTCGGACGATGGGTCCCCGTCGCGATCATGATGGTGACCTGATCGCTCGGCACGTGCGCCAGCTCTCGTAGAAGCACGGGCAACACGGTGCTCGACGGCATGGGTCGCGTCACGTCGCAGACGGAGATGGCGACCGTCTGTCCAGGCTTGACCAGTCGCCTGAGGGTAGGGCCGCCGCCCAGGGGATTTCGGAGCGCATTGCGTATCGCTCCCTCCTGGTCGGGCAGGCTGGGAACGTACGTCGGCTCGATGACCGTCGTGAGGTCGTCAGGGAGTTCGACCTCGAGGCCCGTGCGTCCGTAGGCAAGATTGACCAGCATCGCTACGCCTTGAGCAGCTCGTGGCAGAACTCCACGCACTGGACGAGCTCGGAGATGACGACGTACTCCCTGAGCGTGTGCATGTTGTAGTCGGCCATGCCGCACACGATGGTGGGAATGCCGTTCGCCCAGAAGACGTTGGCGTCGCTCCCTCCGCCCGAAAGCTGGAAGTCCGGCTCAAGGCCGATGGCGCGAAGGGCTGTCGTCACCCGCCGCGTCGTGCCGTGCGCCTCGTCGATGCGGAATGACTTGAACTTTGGGTAGATGTCGCTCTCGATGGAGGCATCGGGGTACTCCGCGCTCACGTCGGTCAGCACGTTACCTATTTCGAGCAGCAGGTTGTCGAGCGTCTCCATGTTCAGCGTTCGGAACTCGCCCGTCAGCGTCGCGCTCTCCGGCACGGTGTTTCGCGTCGAGCCGCCCTCGATGGTGCCGATACTGAACGTCGTCTCCTCGTCCAGACGCCCCTGTGGGAGCCGCGTGATGATCTCCGAGGCGATGCGGATGGCAGAGATGCCGTTCTCCGGCTCGATGCCCGCATGAGCGGCCCGCCCCGTTATGGTGAAGTCGTAGGCGATATACGTCGGACTCGCCAGCGTGATGCGATTGACCGGCCCCTCGCGGTCGAAAACGATGGACTCCTTCGAACGCACCTTGGAGAAATCGAGCTCGTGCGCGCCGACCAGTCCCGGCTCCTCCTCGCGAGTCAAGACGACCTCGACCGGAATGGACGGCGTCCCGTCCTCCCGCATCGAGGTGAGCGTTTCGAGGATGATCGCCAGCCCCGCGTTGTCATCGCCGCCGCCAATGGTGGAACCGTCCGAAGTGATCCGGTCGCCGTCCACGATGGGCTTTATCCCGTTGCCGGGGGACACCGTATCGAGATGGCCAGACAGCATGAAGGGGTCGTCCCCCTCCTCGTGCGCGATGACGTTGCCGTAGTCGTCCGTCTCGACCTCGAAGCCGAGGGCAGTCAGGCGGCGAGTCATCTCCTCCGCCTTTGCCGTCTCGTTCCCCGACTCGCTGTCGATCTGTACGAGGTCGCAGTACGTCTTCACCAGCCGGTCTCGGTCGATCATTCCTTCCCCCTTCGCGGCGCGATATCACTCTCACCACAGTATAGCAAGACAGGGGGAATTCCCGCCCATTCAGCGCAACTCGATATGCTCGGCGTCGGGTGGGACGGGCAGGGTGTCTTCATGCGCTGGCTGCACCGTCGCTCCCCACTCCTTGATGATGTCCATCTCCTCCAGCATCGCCGTGCTCTGCTCGTACACGTCGTCGGGGTCCCAGCCGTCCAGCAGACGGGCCATGAGGCGCTCCCGCACGTCCGCATAGGCCGGATCAGCCCCACGGTCGTGGAGTTCCTCTGGGTCGTCGTCGAGGTTGTACAGCGCCGGGGCGTTATGCTCCCGGTAGTAGTAGAGCTTCCACGGGCCCTGACGCACCATTCGCGACGGCGGGTCGGTCCCGAGACCGGGTACGCCGGTCATTCCGTGTAGCTCACTGAAAGTCTCGTCGGGACGGGTTCCGTCACTCCGGCCCTGCAACTCCGTCCATAGCGAACGCCCCGCGATTCCGGGCAACGCGCCCGCTCCCGCCGCCTCGATGAACGTCGGCGCGAGGTCGAAGGTATTGCAGATGACCGAATTCCTCGACCCTCCGGGAACGACGCCGGGCAGTCGCGCGATCATCGGCACTCCAACCGACTCCTCGTAATAGCTGCTCTTCCACCACATGCCGTGCTCGCCCGCCGCCTCGCCGTGGTCCGTCGTGTAGACGACGAGCGTGTCTTGAGCGAGGCCGGTCTCGTCCAGCTTGTCCAGAATCTTGCCGACCGAGGCGTCGAAGAGCTCGCACATGCCGTAGTACGCCGCGCGGGCCACCCGTATCTGGTGGGGAGTGAGCGGCTCATCAATGTGCCGGAGCTTCTTCATGTCCTTGACGGCCTGCGGCTGCGCTTCGAGCTCTTCCGCCGTCGGCATCGGCACGTCGACCTTGTCGAAATAGTAGTCGAACAGCTCCTCCGGCGCGAAGAAGGGACAGTGCGGCATCATGAAGCCCGCGACGGCGGCAAACGGTTGTCCCTCACCCCCGGACTTCTCATCGAGGTACTCGACAAGGGAGTCCGTCACCATGTCGTCGAATGCGTTGTAGCTCGTGAGGCCAACACCCGCCATCTCGACGCTCACGCGGTGCTGCGAGGTGGTGTCCTGCGGAATGTCGCGAAACATCGGCTCCCCCAGCATCGGCGCACCGGGATGAGTGGCCATGTACTCGCCGAGCGGACGCTTCTCGAAGCCGTGCCGCTGGTCGGACCCCACGAAGTGCATCCTCCCTATCAGGGCCGTCTCATATCCCGCTATGCCAAGCGAGTGCGCCCACGTCGGGATGCCGGAGTGCAGCACGTTCTGGTTCGTCCACACCTTGTTGCCCGTCGGCGTCCGCCCCGTCATGAACGACATCCTGCTCGGAACGCACACCGGCGACGGACAGTAGGCGTTCTCGAACAGCACCCCATCCGACGCCAGCCGGTCGAGGTTGGGGGTACGCACCAGCGAGTCGCCGTAGCTGCCAAGCTGCCGCTTGCTGTGCTGGTCCGACATCAGGACGAGGATGTTGGGACGTTCAGCCCCCGCGCGTTCACTCATATCTATGGTCTCTGACGTTAGCGGCCGGACTATTCAGCCAAGATCGTCTTCGACCGCACCGTCTGCGCGGCCAGCCTGTCGGGGTCGGGCTGCGGCAGGCCGTCGGTGAACGGCTCGAACGTGAGACGCTCCGTGAGCTCCATCGGAGGCCCCGACAGGTCTTGCGTGTAGAAGCGCGAGGAGGGGAACAGATCGCCCGGATAGGTGAAGTTCGGCAGCGTCGCCACCTCGACGCAGAGCGCCCCGCCGAGCGCGCTTTCCAGCATTCCCCCGATCCACACCGGCACCCCTGCGTCACGGCACAGGTCGTGTACCGCGAGTGCGTTGCTCAGTCCCCCGATCCGCCCCGGCTTGATGTTGATGTACTGAGCCGCGCCGACTTGGACGGCCTGCTCCGCTGCCTTCACGCTCACAATGGTCTCGTCGAGGCACACTGGCGTCTGGATCTGCTTGGCAAGCTCCGCGTGGTCAAGCACGTCGGCGTAGTACAGCGGCTGCTCGATGAAAGCGAGCCCCATGTCGTCGATGGCCTTGAAGAACGGCAGGTCGTCCAGCGTGTAGCCGGAGTTGCAGTCGATGTGGAACGTCATGTTCGGGAACGTCGATGTGACGGCCGTGAGCATGTCGAGGTCCCAACCGGGCGCCGTCTTGAGCTTGATGCGCGGGAATCCCGCGTCCACCGCCTTCTGGATGTTGCCCAGCAGCATGTCTATCGAGTCCTGGATGCCGAAGTCCGCACCCGCAACGACCTCCCGCGTCTCCCCGCCGAGCAGCCGGTGTACCGGTGTCCCCGTGATGGCGCTTTCGAGAGTCCACCAGAGTATCTCCACCGCGGCCTTTGCGAATGAGTTGCCCTTGAACACCGCTAGCCGGTCGTTCAGGTCTTGGGCAGTCTCGTACTCGCGCCCGACGACGTACGGCCCGAACACCTCCGTGACGTGATAGAACACCGATCCCGCGCTCTCAGGCAAGTACGTCGGCGCGAAGAACGGCGTCGACTCCGACCACGCCGTGTGCTCCCCGCTCGTAGCTTTCACCAGCACGCTGTGGATGTCGTAGTCCTCCCCGTAGGCCGTCCGCCACGGGTAGATGAGCGGCATCTCCACGTAGTACACGTCGAGTCGGTCGATCTTCATAGTGCGTCTACTCCTTCAGATTCAGGCGGTCGGAGGCCACGATGGACGAGGCAATTATACCCGCAGACTAGGGGTCACTCCATTCCCGCACCTTCGGAAGCGGCCCGTCGATGTATCCCGCGAAATCCTCCCGCACGGCAATGAACTCGTGCGCCAGCACTTCTATTCCCTGCAGCGTCTTGCTCGTCTGGATCTTGCCGGTCTGCCGGTACACCACCACATACCCGTTGCGCGTCACGATCTCCTCAATGGTCAGCTCCGGCAGGTCGAGCTCGAAGATGACGTGCGGCCTCGCAACACCACACCGTCTAGCGATGTCATCGGCGAATTCGAGGTACCTCGGCAGCACTCGAAGAAGCCCCGTGCTGTCGCGTTCTACCTCGCCCGTGATCTCGCAGTCGGTGAAGTGCGGCGTCGTGACGCCCCGGCGGTCGATGAACTCGACTTCCCCGTAGTGAGGGCCGAGCGCGTGATAGGGGACGAAACCGGCCTGTCCGCTCATGACGACCATCTTGCCGTCCACCTCGGGCTGCAGTCGCTCGATGACCGAGCCAAGCTCCCCTACCACCGGCATGTCTCGCAGATGCGTCCGGTTCGGACGCGCGAACCACGAGTACCGCTCGATCGGCAGGTCTGTCTGCTCCACCTGCGACACTTCCCATATCGGCGTGCTGACGGAACCGAACTTGGCGAACCACACTGTTCCCACTATGTGAAATGCGATGATCCCCCCGATCGCGTACACCTGCAGGTCGCGCAGCTTGATTTGAGGGATGATGACCACAGCAAGCACCGCCAGCGCGGGCACGACAGGTACGATGAAGCGTGACCCCTCCATCCAGTCTCCCCCGACAAGGAAGATGAAAGCGACGTACGCCACCGCGTAGAGAGCCAGCACCAGCCCGCCGATGAACTCCGGCTCGTCCCGCACGAACCTGCGCACAATATAGACGGCCCCCGCGATAGCAAAGAACGGCAGTAGCGACACGGGAGGCGGCATCAGCGCCGACGTGAGGTACTCGACTCCGTCCCCCAGCGAGGCGAGGAATGCACTGCCTCCCAGCTTAGCCGCCACCGGCTGGGGCAGCCAGTCACCGAAGTAGAGGGTCTTGAACGCGACGATAGCGGCCATCAAGACTCCCGCCGCGAGTGCCGCCCACATGACCTTGCGGATCGCCAACGCGTAATCCTCCAGTCGCTCGTCCGCAACCGTGATGCCGCGCAGTCGAAGCACCACGAACATCGCAAGGAGCACCGATGCGATAACGAAGATCGCCTCCGGCCTCGCGAGGAGGAACGCTCCCATGCCGACCCAGACGGTTGCAGGTGGTCTCCCGGCTCCGGGTCGCTCAATATACCGGGTCAGGTGATACAACAACGCGGTCGCCGCCAGCGCCGTCATCGTGCCTTCGAGTCCCCCCGTCGTCCAGTACACGAACGGCACCGCCGTCGCTACGATCATCGCCGCGCCCACGGCATACCATCGCCCCACGTACAGCCGCGCGAACTCGTACGTGTAGATGACCGTTACGACCCCGAAGACGACCGACATCGGCGGACCAATGGCAGGAACCGAGAGCCTCGTCACGAGTGACAGCACGCCCAAGACCAGCACGTGGAGCAGACTCGTCGACTGCTCGATATGTGCGCCGTTGATGTTGGCGATCTCGCCGAACTCACGGAACGTGTGCGCAGCCCAGTAGGTGATATACGCGTCGTCCCGCCCCGCAGAGGGGAACAGCGCAATGGAAAGACCGAGCAGCCCAACAACAGGCAGCAGTACTGGCCACGACGAGGCTATGTAGTTACGGATGGTGTCGGTCAATGGTGATGCCGTGTTCAGTAGTGTTCGGCATCATCTTATGGCGTGGCGGAGATGGGGACAAGCGACGAACAGCAAGAATAACCATTGGCAATGCCGCAAGTATTGGTGACCGCGAGGGAAATCGGACGAATAGTTTTCACTGTCTCGCACTGCCTACCTTTGGGTATCACTATCCCGTAAGTCTATGAGGAAAGTATTTGGCTCGATGCTGGCCAGTACTACCCTTTCAGCTGGAGACAAAGGCCTCTTGACAAGGCTGACATACTATAGTACTGTACTTTACTGTAGTACTAGAGCGTAAAGGCCTTAAGGTTGAGATCATAGGGAGCCATGGCGGATGAGAAACTACATGCAAGAGATGATGGATGTGATGCTTAGGGAAGGTGCACAGGCTACCTACGACCTTGGCCCGCAGTTGCTTGGTGAGATAGAGGCTGAACAGGAAAGGCTAAACAACCAAGCTGCCGCAATTAGGGCATTCGGGAAGATCCTAGAAGACACTGAGGGAGTGATTGCCCGTAGTACCAATTTAGATCCAAATCTAGATCCCATTGAAGCTTCAGAGCGCCCGAGAGAAATTGTTTCGGCGGCCATAGAGGTATGGGATTCTCAGCAGGACGGATGGCGCAGTGATTCGGACGCGGCCCTTATCAGGACTCAAGATGTATTGGAACGACTCCGTACAAAAGGCCTTGAGCTTGATGTCAAACAGCCGCTGGCCGTCATTGGGACCGTTCTGGCAAGTGCTGAAGGATTCAGGAAAGTGGCCCGCAATACGTTCGAATACGCTCCGCAGCCTCCAATTATCAAGATTGGAGACGTACCCTGGTAATAGATAAAGAACGACGCGCTCCAACCTCCACAGTTGATCGCGCGCCGCCCATGCAACGTGCCGAGGTGGCGAAATAGGCAAACGCAGGGGACTTGGGATCCCCGGGCAAACAACGCCTTGCGGGTTCGAATCCCGCCCTCGGCACCACTATCATACCACCTGTGGCAATATTCCTGGGATGGCACGGACAACTCTGAATACCTTGACCCCCACCCCGCAGCCTCTTTATACTGCGCTTAACCGAATACACACAGGCAGCGAACAGGAGTAGTAGGTCTCCGGCGACGCTCAGAGAGCCGGGTTAGGTGAGAGCCGGCGCGCACGCAGAGACCGAATGGACCTGGGAGCCTCCATCCGAGACCCTCAAAACTGAGGGCGTAGGCGTGGACGGATAGGGCAACCGTTACCAGTGCCCGGGGCATTTACGGCTCGACTTGGGCCCGCGTGCCTGACAGAGGTCTTCCGGCCCTAGCGCCGGGCGACGAAGCAGGGTGGCACCACGGATTTCGACCCGTCCCTCCATTGGGATGGGTTATTTGTTTAACGAGAAAATGAAGACTGGGAGGAATCAGCCGATGGGACGCATTGGCACATCGTTGTGGCGACGGTGACAACACCCCGTTCACCCTGAGCTTGTCGAAGGGTTCCCGATGGTTCGACAGGCTCACCACGAACGGTACGAATGGGCTTTTGGGCCCCGCCAAACGCATCACAACGAAAGGACATTCCCAATACCATGCAAACTGAAACGCTTACCGTCGAAGACACGAGCGCGGAGACGCGAAAGCGGCGCGTCCTGAGCGGCATACAGCCCTCCGGCGACCTGCACCTCGGCAACTACCTCGGCGCGATCAAGCGATGGGTCGAGCGGCAGTACGAGAAGGAGAACTACTTCTGCATCGTCGATCTGCACGCCATTACGCTGCCGCATGACCCCGCCGCGTTGCATCACCGCACACGTGGGGTCGCTGCTTTGTACATCGCGTCCGGGCTGGACCCCGACCACTGTCCCATCTTTATACAGAGTCACGTGACCGCACACGCGGAGGCGTGCTGGCTGGCCGGCTGCGTCACGCCGCTCGGCTGGCTCGAACGCATGACGCAGTACAAGGACAAGGCCGGTCGCTCCGACAGCAGCGAGCGCATCTCGACGGGTCTGCTCGCGTACCCCGTCCTGATGGCCTGCGACATACTCCTGTACAGCGCCGACGAGGTGCCCGTGGGGGAGGACCAGAAGCAGCACGTCGAGCTCTCCCGCGACATCGCCCAGCGCTTCAATCACATGTTCGGCGAGACCTTCGTTCTGCCCGAGCCGATGATCCCGGAGATCGGCGCGCGCGTGATGGGGTTCGACGATCCCTCGCGAAAGATGTCCAAGAGCTACGAGCACATCCGCGGCCACCTCGTAAAGATGGTCGACGAGCCGAAGGAAATCGAGCGAACGATCAAGCGCGCCGTCACCGATTCGGGGAACGAAATCATCTTCTCGGAAGACCCCGCCAAGGCGGGCGTCAACAACCTCCTCGGCATCTACCAGGTCATCACCGGCAAGACGCCGGAGCGGGTCGAGGCCGACTTCGCGAATGCGCGGGGCTACGGCGACCTGAAGAGCGCCGTGGCCGAGGTCGTCATAGAGGAGCTTCGTCCGATCCGCGAGCGGTACAACGAGATCATGGACGACGTGTCGGAGCTCGACCGCATCCTCGCAGACGGGGCCGACCGCGCCGGAGCCGTGGCGAACGCCAAGCTCCGCGAGATGAAGGAGCGCATGGGCTTCGTCCTGCCGGGAGGTGGGTCATGAGCGGCCCGTACTATCCCAGCCTCGAAGAGGTCGAACGCCTCGCCGATCAGGGCAACATGGTGCCTGTCTACCGCGAGGTCAGCGCCGATCTTGAGACGCCGGTGTCCGCCTACATCAAGGTGGCCCGTCCCCCGTACTCGTTCCTGCTCGAGAGCGTCGAGGGCGGTGAGCACATCGCCCGCTACAGCTTCATCGGAACGGAGCCGCTGGGCGTCGTGAGGACAGGCGCCGGCCAGCCCAACGGGACGGTCGATCCCCTGATTCCCATCCAGCGAACGATGGACGCCTACGAGTTGGTGCACATTCCCGATCTTGGGCCGTTCAACGGCGGCATGGTCGGCTACATCTCCTACGACGCTGTCAAATACTTCGAGCGGCTCCCGACTCCCGAAAACGACCCGGTCGACGTACCGGAGTCGGTCTTCATGATGACGACTACCTTCCTCATCTTCGACCACGTGCGGCAAATCATCCGCGTCGTCAGCCACGCTTTCCTCGACGGCGACGTGGAGACCGCCTACAGGGAGGCCGCCGAGCGGATCGACGAGATCGTCGCACGACTCGACACGCCACTCCAGGCTCCTCCCCGCTCCATGAACGGTTCAAAGCCGTCTGACGTGACCTCAAACTTCACACGAGAGGACTACGACCACATCGTCGAACGGTGCAAGGAGTACATCTACGCCGGGGACATCATTCAGACCGTCCCCTCGCAGAGGTTTTCCCGCGCCACGACGGCCCACCCGCTGGCGATCTACCGCGCGCTGCGGGCAATTAACCCCTCGCCATACATGTACTACCTCGAACTCGACGACTTTCACATCGTCGGGGCGTCGCCTGAGGAGCTCGTCCGTGTTCACGACGGCGTCGTAACAACCCGACCCATAGCCGGGACCAAGCCGCGCGGAAAGACGCAGGAAGAGGACGACGAGAACGAGCGTCACCTGCTGGCAGACGAAAAGGAGCGCGCCGAGCACATCATGCTGGTGGACCTCGGTCGCAACGATCTCGGTCGCGTCTGCAAGTCCGGCACCGTGGGCGTCACCGAGTTGATGATCGTCGAGCGGTACTCCCACGTCATGCACATCGTCTCCTACGTCCAGGGCGAGCTCCGCGAAGACAAGACTGCCTACGACGCCCTGCGCTCGTGCTTCCCCGCCGGCACCCTGTCGGGTGCGCCGAAGATCCGCGCGATGGAGATCATCGCCGAGATGGAGTCCGACAGACGCGGGCCGTACGGCGGAGCGGTCGGCTACTTTGACCTCAACGGGAATATGGACACGGCGATCACCATCCGCACCATGGTCATCAAGGACGGCGTGGCGCACGTGCAGGCGGGGGGCGGCATCGTCTTCGACAGCGTGCCTGAGACCGAGTACGAGGAGACCATTCACAAAGCTTCCGCCGTGCTGCGGGCAATTGAGCGCGCGGAGCAGGGAGGCTGACGGCAATGATTCTACTCATCGACAACTACGACAGCTTCACCTACAACCTGTACCAGTACCTCTCCGAACTCGGCGCGGACGTGCACGTCGAGCGCAATGACCAAACGACCATTGAGGACATCGATGCGATGGCCCCGGAGAAGATCGTCATATCGCCCGGCCCTTGCACGCCGGAGCAGGCCGGCATCTCGAACGATGTCGTTCGCCACTTCGGACAGACCGTCCCGACGCTTGGAGTGTGCCTTGGACACCAGTGCATCGGCTACTCCTTCGGGGGCACGGTCGGCTACGCCGGCGAGATCATGCACGGCAAGACATCCATGATCCATCACACCGGAGAGGGGGTGTTCGCCGGGCTTCCAAACCCGTTCGAAGCGATCCGCTACCACTCGCTCGCAATTCACCCGGACGACGTTCCGCCTGACCTTAAAGTGACGGCGTGGACGGATAAGGGTGTTATCATGGGGGTACGGCATACGACGCTGCCTATCGAGG
Organism: Dehalococcoidia bacterium; assembly: GCA_009841605.1. Lineage (GTDB taxonomy): Bacteria > Chloroflexota > Dehalococcoidia > Lucifugimonadales > VXLM01 > VXLM01. Next base: position 17,495 of record VXLM01000108.1, read on the forward strand.
GCATCCAGTTCCACCCGGAGTCGATTATGACCAAAGTGGGCAAGGACCTGCTGAAAAACTTCCTCGATCAGTGAAGGAAAAATGTCGATCACACCTGAACAACTGAAAGAGATAACCGACGAGCCGCTGCTGGCCGTTCTCGCGACGGTCAACCCGAGCGGCACGCCACAGGCAACGCCCTTGTGGTACCACTACGACGGCGAGTGCTTCGTGGTGACCTGCTACGCCCACCGCGTGAAGGTGCGGAACATCCGGCAGAATCCGAACGTCGTCCTAGTCGTTGTGGACAGCGTCAACAACGGTAAGGGACTGATCATTCGCGGCGTAGCGGAGATCGTGGAGGAGGGAGCGGAGGAGGCGACCGTCGTCAACGGCATCAAATACCTCGGTGAAGAGCAGGGGAGAAAAGCCGCCGAAGGACTGAACGCAATGGGCAGCAGGGTTGCCCTCCGAATCAGGCCTGAGAAGATCATCTACGGCGATTGAAGAATGGAGGGGTAAGGCAGTGATTCAGGAAGCAATCGACAAACTCGTTTCGGGCTCCTCACTTACGCAGGAGATGGCCGCCGACGCCATGAGGCAAATCATGGCCGGCGAAGCTACAGAGGCCCAGATCGGCTCCCTCGTTACCGCCCTCCGAATGAAGGGCGAGACCCCCGAAGAGATCGCCGGTATGGCCCAGGTAATGCGCGAGTCGTCCCTGCACGTCGAGGTGGAAGGCCCGCTGGTGGATACCGCCGGCACAGGCGGAGACGCCTCCAACACGTTCAACATCTCCACGACCGCCGCTTTCGTCATCGCGGGCGCGGGCGTGCGTGTCGCCAAGCACGGCAACCGCGCCATGTCCGGCTCCACGGGCAGCGCCGACGTCCTGGAAGCGCTCGGCGTCAAGATCGACCTCAGCCCCGAAGGGGTCAAGTCCTGCCTCGAGTCGGTCGGCATCGGCTTCATGTTCGCGCAGGTCTTCCATCCCTCGATGCGGTTCGCCGCAGGCCCCCGCCGTGAGATCGGGATACGCACCGTCTTCAACGTGCTTGGCCCCCTGACGAATCCCGCAGGAGCCAGGTCCCAGCTCATCGGCGTTGCCAACCCGGAACTGGGTGAGAAGATGGCCCAGGTATTGAGAATTCTCGGCTCCGAACACTCGCTGGTCGTTCACGGCGCCGACGGACTTGACGAGATGACCCTCAGCGGCGAGAGCCAGGTCTGGGAGTTGAAGGATGGCAAAGTCGAGTCGTACACCGTCACTCCCACTGACCTGGGGTTCGACAAGGTGCACAGCGGCGAGCTGCGAGTGAGCAGCGCCGACGAGAGCGCCAAGGTGCTCCGCGACGTGCTGAACGGCGCTGCGGGCCCCACACGCAACGTCGTTGTGGTGAACGCCGCGGCCGGACTGCTGGCCGTGGATCGCGTCCGAACGTTGAATCAGGGCGTCAAGGTCGCCTCCGAGTCGATCGACAGCGGCATGGCACAGGCCAAGCTCGACGGGTTCATCAACCTGAGCCAGACACTCGAATAGCCATGACCTCTAAGCTCGATGTCCCCAGCGTCCTGACCCGCATCGTCGACGTGAAGCGCCGAGAGGTCGAGCGCCTCAAGGCCGAGATGCCGTTGGCCAACCTCAAGAAGCGCATCGAGGCCCAGACATCACCACTTGATGTACGAACTGCTCTGCGCGGAGAGCGCGTCGCCATCATCGCCGAGATCAAGAAGACGTCCCCGGCAAAGGGCCTCCTCATGCCGAACTTCGACGCCGGAGCGCTGGCTTCCACGTACGTCAGCAACGGCGCGGCGGCGATTTCGGTGCTCACCAACGTCGACCACTTCCAGGGGAGCATCAGCCACCTCAAAACGGCTCGAAGCATAGCCTATCCCGCCGGGGTACCCGTCCTTCGCAAGGAGTTCATGTTTGACCCCTATCAGGTCTACGAGGCGCGTGCCTACGGCGCCGACCTCATCCTGCTTATCGTCGCCATGCTCGACTCCGCCGACCTCCGCAGCCTGCAGGCTCTTTCACACGACCTGGGAATGCAGTGCCTCGTCGAGGTGCACGACGAACTGGAACTCGACACTGCCCTGGAAATCGGCGCGGAGATTATCGGCATCAACAACCGCGACCTCCACACCTTCAAGACCGACATCGAGACCACAGAGCGCCTTGCCCCGTCCATACCGTCCGAAAAGACCGTCGTAAGCGAGAGCGGAATCAACACCCCCGACCACATCCGTCGTGTCCGCGACGCGGGCGCTCACGCCGCACTCATTGGTGAAGCTCTGGTCACCTCCGGCGACCCCGGCGCTAAGCTCCGAGAGCTGGCATGACCCGCTTCAAGATATGTGGGCTACGTGATGTCGACTCAGCTCTCGTATCCGTCGATGCCGGAGCCGCATTCCTCGGCTTGAATTTTGTACGCGGAGTCCGAAGACGGATCACGCTCGATCAAGGTCGTTTAATCGTTTCTCGTGTGGTCAACGAGTTGGGCAAAGACTCTCCCGGACTGGTCGGCCTGTTCGCCGATCAACATATAGATGAGGTCAACGGGATTATCGACGCCTGCGAACTCGAATACGCGCAGCTCTGCGGCTCGGAAAAGCCCGACTATTGGGATCAGGTTCGGGCAAAAGTCATCAAACAAGTCAAAGTGAAGCCTCTCGGTTCAGGGCAAGAGACCGTTGACGCCGCACTTGCCCAGATAAAAGGTGTCGTTTCTTGCGGCAACATCCCCCTCCTCGATACCTACAAGAAAGGCCACCTCGGAGGCACCGGCCACGCCTTCGATTGGGACGTCGCCGCTCAGATCGCCCAAGAGCACGACGTAGTCCTCGCCGGTGGTCTGACTCCTGACAACGTCGCGACCGCCATCCGGCAGGTTGACCCGTGGATGGTAGACGTCTCCTCCGGCGTCGAGACCGACGGCGTCAAAGACCACGCCAAGATCCGTGCCTTCGCCGAGACCGTCAAATCGGCCGAATAGAAAGTCCCCTCTCCCGTCGTGGGAGAGGGCTAGGGTGAGATTGAAGTCTCCCTGCATGTCCAACGACTGGATTTAATGGCCTTCATTACCCCTCCCTCGGCCTGAACAACGGCTGCCGCGCCGCCCTGTTCCTCTCCATCCGCGTGTTCGAGACCTTCAGCGGAATAGGCACCCTCTCGCCCCCGCGCCGGTGTGACTCGATGAACCCGAAGATAAGCTCCGTGCTCGCGTATGCCACCCGCACTCCCCCCCTCGTGGGCTCCCCCGTATCGAGCGAGTGAACGATATCCTCGATCAGCCTGAGTGTTGAGCTCCGCTGCGGAAAGTCCGGGAACGCTCGACGATAAGTGAGCGATCTTGGGTCCGGATCCGCTGGGTCTGCCACACGAAAGTCCCATTCGCGCCCATCCCTGATCGCCCGCAACCTTCCGCGCGTTCCGACCGCTTCAAACTCCCCCGATTGGCCGCTGAGCAGAGCATAGATCGTCACGCCGTTCTCCAGCTTGACGATGCCTTCTCCTGGCGGGTCCTCCGTGAGAGTATCGCCGTCGAATACCGAGTCCGGCACGGCAAGGTTGCCCTGCACCCACTGCGCTGGAACGTCGCCGCTCAGCCGCAGCGCCAGATCGAGCGAGTGACTTGCCGCATTGAAGAGATGACCGTTGTTGTACAGGATGATCGACCTGAGCTCGCCGATGCTCCCGTCGTCGATGAGCTCCTTCATCACGTCGTAGGCGATTTCCCACCGCCGGTTCGTTCCTAGGTTGAAAGCCACGTTGTTCCGCTCGACCGACTCCACCATCGCCCTCGCGTCGCTCATCGACGCTGCCATGGCCTTCTCTGCGTACACGGCCTTCGCCCCGTGCTCCGCAGCGTAGGTAACGATCTCCGCCCGCTGCTCCGGCTGGGTCGCCACGCTGACGATGTCCGGCTGCAGAGTGTCGATCATCTCCCGGTAGTCGGTGTAGAGATGCTCCGACGGCACGCCGTACCGTCTACCCGCCTGTTCCAGAACCTCGGGCCGGAGGTCGGAACACGCAACAAGCTCCGTCCGCTCGCAAGCCTCGTACCCTGCCGCATGAGAGTAGGGCTGCTTGAACCGTGACGCCCCCCGCTGCTCGTTGTCGATGAACGCCCCCATCCGACTGCATCCGATCAGCGCGGCTCGATAGGTCTTCATTGCCCTCTCCAATAGTTGAAATACGCCCCAAGCGTACATGTCCAATTGCCGTGCGTAAAGGCAGCGTTGACGTGCCCCGTGACGCCCCGTCTGCTTGACACTCAAAGGTGTATCCCATAGGCTGAACGCGAGTAACAAGGTTGTGACGGAGGAGGACCTCTCAGCCATGGGCTATTCGTTTGATCACGTGCATTTGAAGTCGACCGATCCCGGCGTGGCTGCCGACTGGTATGTCAAGGCATTCAACTTCAAGATCACGAGCGACGCCGTGCGACCGTGGGGTGATCGCTTCATCCGTTGCGAGACCGAAGACGGTGTGGTCGTGAATATCTCCAGCGCTCGGAACGAGGAGAAGATGGGCCCCAGCGATCCCGGAGCGCACTATGGACTGGAGCATTTCGGCATAGCCGTCGACGACGTGGCGGTCGAGATAGACCGTCTGAGAGGCCTCGGCGCGGAGCTCATGGAAGGCCCGGTTGACGTCCCCGGTGGGCCGGTCATCGCCTTCATCAAGGCCCCGGAGGGCAGCCGCATCGAGCTGCTGAAGTGGCGATAGTGGCCAAGCCGCGCCCCGCAGGCCGGGGCACCGAGTTCGCGGCGGGCTGATGTGGAACCAGGTAAAGACCGTCTATAGCCGAGTCCTCGGCGTGCTGAGGCTCGATCCCCAGGCCTTCGCCGAGATTCACGCCGATCCCGGAGCCACCTACCAGGCCGTCGCGGTGGTGTTCATTTCATCACTCGCAGTGTCCGTTCAGGTTCCGGGCGGGTGGTTCACGACCTTGGTCGTCCCCTTGGGCTTTATCGCATGGTGGGTGGTCGCAGCATTCATCATCTACTGGGTCGCCACAACCTTCTTCACCAAAGAGGATGCTACCCCAACCGCATATGCTCCGGTCGCGAGGGGAATCGGCTTCGCCATGGCCCCTCGCATCCTCCAGATCTTCCTGATAATCATCGAGCTCCCGGTCCCCTTCGGACGCATCATCCAGCTCTTCTCAATCGGTTGGATATTCGCCGCCATGGCCGTCTCGACGCACATCGCGCTCGGTCGACCGCCATACACTCGCGTGACCATTATCATCGCGCTGGCGATGCTCCCGGTCATAATCTTGGAGCCGTTCCTGCTGGGCGGGTAGCGCTGATCGACCGGTCGGACTTGGAAACCATCTCAAAATCACAGACACGGGTTCGGCACACATGAGCCCAGCGGAAGTCACGTTCGCCCTGAGCAAAAAACATACTCGTTCGCCCTGAGCCTGTCGAAGGGCAACTCTCCACATACGCAGTTAGTTTTAGGATAGTTTCTTAGGGAGGCTGCTATGGACACCAACTGCATATTCTGCAAAATCAACGTCGGCGAGATACCCGGCGACTTCGTCTACCGCGACGACGATACATTCGTCATCCGGGATATCGTGCCAAAGGCTCCCGTTCACCTCCTCGTCATCCCCACGGTTCATGTCGAGAGAGTTGCCGAACTCGCATCTGAGGAGATGTCCATAATCGCCGCAATGTTTCGTGCGGCGAAAGAGGCGGTACGGATCGAAGGTATTGTCGAGAGAGGCTACCGCCTGATAGTCAACCAGGGCGAGGAAGGCGGCCAGGAGGTCCCGCACCTCCACATGCACGTCCTGGGAGGCACACACCTCCGCGCCATGGGATTGGGGTAGGGGACTCATTGATTACACTGCCGTGTCATGTCGCCGAGCGTACTGCCGACCTTCCTGACGAACTGGCGGCCCATCTGCTGCGGGTGAGGAAACTCGCCCGAAAACTTGCCAAGCGCCACGGCGTGGATAGGGATGCGAGCGAGCTTGGAGCGGCCTGCCACGACCTCGCCCGTCACATGAAGCCGGAAGACTTGCTTAAGGAAGCCGCCCGACTGGAGTTACCCGTCCACCCCATGGAGCGCCGAGTGCCGATCATGCTGCATGGTCCAGTCGCTGCAAGATGGCTGGAGCGCGACGGGGAGATTTCCGACCCGCGGGTCATAGAGTCCGTCCGCTACCACACCACCGGCAAGAGCGGTATGAGCGACGTATCCAGGGTCGTGTTCTTGGCCGACAAGCTGGAAGAAGGTCAAGCGCCGGCCTAACCTCAAAGAAGTGCTCCAACTGGCTAAGGTGGACATCGACACTGCCCTGCTGGAATACCTCAACCGTCACATCGTGCGACGGGTGGAAAGGGGCGATTTGCTGCACCCCAGAATGCTCGAATTTCGCAACGAGCTTATTGTAGGCTTTCCTGAGAACGAGGTGGTTTCCGGCCAGGATATGGCCGTCGAACAGGGGGTGAGGTAGCTGTGGTAATGAGTCAGTCGTCAGGCGACCGACAGGTCGCCGTGCTCATCGACGACGAAAACGTTAGCGTGGGATCGGTCGAGTGGCTGTTCGACCGCATCTCCAATCTGGGGCGAATTCTCATACGTCGGGCCTACTCCGACTGGTCGAAGGGCGGCAATGTGCGCGACCAGCTGCTGGAATTCGGCATCGAGCCGGTGCACGTCTTCCAGGCGTCAAGCTCCGGCAAGAACGCCAGCGACATCAGGCTGGCGATAGACGCGATTGACCTGCTCTACTCCTCGCCCGTCGACACCTTCGTCATCGTCTCCGGCGACGCCGACTTCCTGCCGCTCGTAAACAAGCTCCGCTCCTCCGGCAAGATGGTCATAGGGGCCGGACGTCAGAAGTCCACCTCGGCCACGCTCGTCAAGGCCTGCGACCGCTACTACTATCTCGACAAGCACGAGGAGAGCGGCGGGGAGAGCAAGCCCCGACCGAAGGAGCGGCCACGACGAAGCCTCTTGGTTCGCGCCGTCCGAGCGAGCATGGATGCCGAGGGCAAAGTGACCGGGAGCCGCCTTCACGCGACGATGCAGCGGCTCGATCCCAGCTTCGACTTCCGCGACCGGGGCTTCAACAGCTTCACGGCCTTCCTTGAGGCCGCGTCGGACGTGAGGGTGACTCGACCCTCAGGCCAGGGTCAAGGCGATGTCGTCATTGAGCTCCGCCGAGGCGGTCAGGACGGCGGCGCTCAGAAGAACCCGTCGGTCGCTTCGAGGATCGATGCGGAATGGTCTAAGCGCGCGCCCTCTCGTGGCAACACCATGCCCGGAGCCGTCGCCGCGGGCGAGGCCGCCAAGGTGCTCGGCGCCTCCAAACTCAGCGATTCGGAGCACAAGAACCTCCAACGTCTTCTGGATGCAATGCCAGAGCTTGCCAAGAACTGGCGGCGAGCTGGCAACGTCATCTCCCGCAAATAGGTTCCACAACCCTTTCTTTTTCGATAAGACTGCTTATTCGAGAGACGAATATCCCCTCTCCCGTCGTGGGAGAGGGCTAGGGTGAGGGTCCTGCTTCGCCAAAGTCACACGGAACTGGCACTACCCCTGCACAAACGACATCCGCACGCCCTGCGCCGACTCCGACGGAACGCTCAGGCATCCACCACAGCGCTCCACGCCCTCCACTCCGTTCCTCTTGAGCAGCGCTTCCGTGGCGTCGATGTCCTCACACGAGAACACGATTCGGTACGGCCCTTCGCCACACGTCTCGATGAACTCTCCCAGCGCATTCCCACCAACCGGCTGGCAGAATTCCAGCGAGGAGTTATCGAAGCCCAACCGAACGCCCCCGTCCTCCTCCGAGACCCGTTCCAGCCCAAAGACCTCAGTCCACCGCCGTGCCGCCGCGTCTGCGTCCTTCACCGCTAACGAAAGCGACGATATCCCAATCACCCCGTTCGGGTGATTCGTCGGATCAGGCGGCTCCGTGTACCGCTCCTCAATCCTGTGATCGTGCTGGATGAAGAACGTCTGGCTGCCCGGCATCGCCTCCGGATCGATCTCCGCCTGCGTCCACGAGTAGGCCGTCGTCCCGTCCGCCGCGTGCCGTGAACCCTTCACCGGGTCCGTAATCAGCACTCCCGCCTCCCGAACGCTCCGCGCGCGCCCATGCACGTCCGGCGTCCCCATCGAGAAGATGAACAGCCCCTCGCGCTCCTCCAGAAAGGAGGGGAGGTTCGGACGAAAGAGGTCCCCTTCCGGGTCGCGCACGGCGATCAGTTCAAGGTACTCTCCCCCGAACACAACCAAGCGGTTGCTCGTGCCCCGTCCGGGATGCCGTCCCTCCGGCGTCACTTTGAATCCCAGCCTCTCGAAGGTATCCTTAGCGGCGTCGAGATCACGGACGGCAATCAGCACGTGGTCGATGATCAGGTCGGTCATGTGGCAAGCTCCTGAAACAAACGGCGAAGTGTGGGGAACGGTAAGTCGTAGGGTAGTATCGTGTCAACGCTCTACATCGTGGCCACGCCAATCGGCAATTTGAGGGACATCACCCTGCGAGCCCTGCGAGTGCTCGGCGAGGTCTCCCTCATCGCCGCCGAGGACACCCGCACGACGCGATGGCTCCTCTCGCACTACGATATCAACACGCCCTACACCAGCTACCACGACCACAACAGGGTGTCGAAACTTCCCGTGCTCTTGGAAGCCCTTTCGCAAGGTGACGTCGCCCTCGTCTCCGATGCCGGGACCCCTGCCATCAGCGATCCCGGCGCGGAGCTGGCAGATGCAGCAGCCAACGCCGGTCACGCGGTCGTCCCTATCCCCGGCCCTTCAGCCCTGACAGCCGCCCTGAGCGTGGCCGGCATCGACACCGACCAGTTCATCTACCTCGGCTTTCTCCCACGACGTGGCGGCCCGAGGCGCAAGCTGTTGGAGTCCCTCGCCGGAGAACACCGCGCTTGGATAGCCTTTGAGGCTCCTCACCGTCTCATAGACACCCTCACGGACATTCACGAAACACTCGGCGACCGCCAAGTCGTCATCTGCCGCGAGCTCACCAAGCTGCATGAGGAGATATTCCGAGGCACGGTCACCCAAGCCCTCGAACATTTCACCGAACCGAGAGGCGAGTTCACCCTCATCGTCCGTGGCGAGGATGTTACTCCCGAACCTAACGATATCCTCATCGAGCGGGCGCGGGACATTCTGCGCAACGAGTCCGCGCGCGGAAGCAAGACCAGGGACGCCATCGCCGCGGCATCCACAACCGGCCTCTCCAGGAACGATCTCTATCGCCTGTGGCTGGAGCTAAAGGACACGGAATCGCCTTCAGACGACTGATCTCACCTGCTCACACCGCAGTCCCCTGCGCAACGCCCCCTCCGTCATTGCTATGAAAATAGGCTCCGACCAACCTCCCGTAGGGGCAACCCTTGTGGTTGCCCATCTTCCGCTCCGCGCCCATTGCTACGAAAACAACCCCCGGCAAACCTCTCGTAGGGGGGGGGGGGGGGGCGGCGCGCGACGCGGCGCGCGCGGTGTGATTAGAAAGTGTGGGTGGTGTGTGTTATAATAAAA
>VXLM01000108.1:27024-52854 GCA_009841605.1 Dehalococcoidia bacterium
TATTTTTTTTATATGCCACTGGTTTGTTGTTTCCCGATCTTCCGCGCCGCTCCTATTAAAACTAAAACAACCACCTCAAAACGTCTCCTGGGGGCTCCCCCCCCCCCCCCCGTCTCCGCTCCGCGCACGTTTTCATTCCAGAGTGTGGGTGGTAGCCCTCATGAAATATTCTGAGGAGCGTAGCAACGAAGAATATACAATCTCTTCCCCCACCGGGGGGAGAGATACAGAGAGAGGGAATTCGTACCTCAACTCACGAAGATTGAACAGTTACGAACCCCACGAAATGCGAGAGCCGAAGGTGCCTTTGTGGTACCATTTATCCAGTTCATCCTCTTGAGATCCTAATGTCCGAACGTATCCTCGTTGCCGTGGCTTGGCCGTATGCCAACGGCTCCATACACATCGGCCAGACCGCCGGCGCGTACGTTCCTGCCGACATCTTCGCCCGCTACCACCGGATGAAGGGGAACGACGTCCTCATGGTCTCCGGCAGTGACTCTCACGGCACCCCCGTGACCCTCGAAGCCGAGAATCGCGGCATCAGCCCCGAGGAGGTGTTCGAGCACTACCACGCCGAGTTCCTCGACTGCTGGGATCGGCTCGGCATCAGCTTCGATCTGTTCACCTCCACGCACACCGAGAACCACACCGAGATCGCCCAGGACATCTTCAGCCAGCTCTACGAGAACGGCTACCTCTACACCAAGACGATGCTCCAACCCTACAGCGAGGCGGACGGTCGCTTCCTGGCCGACCGCTACGTCGAGGGCACCTGCCCCCACTGCGACTTCGACGGAGCCCGCGGCGACCAGTGCGACGAATGCGGACGCACCCTCGACGCGCAGGAGCTCATCGGCATCCGCAGCCGCCTGAGCGGCGACACCCCCATTTTCAAGGAGACTGAGCATTTCTTCCTCAAGCTCACCGCTTTCGAGGACGAACTGCTGGACTGGATACGCCCGCAAGCCCACTGGCGTCCCAACGTCAAGAACTTCTCCATAGGCTACCTCGAAGGAGGCCTGCAGGATCGCCCAATCACCCGTGACATCGAGTGGGGCATCCCCGTCCCCCTCGACGGCTACGACGGCAAGCGCATCTACGTCTGGTTTGAGGCCGTGATCGGCTACCTCTCCGCCTCCAGGGAGTGGGCCACCCGTCGCGGCGAACCCGACCGGTGGAAGGACTTCTGGCAGAGCGAAGACGCCAAGTCCTTCTACTTCATGGGCAAGGACAATATTCCGTTCCACACGGTTATCTGGCCCGCCATGCTCCTCGGTTACGGCGGTCTTAACCTTCCGTACGACGTTCCCGCCAACGAGTACATGAACCTTGAGGGCATGAAGCTCTCCACGAGCCGCTCGTGGGCCATTTGGCTGCCCGACTACCTCGACCGCTACGACCCCGATCCTCTCCGGTACGTCATCGCCGCCGGAATGCCGGAAACGAGCGACTCCGACTTCTCATGGACCGAGTACGTCAGGCGCAACAACGACGAGCTCGTGGCGACCTTCGGAAACCTCGTGCATCGCGTCCTCACCATGTCCTACCGCAACTTCGACGGAGTCGTGCCGACGCCGGGCCGGCTCGACGACGACTCGCAGGCACTCCTCGACGAGGCCGAGCGCCGCTTCCGAGAGGTCGGCGAGAACCTCGCCCTGTGCAAGTTCCGTGCCGCGCTGATGGAAGGAGCCATGGCCTTGGCCCAGGCCGCCAACCGCTACCTCGATCGGAAGGCCCCATGGCAAACGGCCAAGACCGACAGGATCGCGACTGCGACCACGCTCTGGACCGCCATGACTGTCATCAACTGCCTTAAGAAGGCCTTGTACCCATACCTGCCGTTCAGCGGCGAAAAGCTGCACGCCATGCTGGGGTTTGAAGGCTCCGTGGCCGACGACGGATGGGACTGGTCTCCTACCGACCTCACTTCCGGCCAGAGCCTGCAAAAGCCGGCGCCCCTCTTCCAGAAGCTGGACGAAGCCATCGCCGAGCAGGAAACCGAGCGGATAGGCCAGCAGAGGTGATCGCCCATAGAGTCCCTAACGTGACCCCCTCTCCCATCGTAGGAGAGGGCTGGGGTGAGGGTGATGGCCCCAGCTCCTCATGGTGTCTCCATTCCAGACCTAGCCCCGTTAGCTGAGAGAGAACTTCAAGCATGTCAACACAGCCCAGTAGTGAAGTGCAAAGCGTGAACGGCTTCGATTCACCCAGCGATGCGCTCGCGTACATCCACTCCCCGGTCGTGCAGGGCCTTGAACGTGTCAAGACTTCCCTGCGCGACATGGTGAACCACAAGTCCCCGTTCCTCGCGCAACTCCTCGACCACGCGCTGGAAACGAAAGGAAAGCGCGTTCGACCCACCCTGACGCTCCTCGCTGCCGGTTTCCATCCGAACGACGGCAAGCGCGCCGAGACCATGGCGACCGCCGTCGAGCTGCTCCATATCGCGTCGCTCATCCACGACGACACCGTCGACCAGTCCGAGGTGCGACGCGGCCGGGCCACCATCAGCAAGGTCTGGGGCGGCAATGCGGCCGTTGTCCTCGGCGATTACCTCTTCGCCACATCCGCGACCTACGTCTGCGATACCGGCAACATCCGCGTCATACGCCGGTTCGCTGAGACCATCAAAGAACTCTCCAGCGGCGAGATGGAAGAGATGGTCGTCAGGTACGACGCAGAGCAGTCTCGCGAGCAGTATTTCACTCGCATCTATGAGAAGACCGCCTCGCTCTTCACCACGGCCACCGAGTCCGGGGCCGTCCTCAGCGATGCCCCTGAGTCGACGGTCAAGCTGCTGCGGGACTACGGCTACTCGCTCGGCATGGCCTTCCAGATCGTCGACGACATCCTCGACGTCGAGGGCCTCACCGACGAGATCGGCAAGCCGGTCGGCAACGATCTCCGGCACGGCGTGCTGACCCTCCCGATGATTCTGGCCCTGGAGCGATGGCCCGATTCGACCGTCATCCGCGACTACTTTGCTGAGCCGTCGGATGAGACCTTGCTGGAGTCCGCCATGGAACTGATAAGCGACCCGAAGGTCATCACCGACTCCTACGCCGTCGCGGAACAATACTGCCAGTCCGCCCGCGATTCGATCATGGAACTGCCGAAGAACCGCTCCCGCGACTCCCTTGAGGCCCTCATCGACTACGTCGTAGTCCGCCGAAGCTGACAAGGGTGTCAAATGAGTAACTGAAACCGTTCGCCCTGAGCCTGTCGAAGGGCAATTCTCTACCCGTTCCCTCAGTTCACCGACAGCACCCGCAGAAGGTTCGTCCCGCCTGAAACCCCAATCGGCAGTCCTGCCACCAGCACAACCTGTTGACCATCCCTGAGACCCGCCGATTCCTTCGCGTACTGCTCGGCCAACTCGAAGAAGCCGTCAACGTGGTCGAACGAGGAAACCACGAACGGAGTAGCCCCCCACGTCAGCAGGAGTCTTCGCTGCACCTGCTCGGTTGATGTCAGCGCTATGATGTGCGCCTGCGGGCGGTACTTGGAGACGCGCGCTGCCGTCGCTCCCGATTCCGTGAACGCGACGATGAGCCTCGAACCCAGCTGCTGCGCGGTGTGGCAGGCGTTATAGGCGATTGCGTCGTCGATCTTGCTCTCGGCATGTCCCCGTCGCGACTCGAGCATCTGGTCGTAGGACAGGTAAGCCTCCGCGAACATCGCCGCCTCCGCCATGAACCTGACTGCCTCCACCGGATGTTCGCCGGTGGCGGTCTCGCCCGACAGCATGATGGCGTCCGAGCCGTCGAAAATGGCATTGGCGATGTCCGTGACTTCCGCGCGCGTGGGCACTGGCGAAGTCACCATCGACTCCAGCATCTGCGTCGCCGTGATGGCTGGCTTCCCTCGCTCATTGCACTGGTGGATCAGCTTCTTCTGGATCATCGGCACCTCGGCGAGAGGCAGTTCCACGCCCATGTCGCCGCGCGCGACCATTATCCCGTCACTCGCTTCGAGGATTTCGGGAAAATTCCTGACTCCCCCCGACAGTTCGATCTTCGAGACGATGAAGGGATCATGCCCGTGTTTTTGCAGCAGGGCGCGGGCGGTGTCCACGTTTTCCCCGGATGACACCATCGACAGGGCAACGAAGTCTGCCCCCTGCTCGGCGGCGAATTTCAGCGCGGCCTTGGCCTGCTCGCTTGGGAATGCCTGGGATGGGTCTCTGCCGGGCACGGTAACGCCCCTCTTCTCCGTCAGTCGGCCACCTCGAACGACCCTGCAGTGAACGTCCAGACCCTCCACGCTGTGTACCGCCAGCTCCATCATCCCATCATCCAGCAGGAGGGGAGAGTCGAGTCTCGCGTCGCGATGGATGCCCGGCGGTGAGACCGACACGGTATCCTTGTCGCCAACAATGTCCCGGCTGGTCAGGGTGATGTCCTGGCCCGATTCAAGGTCCAGCGCGCCGTCTCCCAACAGCCCCGTGCGGTATTTCGGACCGGGAACGTCAATCATGACCGCCACGGGGATGCCGGTCTCCGCCGATGCTGCGCGGATCAGACTGATCTTTTCAGCGTGCTCATCGGGTGTGCCGTGCGACATATTGAGGCGGGCCACGCTCATGCCTTCCTCGACGAGGCTTCGAATCCTCCTCGCCGATGACGTGGAAGGCCCCAGGGTGCATACGATCTTCGTCTTTGGCCTAGTGTAAACCATCACTTTCTAGCCGCCACCGTGTTGATTATCCCGCATTCCGCCCATACCCACGTCGATAGTATTCTAACGGATTGGTACGAAAATAACCCCCGACAAACTGTCCGTAGGGGCAACCCTTGTGGTTGCCCGCCTCCGCCTCGCCCGCATTTTCATTCCCCGTGATTAGGGTAGAACCCTCATGAGATATTCTGAGGAGCGTAGCGACGAAGAATCTACAATCTCTCCCCCGTCGGGGGAGAGATACAGAGAGAGGGCTTCTGTATTCAACTCACGAAGATTGAACAGTGACGAATCATCCTCTCCAATAGGCAATTCCCCACGTCCGCGATATACTACAAATACCACGTCGACACGCGGCGCAACATACCTGTGACGGTGCGCTTCTACTGGGTTTTACGCCTATGTCCGAGCTTCGACAGCTGTACGAACTCCAGGAACTCGACCTTCAGATCGACGAGTTGATGGAAACCCTCGCCGAACTGGAGTCGCAGTTGGCCGACGATTCGGTCGTTGTCGAAGCGAAACGACGGCTCGCCGTCGTGGAGAGCCACGCGGAACAACTTGCCTCTCAACGCAGGTCGATCGACCGCGCCATCGAGGATCTCCAGACTCGACTTGGCCGAACCCAAGAGCGCATGTACAGCGGCGCGATCAAGAGCGTGAAGGAAATGGAGGCGGCAGAGGAAGAGCGCGCCAATATGGAGCGTAACATCGCCGAGAACGAAGACAGCCTCCTGGAGGTCATGGTCAAAGCCGACGAGGTGGACGACACCCTGGCCAAGGGCCGGGAGGTCGTAAAGCGTCTGGAGGACCAGCGCAGCGTTGCAGTCACGGCGCTCACGGCGAAAGCGGAAGAGACACGGGCCTCGCTCGATGACCTCACCCCTAGACGTGACAGCACGTGGGACTCCATCTCCGCTCCCGTCCTCCACCGGTACGAGTCCTTGAGATCGAGCAGGGGAGGCGCGGCCATTGTGAAGGTGGAGCGCGGGATGTGCTCAGGCTGTCGCATGACCCTCAGCACCTCAGAGCAGCAGCGCATCCGTTCCGCCACTGAGCCAATGCTGTGCAGCTCGTGTCACCGCATCCTCTACCTTCCGTGAGGTCGGCGAATTGAGAGCCATAGCCTATTTTCGACTGACCGGCTCCACGCCCGATGCCCTGGCGTCGATGGAGCACGACTTCAAGCGCTACTGCACCTACGAGATGCACCAGCCCTACCAGATGTTCTTCACCGAGGGTCCCGGAGTTGGGACATCCGACGCCGCCTTCCGTCGGTTGGTCGACTTCCTCGAGTCGTCCGATAGCCAGTTCCTCGTTACCGTGCCGGACGCCTCCCATCTGGGAGGCGACCTTGAGTCCATAGCGCGGTCCATCGTCGAACTCGACCGCCTCGGCGCTGAGATCAAGTGCTGGGACGACGAGTACCCCGACCCGTTCCAGAACACCTTCAACACCCAGGGCATTGCCGGTGTATCGGTCACGAGGTCGCGCAAGGTCAAAGAGGCCATGGAGGCGCGGGCGCTGGAAGGAAACGTGCTCGGAAGAGTCCTGTACGGCTACCGGGCAGGGGAGAATGGAAACCTCGAAATTGTGCCCGAGGAAGCCAAGGTCGTCGAGCTGATCTTCCGCCTCTACACGCGGGACGAGCTTGGGTTCCGCCTCATCGCGCAGGAGCTGAACGAGCGAGGCATCAAGACCCGGCGAGGTGGGAGCTGGAACGTCGTCAGCATCCGAGACATCATCCGGAATCGATCGTACATCGGCACCTACGAGCGTTTCGGCATCCGTCGACCGGGAATGCACGAGGCGATAATTTCAAGGGAAGTGTTCAACGAGGCCGCCGAACGCCTGCGGTCGCGCAAACCTACCGGCAGAATAGTCCAGCCTAAGCCTTTCCTTCTCTCAGGGTTCGTCTACTGCGGCTACTGTGACAACAAGATGATGGGCGTGACCCGTCGCCAGAGTTGGCGCCGCAAGACTGACAACCGGCGCGTCACCGGCGTATACCGCTATTACCAGTGCCAGTCCAAGAACAACCAGAGCACCTGCGACTACCACACGTGGAAGGAAGACGCACTCGAACGCGAGGCCCTCACGCAGGTAAAGTACACCGTGCTTGCCAGGGCCGCCGGAGTGTTGCAGGACGACGGCGAGGAAGATCGCAAGCGCGAGGTCGCAAACCTCCGCCGCGAGCGAGTGCGAAACGCCGAGCGCCTCTTCAAGCGCGCCATGCGACGGGCCGCCAAGAACGAGATCGGGGTTCGGGAAGTAGGGGAGTACCTCGCGGCGCTCGACCTCGCCAGAAAGAGCGAGACCCGCAGCGACGAACCCTCCGACGTAATCGGCGTCCTCGACAACTGGGCCACCCTCGACCTCGAACGCCGCAAAGACTTCCTCTGGGAGCACGTCGCACGCATCATCGTCCAGGACGACAAGGTCGAAGTCGAAGTCTAAAGTCGAAAGGCCAGCATCCCCTCTCCCGTTGTGGGAGAGGGCTAGGGTGAGGGTGTTGTTTTAGGAATCAGCCCAAAATCCTTGAGAACCCACGCTAGTTACAAAGCACGGCAGACACGTACAATAGAGACGCAAGGTCGCCGGGCGGCCGCTCCGATTCGTCGGGGAGGAAAGTCCGAGCACCACTGGGCAAGATGCCCGCTAACGGCGGGGCGGGGCGACTCGACGGAAAGTGCCACAGAAAACATACCGTCCTCCCTCACAGGGGGATAAGGGTGAAATGGTGAGGTAAGAGCTCACCGCCTCGGTGGCAACATCGAGGGCAGGGCAAACCCCATCCGGTGCAAGGCCAAATAGAGGGACCATAGATGCCCAGACTGTCCCCGGGTTGGCCGCTCGACCCTCTCGGCAACGGGAGGGCTAGATAGATGGTCGCCGCCTCGCGCTCCATCGGGAGGAAGCCCTCACGGGTGTAAACCAATCGAACGCGGGGAACAGAACTCGGCTTACAGGCGGCCTTGCGTCTCCTTCATCTCCGCATCTACTTCAGCGTCGGCTTGGTAGGGGCGAATCGCGAATCGCCCCTGCGTCTAGGTCGGCGTCCTATACAGAACATCCAACTCTGTCCACCGCGACACCAAACCAGTACAATGACCCCCGATCACACGCCCGCCCGGAGGCCCAATGACCATCCTTCAAGAGCCGATCACCGATCCAATCGTCGTCCGGAACTACGTCGGTGGCGAGTGGCTCAGGTCCGACGGGGAATACCACGACATCATGGACCCCGCAAGACAGCGCGTCATCGCTCACGCCCCCACCTCCACGGACGATGAGGTGAACCAGGCAATCGAGGAGGCGAGGGAAGCCTTCCCCGAGTGGCGCTCCACCCCTCCTGTCACCCGTGCCCGCTACCTGCACCGCCTACGCGAGCTCATGGAGGAAAACTTCGAGGAGCTCAGCCGCATCCAGACCATGGAGCACGGCAAGACCATCGACGAGTCGCGCGGCGAGACCAGACGCGGCATTGAGCAGGTGGAGGTCGCTTCCGGCATCCCCTCGCTCATGATGGGCTACAACCTCGAGGACATCGCCAGCGGCATCGACGAGTACGTCATCCGTCAGCCCCTCGGAACATTCGCCATCATCGCGCCATTTAACTTCCCCTTCATGGTGCCCCTCTGGTTCGCGCCCTACGCCGTCGCCACCGGCAATTGTGTCATCGTCAAGCCCTCGCCCAGAGACCCCATCAGCCAGATCAAGATAGCCGAGCTCGTCGACGAGGCCGACTTCCCGCCCGGCGTCTGGCAGGTCGTCAACGGCGGCACGGATGCCTCCACTACCCTGATCGACCACCCCGATGTCGAGGGCGTCGCCTTCGTCGGATCGACACCCGTCGCCAGGGAAGTCTACAAGCGCGCAGGAGCCGCCGGGAAGCGCGCCATCGCCCAGGGCGGCGCGAAGAACTACGTCGTCGTCATGCCCGACGCCAACACTCGCGCCACCATCCCAGCGCTGCTCACCTCGTTCTACGGCAACGCCGGACAGCGCTGCCTCTCCGGCGCCAACCTGCTCATCGTCGGCGACGACTCGTTCCACGACTCCTTCATGGACGAGCTGTCTCAGGCGAGTGCCCGAATCCGCGTCGGCTACGGCCTCGATGAGTCGGTCCAGATGGGCCCCATGCAGTCGCCCGACGGCAAGGACCGCGTCCTCGGCTACATCGAGCAGGGCGTCGACGACGGCGCGCGCCTCCGGCTCGACGGCCGCTCGCTCGACCTCGTCGGCGAGTATCCCGAGACGTGCTTCCTCAACCCGTCGATCTTCGAAGACGTTGAGCCCGACATGGCCGTCGGACGCGAGGAGATATTCGGTCCCGTCATGTCCGTCCTCCGCGCCGGAACGCTCCAGGAAGCCATCGACACCATCCACACGAATCCTTTCGGCAACTCGGCCTGTATCTTCACCACCAGCGGGAGAAACGCCCGCGAGTTCCAGTACAACACGCAGGCCGGCAACATAGGGGTCAACATCGGCATCGCTGCGCCAATGGCCTTCTTCCCCTTCGGTGGTATGAAAGACTCGTTCTTCGGTACGCTGCACGGCCAGGGCCCCGACGCCGTCCGCTTCTTCACCGAGGGCAAGGTCGTCGTCCAGAGGTGGCTCTAGGTGAAGCTGAACACCGCCTCTGCGGCCGTCCGGTTCGCCAAGCAGCTTGAAGACGACTCCCGACAACTCTACGAGCGCGTGTCGGAGCGATACCCTGAGTGGCAGTCTGCCCTCGCGCCCCTCATCCGCGAGAACAAGCGCAACGTCGGAAGCATCGACCGCGCATACATCGGAGTTGTGAGCGACGCCCTCGACACCCAGTTCGCCTTCGAGGGAATAGACACCGACGACTACCGCCTCGTCACCGACCTACCGGACTCGCCGGACGAAGTGACCGCCGTTCTGGCCGCCAACGAGGAAACGATCATCGCCTTCTACCGTGCCGCCGCCGAATCCTCGCGCGACCTGCTGGCCGACGTCCCCCGCGCCTTCGACCGCATAACATCAAAGCGGTCCCGCCGCGCGGAGGTACTCAGCGCGCTTGCTGACTAACTATAGTTATGGCTAGTGTCGTTCACTGACGCCGTTGTGTCTGCGGCTACACCCAGCCGAGCTTCTCCATGGCCGCTCGCAACGCTGCCATCTCCTCGTCGTTCAGGGGTTCCGTCGGCAGGCGGGGCGGCCCTGTCGGGTGCCCTACTATGTCCATCATCCCCTTCGCCATGCGATAGCCTCCGCCGGTGGCGGATATCTTTGCGCGCACGGGGCCGAGCGCTGCGTCCTCCGCGTCAACCATGGCCTCGGCCTCGTCGTACTTGCCATCGGCCAGGAGATCCGCCACTTTCAGGTCGTGCGCCGGATACGCCGGGGCGAACGCGCTCACGATGCCCGCGCCGCCGTTCTTGAAGCAGCGCGCGTGCTGGCCGGAGTTGTCGATGACGTTGAAGGTGTCCGAGAACTCCCGCATCTTGTCGTAGCCGTCCGGATCGGGGTAGTTCCACTTCACAGCCGCCACGTGCTCGGCGTCCTCGAGGCGGTGCATCGTCTCCGGCTCTATGGGGGCGACCCCGAACCAGTACGTGTTGTAGATCATGATCCCGATGTCGATGGCGTCCGAGATCATGGTGAAGTGCTTGACGTACTGGTCCTGGTTCGGCGCGTGGTTGTAGGGAAGCTCGATCTGCAGGCTGTTCGCTCCCATGTCCTGGGCGATCTTGGCGTCCTCGATGGTGCGTAGCGTGTCCTTCGACTTCAGGCCGCACATGACGTTAACGCCCGGCCCGCCCGCGTTGACTACCGTCCGTACCAGGTGAGGCCACTCGTCGTCGGAGATGTCCGGCCCCTGCCCCCACGCCGAGCACAGCTTTATCATTGAATTGCTCGCGCCGAGCCCTTGGCTGACCCACCACTGCGTCAGGTCGGTCGCCGCCGCCAAATCGAGCCGGTAGTCCTTGTCGAACGGCGTCGGCACCGCGACCGACACGCCTCTTATGATCTGCTTGAGTTCTTCGCGGTTCATGCTCGTCCTCCTCGTCCGTAGTAACTTTGAGGGCTTCCCTCTGCACCCCGTTCACCCTGAGCTTGTCGAAGGGTGGTTCGCGCGTCCATGGTTCAATGACATCCATGCAGAAAGGTTCGGATGATTTAATGGACGCTCCTCATTCGCCTATCCCTTAACCGGCCACCCGATCTCCCTGAAGATGTCCCGAAGCTCGTCCATCAACTCGTCCGACAGCCAGTGAGAAGGCTCGCGCGTCTCCCCGCAGTCCATACCAACGACCTTCATGTATGCCTTGAGATGCTGATAGCCGCCGGAGTGGTCCTTGTTCTTCACCCGCCAGTCCTTGAACTTGGAGTCCACCTTGTCCATCTCGGCCTGGGCCTCGTCGTACTTCTTGGCCTCCAGCAGCGACCAGAAGTTGAGGTCGAATGGCGCGTACGCCGTCGCTGTGGATGTAATGTACCCCCTCCCGCCAAGCTGGTGGCAGCGCACGGGCTTCCCTCCGTTGTTGATGACGTTAAAGTAATCGGAGTACTCCTGCATCTCGTCGTAATCACGGTCGGGCGGCGAACTGTACTTCAGCGCCACTACGTGCTCGGCGTCCCGAAGGCGGTGCATCGTCTCCGGCGTGACGCCCGGACATCCCCACCAGAACGTGTTGTAGATCATGATGCCGATGTCGATCTGGTCCGAAATGTCCGTGAAGAACCGCACGTAGTCGTCCTGGTTCGGATGGTAGGAGAACGGCAGGTCGACCTGGAGGCCGACGATGCCGAGGTCCTGCGCCTTCTTGGCGTCCTCGATCGTGTGGTACGTGCTCTTGGCCTTGAGAGCGCACATAATCACCGCATCCGGCCCGGCGGCGTTCACAGTCGTCCTGATGACTTGCTCCCATTCGGAGTCTGTCAGGGCAGGTCCCTCTCCACCCGCCGCGCACACTTTCAGCGGGGCGACGTTCGTCCCCAAGCCCTGCTCGACCCACCAGCGCGTCACATCGGTGATGCGCGCGTAATCCACCTTCATGTCCTTGTCCATCGGCGTCGGTGTCGTCACCACCGTACCCTGTATCAGCTTCCTCAGTTCGTCTCTTTCCATGGTTCCCCTTTTTGTGTTCTTAGTCTTCGGTTGATTTGGGCTCTAATACCGTTTCAATCTGAATATGATAGTGGAATTGGGTGGCGCGTACCCCCTCTCCCGTTGTGGGAGAGGGCTAGAGCCTGCCCCGTACTTGATACTGGGGTGAGGGCGTATTGAGTAAGCTACTAAAATCATATGGAACTGGTACTAACCGCCGTTTGGCGTGCCGAAATTCAGCGCGTAGCCATTGGGATCGCGGATCGTAAATTCACGCATTCCGTAGTCCATGTCCTGCAGCGGCACTTCAACCTCGACCTTGTCCTTTAGCTGACTCCATACAGCATCCACGTTGTCAGGGTAGAAGTACAATGAGTTTACTGCCGGCGCGTGCTGGTGGTCCTGCCCCTCATCATCGTGGCTGTGGCTTTCTTCATCTCCATGCTCGTGCTGGCCGAGAAACATGATCCTCACGTCATCCCGCTTCAGGAGGCACCACGTAGGATCGTCTTCGGGCATGGCGTTCGCCAGTTCAAACCCCAGTGTATTGCGGTAGTAGTCGATGGCCCTTGTTATATCCTCCGTTATGAGGATGAGAACGGGGCCGCGCATGCTCGCTTCGGACATATGCTTTAGACATCCCTTCCGAAGCTCAGCATGTTGCCGTCGCAGTCGCGTATGCCGAACTCACGCATCCCGTAGTGAGTGTCATACAGGGGATACTCCACCTTCGGGTCGTCCTTGAACTCGTCCCAGAGCGACTCTACGCCTTCCGAGTAGACGTACATCGTCCAAAGTCCTTCCGCCCCGGAATGCTCATGGTCGTGTCCGCCGTCCTCGCCGTGGTCATGGCCGTGCCCATTGTCGTCGTGGTCGTGATCGTGGCCTTCGGGTGTCGTGAACATGATGGCCGCGCCGTCCCGCAAGAGGAAGCACCAGGTAGGATTCTCGTCCGGGATCTGGGCCGTGACCTTGAATCCGAGAACGTCTCGATAGAACGCTATGGTAGCGTCCATGTCTTCGGTGGTGAGTATGGGGGTCAGACGGCTGAAGGCAGCCGGAGAGCTGGGCATTCTAGCCAACGCTCCAGCCCAGCTCTGCCACGACGTCCTGCGCCTCGGCGATTTCGTCCTCGGAGCACGGCAGGGTAGGGGGTCGCGGAGGTCCGACGGGGTTGCCCATCGCCGCCATGATTCCCTTCATCTGGCGGTATCCCCCCGACTTTGCGCCCGTCTTCGCTCCCCAGAGCCCGATGATGGAGCCCACGCGGTCTTTCTCCGCCTGCGCCTCGTCGTACTTGCCCGCTTCCAGGAGGTCCCATACCTCAAGATCGTGCTTCGGGTACGCCGCCACCCACGGGCTGATGTATCCTCGTCCGCCGTTCTTGTGACACCGCACGGGCTGGGCCGAGTTGTCGATCACGTTGAAGGTGTCCGCAAACTTCGTCATGTCGTCGTAGTCGATGTCCGTCCCCTCTGGAGCGCTCCACTTGAGCGCCACCACGTGCTCCGCGTCCTTCAACCGCAGCATCGTCTCGGCTCGCATGGCCTCAACCGACGCATCGGAGGTGAACCAGTGCGTGTTGTAGATCATGATGCCGATCTCGATGGCGTCGGAAATATCCGTGTAGAATCGGACGAGGTCGTCCTGGTTGCTGTGGTGCATGAACGGCAGGTCTATTTGCAGACCGATGGCTCCGAGGTCCTGAGCGCGCTTCGCGTCGTCGATTGTGTGCAGCGTGTTCTTCGGCTTGAGAGCGCAGATCACCTTGGTATCAGCGTTGGCCGCCCGCACCACCGTCCGCAGCAGGTGCGGCCACTCGTCGTCGCTCAGGTCGGGCCCTTCGCCCATCGCCGCCGAGGTCTTGAGCGGAGATGTCCCCGTTCCGAGCCCTTGCTCCACCCACCACTGCGTGATCTCCGTTGTTCGCGCCAGGTCGAGGTTGAAATCGTCGTCCATCGGCGTCGGCAGCGTGGCGATGCACCCGCCGATCATCGTCTGCAATTCCTCCCGGTTCATTCCGTGCTCCTTAGACTATTCACGATTCATTTCGCAGAGTTTAGGGAAGGATGGTCCAGCTCACATCGGAGGCATTGCCCCACGTCGCGTGCGGCGGAGGTACCAAATTCCTCCTCCTGCGGCCGCAATCACCACGATAACGACAACCACGCCAATGAGGATCTGCGGAAGATTAGACTCCTCAGGCGTAGGTTCTCGCTCGAAGATGTTCCCGAACATGATGTACGTAATGCCCGCGTCTTCCCTCTCTTGAGGGTCAGCGAAGTTCGCCGCGAGCGCTAGGTCGGCAACACCGTCGCCGTTGAGGTCGCCTACCCCAATACCGGATCCCAGACTGTCAATGGGGTTTTCACCTTCGATGGCGACGTCGGCGGCGTCATCGAGGTTATATATCCCGGACAGGATTGGCCCCTTGATGACGAACACCTTGCCTGCTGCTCGGCTCCCGGCTGCGTCGGACTGCATGGAGCCGACGATGAGATCGTTGATGCCGTCGCCGTCGAGGTCACCGATGGCAAGCGTACTTGCGGACGCGTTGTCCCTCTCTTGCTCGCCTTGCAGGGTCACGTCCGCGATGGACTTGATTGGAATGCCGCCCTCTTCGTCCTGTGTGGCCAGTTCCCCCAACGCTGATGGGTCCAATGGGCCGAAGATTATGTGAGTCTCTCCGGCATTTTCGATATCTCCGACGTCTGCGCTCCGCGAGTTCACGGCTATGTCGTCAACACCGTCGTTGTTTATGTCGCCGATCGCGATTGACCCCCCCGCGGCGTCGCCGTTGCGGGTGCTTCCGATGGTGCCGATGGAACCGAGGAGCTTTACGTCACTCCCGTCTCGCAAATCGATGTCGGAACCGTCCAACGGGCCAAGCACGATTTCCACGCCGCCCTTTCGTGATCCGTAGCCGCCGGGCGAACCGATTGCAATATCGAGTGCGCCGTCGTTGTTGACGTCTCCCGTGGCTAGGCCCTTCCCGGTGTTGTAGTTTCTGTGGGGCCCGAGAATGCGAAAGTCCGCAGCTTGGTCGTTAAGTTCCGTGGCGCTCGCGCCTGTAGGTTGAATTGGGCCAAGTACTACGTAGATCAGGCCGGACTCGTGGCGAGTATCATCGACTCCCATTTCCTCTGAGCTAATGAGAAAGTCCGCGACGTTGTCGCCGTTTATGTCTTGGATCAGCACTGCTGACCCAATGCCCGCAGTGACGTCGAATCCCTTGAGCTTGATATCTGCAGCGGACGACTCGGACAGAGTGCTGTCGATGGGACCGAGAAACCCGAATGCGGCCCCCGACCGAAATCGGCTGTCGAGGTCTGACTCGGGAGCGCCTACGAGAAGGTCGGCTTGCCCGTCACCGTTGATGTCCCCCACGGAAAGGCCATATCCGAACCAGTCTCTCTGCTCCCCGGCTATGGCAACGTCATACTCTTTTGCAACCTTGAGGATCAGCTGGTCGGTTTGTGCCAACGTATTGCCTATGGCAAGTACGGCGGCGATGAGCGCAATGAGTGAGGATGCTGCAGGAACACCCCACCTTGGCATGCGCGTTCTATACAGCCCCATGTTTCTTAGCATTTGAGGGAATGGCTCCTCTAAAGGTTTCTTATTGGCTGCGGTGAAGTCTACCCTAGCTTCATTCGATTGACAATGCGCGGGCGCTTGGCTACGCCCATGCGTCGGTCATCTCCACCGAAACATCGCGCTGATAGGTCGGACGGATAACAAGCTCAGGGATGGAGCTGTTCTGCGGAAGCCGGGCGATGAGAGCGATGGCCTCAGCTACATCCTCCGGGCCAGCCATCGTCCTGCGCGCGTCCTTGCTCGGCGGGACAGGGCGCTTGTCCAGAAGCGGAGTCGTGATTTCGCCTGGGATGACTACGCTGGCCCGGATATTCGTGTCCTTGAATTCCTCGTTCAGATGTCCCGTAAAGTTGATGACCGCCGCCTTGACCGCCGAGTAGATCATTCCGCCCAACAGGCCCGGCGTCACTCCCGCAAGAGACGATACGTTGATGATCGTGCCGGTGTCGCGCTCCAGCATTGTCGGCATCACCGCCTGCGTGCAGTATATCGAGCCGATCAGGTTGGAGTTTATGACCGAGGCGATCTCTTCCGGCGGAGTTGAAAGCAGTCTGCGGTGGGGTGAACTGTGACCTGCGTTGTTAACCAGCACGTCCACGGCGCCTCGTTCCCGCTCAATCTCCTCGACGACGCCGAATACGCCGTCTCGGTCCGCCACGTCCACGCCGTAAGCCGCGGCTCTCCCTCCTGACGTGGTGATATCAGCGCAGACCGCTTCCACCTTTGAAGGAGTCCTGCCAATCAGCCGGACGTCCGCCCCCTCGGAGGCGAAACGCAGGGCCGTCGATCTCCCTATCCCGCTCCCCGCTCCTGTAATGAGGCAGGTCTTATCTTCAAGCGTCATGGTCGAACTAAACCGTGGTTCTTTGTCAACGCGTACCGGTCGCACCGGAAAATATGGCTATGAACATCACCAGGATCATCATAAGCGCAAGAATGAGCAGCGCCCCGCCGGAGGCCGATTGCCACAACCTTGAACCGACCCGCAAGGCTTTCGTCCTAATCGTGAAAGCTGTCGTAGTCAATCTTCTTCTTCAGTTGGCTCCGCATGGCCCGATCTATCCACCGCCAATGGCAACCACCAGGGCAAACACAAATGCCGCGACAAGGGCGAACAGGATGAACCCGCCACAGGCGAGCAGGACGCCCATGGTTCCGGTGAACCAGTTCCTCTCCGTGAGCGACGGGCTGTCGAACCGCGCGCGCTGTCGCGCCAGCGGATCCTCGGTAATCTCCGAGGTGACGGTCTCGAACCGGGGGCTCTTGCCGAGTGCCCTGCCCGAAGTGACGGGCGCGGCGCTCGCCGTTTGGGGCATGGCCCCTGCCTCCCGTTCGACCCGGAACGAGGCGCGCATCTTCGTAATCTCTTCACCCGTGGTCGGTATGTCGCCGTATTGTGCGCGGTTGAACGCTTCCGTCGCCGGTTCCACAAGCTCGTTCGGGAAGACGCGCTTCAGGTCTCGCCGGAACTCATTCGGCGTATAGTGGTCCGGCCGCGGCACTTCGTTCTGCTCCGCCGTTGTGAGCATCTGGTAGTACAACCGGAGAGCCTCGACGACTCCCGGAGGTCCATCCGGCAATCGGAAGACCCTGCGGCCAGCCCCCTTGAACAGGTCTCGGACGTTCGACATGAAGTCCGAGAACAGGTCCCCGATGTCCGACGCGAAATTCATCTCGTCGAAAAGCGACTCGCGGTCGGCGTCATCATCGTCCTTCTTGAGCTTCTTCGCGATCCTGCTCGCTATGACATACAGGAAGATGCTGACGACGATTAATGTGGTAACAACCAGCCCGTAGCGTACGAACTGCAGCATATATAGGAGAAAGTCCGGGGCTCGAACGTCACTGCCGCTTCCACCACCGAATCCGAAGTCCTGCGAGGGTCCCGGCGTTGGAGTCGGCGTAACGGTCGCCTCAGGCTCAGGTGTGAGTTCGACAGGCTGCGAGAATATCGCTGCGATTACGGTGTTGACGCCCTCCAGCGCGAGGATGATAGGAATGCTGGCGATGAGCAGCAGGCCCTCTACCACTCTGCTGAAGACGAACCGAATGGGCGATGTGGCCCACTCGACGAAACTCTCCTGCAGGAAGCCGAACATTCCACCCGCGACGAGTATGCCGACCACCGCGAGGCCGATCACCTTTGGCCACGTCCTCGTCTGGGCGGAAGTCGAGGTCTCCGACACGAGGTGTCCGACGTTCAGGCCCACGAGTCCGGCGCCGAAGAATATGAGCACCATCGCGAAGACGTTTGGATGCTCCGGGCGCATGATACCCATCACGGCCGAGAAGCCGATGAAGAACAGGCCCAGCCGGAAGCTGAGAGTGAGGCTCTTGTCGGGGGACGAGGCCATGGCCAGTCGGATTCCGCGGAACCACAACCCTACGGCCAGTGCCCCTCCGGCTACGCCATGAAAAGTCTTGCCCTGCTCCTTGATCGTGGAGTCAATGAGCTTGGCGATCCAGTCAAACGTGAAGCCCTGATCCGGATCAAATGCTGCGGCCATCACCAGGTATGCTAAAACTATCCCGGATAGAGTGGCCCCGAAGTAGAACACTTCGAACGCCTGGAAGTTCTTCCAGCGAATGAACGAGTAGGTAATCGTCGAAAGGCCGAGAAGGCCGAGTATCGCGAAGAAGCTCAGCGGGCTGCCGGTGGAACCGGCGGCCACGCCCAGTACGGAGATGAAGGCGTAGAGCCACGCAGCCTCGGAGAAAACGAGGGTGATGTATGTCACTCTTTCCCGCGTGAGTGTCATGCGGATTCGTCTCCCACGCCTACAACCGTGTCCTTGAGCCTGTCCCAGGCGGTCGTTTCGGTATCGTCGCCCTCTTCGGCGTCCTCGCCATCCTCACTCGCCGACTCGCGTTCCTTCCGCTCGCGCTCTTCCTCGTCCATTTGTTCCATGTGTTCCCGCAGATGGTAGAAGAGCACGTCCGGCGGCGGGTTCTCCACCACTTCGGCTCCGGTGTAGAGGACAGTAAACCGGAATCCCCGCTGTTTAAGCTCGGCAATCGCCAGCGTGAGACTCTCGGTCACGATGTTGGTGCACAGAATGATTGTCGACCCGAACGGAAACTTGCGCGACTGTTCGAGTAGCGCGCTCGACATCGCGTTCGGAGCGAATGGCCTCGTCAGCGCCAGCGCGGTCAGGATGGTGTGCAGGTGCGCCGGCTCCGAGCTGGGAGGCACCGTCATCGACCGCTGGCTCAGCACGGGCATGTCGTTGGAGAACAGCCCCACGCTGTACTGCCGTTCCGATATGAAGAGCGCCATCGAGGCGGCGATCGATACAACTCGTTCCAGGTCGTCGGGGCTCAGGGAAAGCCAGTACGGTTCCATCGTGTCCACCGCCGCCGCGATGATTACGGTGTGGGTCGAGCTCGGCTCGAACGTCCTCACCATCAGCCGCTGCTGCTTCGCCGTCGCTTTCCAGTCGATGGTCTTGAGCGGGTCGCCTCGGACGTATTCGCGGATTCCCGCCGGTCGTGACGGGTCCGGGAATATCTCCAGTCCGCCCCGGATTTCACCCAGCGGTCTCGCGGGCGGAATGCCGATCTCGTCCAGCGGGTACACCTTGGGATAGACGACCAGCGTGTCCAGTCGCGACGCGATCTTCCGGCTTCGGAAGAACCCGAATGGGTCGCCGCTCTCCATCCTCGCCGGCCCGATGTGGTATTCCCCTCTGCCAACCACGTCGATACGGTACCGCCACCGGATTCGCTCGTACCATGCCACCGCCGTAGCGTGGCTCAGGCTGTCGATTCCGCTCTGCAGATTTCGTCTGAGCGCGGCGCTGCTGGGCATGATTCCTTGAGGCAGTTGGTCCTCGATGTCCAGCCAGGCAAGCGGTATCGGCTTGCGGTTCGACAGCACTAGGTCCATATAGATGTCGTCCCCGAAGAACACGCGCTCTTGGGGAAACTTTCGCTCGTACGTCAGCTTTTGAAGCGCGACCCGGTTCCAGAACCGCGCGATCCCGATGGCAAGGAGCCCCATCAGCCCGAAGGCGATGCCCATGGCGTTGCCGAAGATGACGCTGGCGACCAGCAGGATGGCGAAGAACACTGTCCAGAGCGTCTGCCACGTCCGGTCGCTGGATACTGTGCGTATGGGGTCTTGGTGCTCGACGGTGGGAGTCGCCAAGTTACTGCCTTTCGATGGGGACCTCGACCGTGTCGAGCACGTCGTCGACGATCTGGTCGGCGCTGTTCCCGCGCAGCCGCGCGGCCGAACTGAGGATCAGTCTATGCGGCAAGACCGAGCGAGCCAGCAGTTTGACGTCGTCCGGCGTTACGAAGTCTCGTCCCTCCAGAGCCGCCCAGGCCTGCGATGCCTTGTAGAGCGCAAGACCGGCGCGTGGGCTGGCCCCGAGCGAGAGACCCGCGTTGTCGCGCGTGCTCGTAATCACGTCCACGATGTAGCTGCGTACCGAGTCGTCGACTCTCACCCTGGGAGGAACGCCTTGCAGCGCTTCGAGGTCCTGGGAGTTGGTCACGGCATCGACGGCCGGCGGCACGGGATCGTCCTCGAACCGCTTGTAGATCTGCCCCTCTTCCTCGGACGTAGGGTACCCGATCACGATGCGCACCATGAATCGGTCGAGCTGTGCCTCGGGAAGCGGGAAGGTGCCCTCCATCTCGACCGGGTTCTGCGTTGCCATCACCATGAACGGCTCCGGCAATGTCATGCTGTCCCCATCGATGGTTGCCTGCCTCTCCTGCATGGCCTCCAGTAGCGATGACTGCGTACGGGGCGTCGCCCGGTTGATCTCGTCCGTCAGGACGATCTGACTGAAGACTGGTCCCTCGCGGAATTCGAACTCGCCGACCTTCTGGTTGTAGAAGTTGACTCCGAGCACGTCCGAGGGCATCAGGTCCGGCGTGCACTGGATGCGGTGAAAGTCGCATCCCAGCGACTGTGCCAGCGCCTTCGCCATCGTCGTTTTGCCTGTCCCCGGCACGTCCTCCAGGAGGGCGTGTCCCTTGCAGAGAAGGGCCACCAGTGCCAGATTGATGGCGTCGTCCTTCCCGACGATGATCTTCTGCACGTTTTCTCTGATGTTTGCCGCTACATCCCGAACATCACCAACCGTCTTCGCGCTTACCATGGTTCCTCCATTCAACCGACGCCATTGAGACGTGTCATTTTCGCATTATGGTTCTGAGGCAAACTAACTCCGCCTCTGCCATTATTAGGCAATAGACGGTGTGCGTGCAATTATATGGAATGTGTCTCGCCGTTCTTGTACATATGGCAAGGGCGAGACATCGGATGGCCTACGGCGAGACGGCCATGGTCAGCCAGGTGCCGACACGGGGATCGAATAGCTCCACGAGATGCCCGGCGCTGCCGTCATTGCTCCAACCGCCTGCCACGATTATTCGTCCATCGGACATCATGGCCGCGGAGTGGTCGGTTCTCGCCAACGTTAGACTCCCGGCCGGATACCATGCATTCATTTCAGGGTCGTACATTTCCGCCTTTGCGACCGTCGAAGCGGCCCCCGCGCCGCCAACTACCAAAACGCGACCGTCCCTCAAGACCGTTGCTGAGTGACCGGCGCGGTTTACCTCGAACCTGCCTGCCGATCTCCAACTATTGGTTATCGGATTGTAGATCTCGGCCGTATTTCGCATAGCGGCTGAACCGGCTCCGATGTGACTCCCTCCCGAAACGAGCACCCGACCGTCGTGAAGCACGGACGCTGTCGGGACCGATCTTCCCTCGCTCATGTGTCCCACCAAAGACCATGTCTGGGTGGCGGGATCATATACCTCTGCCGACGTGAGCGTTCGGAGATCGCTGTCGAACCCGCCTACGACGAGCACTCGCCCGTCGTTGAGCAACGCCGCTGCATGGTGGGCACGTCCGTGGTGCATGACGCTCGTCGATGTCCAGGTATCGTCCAGGGGGTCGAATATCTCGACGGTGTGCAATACCTCCCCCGAAATCTCTCTTCCGCCCGTGACCAGCACCCGCCCGTCGAGCAGCAGGGTCGAGGTGTGCCACCTACGCTTATCCGCTAGATATGCCGTCGATTGCCAAACGTTCTTGGCAGGCCGGTAGACCCGGGCTCCGTCCCTATTGCCCGGACTCGAAAGGTCCCCGACAACCAGCACTCTCCCGTCGGGTAGCGCCGTTACGGAGTCTCCCCGTCTCGTCCGCGCCTTGACCGCCAAGTGCGGTACGAAGCTGGTCAACTCGATGCGGGGAAGGTCGGCGTGGTGAGGATGAGTGTCGAGGTCCGAGAGCCCCATGGAGACTAGGGGAGTATCTACCCGGTCGCCGACGGTGATCTGGTCCCTTATCGCCGTGACGGATCCCGCCGTCAGGAAGAGTGCCCCCGTCACCAACATTATCCCTACGGCGATTCGGCTCCTGAATGCGAGACCCAGCGCCCCGCCCTTTTGTTGGAGTGTTCTTGCGCTCCTTCCAAGGGCGTCGCGCTCCGCTCCCCGTCCTGCCATCCGCCAAGATAGGTCCATCGGGATCCCAAGCAGAAGCCTGCTGCAGATATGGAAACCAATGAAAGGAGATGACTTTCCCTGTCCGCGGGCGAAATCGACCTCTTCCCAGATATCGGACTCTATCTCCGCGAGACGCGCGTCACGATCCGCCGTGGGAAGGCCCAACGTGTAGAGCCGTACCCACTGGCGCACGAAGCGAGCGGCGAATGGTAGCCTCGATGGATTCATCTAGGAGGTCGCTAGTTCCTGGTGGTGGGAAGTGGCCGCCTGACCGGCGTGTGAGCGGGCCGCCAGTAGGGCGCCCTGTCCCGCCGGAGTCACCTGATACAGCCGTCGCCTGGGCCGTCCGCTTGTTGCGGCGTTGACGGGATCCTCCCAGCGACTCGAAAGAAGTCCCTGGGCCTCCATCCTCGAAAGGGCTTTATACAGCGTGCCGTATGCGGTGAGCTTCCGAGCGCCTTCTCTCTCCGCGAGGTGCTTGGCAATCAGGAACCCATAGAACTCCGTCACCTGACTTCCGTGAAGTTCCAGACCGGACTCCAGAATCGATAATTCAATTGGCAGAAGTGTGCCCTGTTTCCTTCTCATACGCCGAATTATAGGAAGATATCGACTACTTGTCAACGCCGAACGCGCCTTAGAGGTTCCCTAAAAACCCTTCCGTTCGCCCTGAGCCTGTCGAAGGGCAATTCTCTGCCAACGCACATCGTTTTGAGACCGCCCCTAGTCCGCTACCTCCACAATCGCCTCGATCTCCACCGGTATCCCGAACGGCAGACTCCCCATCCCAACCGCCGATCGAGCGTGCTTCCCCCGATCTCCGAACACCTCCACCAGTAAATCGGAGCATCCATTGATGACGGCAGGGTGCTCAGTGAAGTCCGGCGTAGCGTTCACCATCCCCAGCAGCTTCACCACCCGTGCCACGCGATCAAGATCGCCGAGCTCCGCCCTAAGCCGCGAGAGGATGTTCAGACACACCAACCGCGCCGCCTCATACCCCTCTTCCTGGGTAAGTTCCGCTCCCACCTTGCCACTCGGCGTGGTCCCGTCAGGCCGCTTTGCCGGCCCAACTCCCGCCAAATACAAGAGATTCCCCGTCCGCACCGCCGGGACGTAATTCGCCGCCGGCGACTGCGGCGTCGGAAGCTCGATGCCAAGTTCCTTCAGTCTGTCCTCTGTCGTCATTGTCTACACTCCATCAATTACTCAAACGTAAGAATCCTCGCCGGATTCTCCACCATGATCTGCTGTATCTGCTCTTCCGGCATTCCCCGGTCGCGCATCCGAGGAACGATGTTTTCTATCAAGTGCCCGTACCCGTACCCGCCGAAACTAAAGGTGCGCGACTTGCAAAAAACATCCTGCGCCAGCACGAGCTGGGAAAGGTACCCGTGCTCGATCAGAAGCTGAACGTAGTCCAATCTCTGACCGTCGTGCATCATGTCGATTTCGCCAAGCGAGTAGTGCGACGTCTCCCAGCCGAACAGGTCGTACTCCAGCATCGACCCCCGCTTCGCGAACTCCAGCAGCGTGTCCGGGTCGAGTACCGTCCTATCGAGATGTCCCATGACGACCCGGCCAGCGTCCGCCCCTGCTCCTTCGAGAACGTCGAGTATCTCGAAGGGAGCGCGCGGGTTCCGTCCCGGATGGATGAGAATTCCAGCCCCCGTCTCCTGCTGCGCTCGGGCCCCCGCCCTTAGTACCTTCCGCTCGTTGTCGTTCAGCGGCCACGTGCACCCAAGCTCGCCGATGATCCCCGCCTTGACGCCGGTGGAACCGACGCCAACCGTCAGTTCCTCGATTATCTCCTGCGTAATCTCGTCCTCCGATTTCTCGTCCATATCGTCGGGATGCACTATCCCCACGTAGTACCCCGCGCCCATCACGATGTTCACCCCGGTCGCCCTGGCGACCCTCGCCAGCCCCAGCGGGTCTCTTCCGATCCCTATCGTCGTCGCGTCGACGATCGTGCCTCCGCCCGCTCGCCCGAACAGCGCGATCTCGTAGATCGCCATGTCTTCGTCCAACAGTTCAAGATTGTCGATATTCCTGAACGGGTCATAGCGCACCCATCCGAGATTCTCCATCGTCACCTGCTCTTCCCCACGATGCTTGGTGCTCGCCTCTGTCGAGGGCGTGTACATGCACACGAAGTCGATAAAGATGTGCTCGTGAGTGCTCGTCATCCCCAGCGTCGAGGGGTCCACCGGCCCCAACACCGTCTGAGCAAGTCCCGAAATCTGCGATTTCCCCAACGATCTCACCTCAATCTGCTATTGCCCTGAAAATAACTTCCGGCCAACCTTCTTCGTAGGGGCGATTCGCGAATCGCCTCTGCTACGAAAATAGACCACAACAGACCTGTCGTAGGGGCGACCCTTGTTGTCGCCCTTTAACCCAGCACCCGCACCGCGTCCCCCACCGACACCTTGCCACCCTCTTCCACTGCCGCCAACATACCTCGCCGTCCCATCAACTCCCCCTGCAGACCCGACCGAATATCATCCATCAGTCCGCACGGGACGCACTCCTTCGATATCCTCAGCACCACGTCCTCCCCAAGTCCCAGCCGCGTATCCGGCGAGAGTGACTGCAGATCGATTCCCGTCGTCGTAACGTTCTCCCGCACCACGCCGTGATCCAGCCCCAGCGCGTCGAGGTTCTCCTCCTGCATCAGCAGCACTTGGTATCCCTGCTGGTGCGGCTTGTCCGAGAAATGCATGTCCCCCTCGATGCCGTTGCCCGCCACGAACACCATCGGCGCGACCTGCCTCATCGGCTGCCGCCGCCCAAGCTTCACCCGAAGACCAACGACCTCTCCCTGAGACTCTCCCATGCCAAATTCCTCCCTCGACTGGTGCCCAATACCCTACATTGGCCCCAACCCAGATTCAACACCCCTCTTATCTCTGTGTCCTCCGCGCCCTCTGTGGTGCCCCCTTACACCCACCAGTCCCCACGCGCAATCGGCCCCGGATTATCATGCCGGAACGTGCTGTACGTCAGCCCCCTCACCTCCGGGTGCGACGTCACCGCCGACTCATACTCCGCGTCCCGCTCCTTCCACTGCCAAGCCACATACAAACTGGAGTCACTCTCATCCACAACAGGCCCGTAATTACTCGAAAGATCATCTTCCAAAGACAAAAGACCCCAGTCGTCGACGTAGTTCTGCCGGTACCCGTGACCCCGGTGCATCGGCCACAGCTGTATCCACAACGACGGACACTGCACCGAGCTCTGGTCGATGACCAGCTCGTCCACGATCCCCTCGCTTAACCAAGTCCGCCACTCCACCGTCGCGTTCCCGATGGGCGGTCCAATCACGTCCCCCCTCGCGCAGCCGACCGCAAGGCTCATGTCCTTCGTCCGCAGCGCCCCACGAAGCTCCCGGAAGAACGTCGTCAGATACGACCCCTGCAGATCGCGCCAGTCCTGCGGATCGAATTCCTGTTGCAAAATATCCCGACCGTACCGCCGCTCGA
This sequence comes from Dehalococcoidia bacterium, assembly GCA_009841605.1. Taxonomy (GTDB): domain Bacteria; phylum Chloroflexota; class Dehalococcoidia; order Lucifugimonadales; family VXLM01; genus VXLM01. Next base: position 52,342 of record VXLM01000108.1, read on the forward strand.
ACTCCTCACGGATCGGCTTGTTGAAACCGTACTGGTCGGCGTAGTCTGCCGGCCTCGACTGCGTCCTCAGACACACGAACACGCCGTCCCATTCATACCCGTCGATCACGCTCAAATACCGCTCGATCATGTACTCCCGCACCTCCGGATACGCTAGACACACGACCCCCCAGTGCTTCTTCCCCTCACGGTCCTGCAGGTTGTACTCAGGATGCTCCTTGATCAACCGGCTCATCCGCGCAAAATTTTTGCCGTGATAAGGATTGTGGTGACTCACCTCGCGCTCCGCCTTCGGTGCAAGCGGGTGCCCCTGGTCGAGCAGAGAGACATACGGATACGCCCGCATCCCACGCTCGCGCGCCAGCCTCGGAACGACCTCGAAATCGTCCCACGTGATCGGCGGATACAGCTGCCGCTTCTTCCCTCCATACCCACGCGCGGCCTGGTACACGTCGTCATGCCCCGTCCGCCCCTGCCGCCAGTGCACCGTATCCGCCCCCAGCTCCTCCCGCC
>VXLM01000043.1 GCA_009841605.1 Dehalococcoidia bacterium
TGTTGGGTTTAACCTCCCCACCCCCGACTCAACGAACGGGCCGAGCCGCTCGGCGCTGGCCTTATGCGGAAGGGCCGAGAAGACAACATCGACGCTCTCGGTGATGTCCTCGGTGATCGTGAGGTCGACCGCCGCAAGGTGAGGGAAGACATCGCCGAGCCTCTGTCCGACGGTGCTCCGACCGGTGACGGAGGTCAATTCGGCTTCGGGGTGTCGCGACAGGATACGCGCAAGCTCGATGCCCGAGTACCCCGTGACGTTGATGATGCCTACTTTCACCTGAACCCCCTTGGCCAGACGCGACCGTGTGGAAAGTATACCTGCCTAACGGCGGGTGGCTCAAGGTAAGGTGGTAGAGGTTTCTATTCGGGCTCTGCGAGTTAAATTGCGAAGAACCCCCTCTCTGTGTCTCTCCCCCGACGGGGGAGAGATTAGAGATTGGCCCGGAGTTTATTTTCGGAGGAATCAGCCTGGGGAGCGAGTAGACAAAAAGAGGTGGCTACACGCCCTCGACGATTATTACGCTGGCGCTCGCCGCTTTCATCCTGATCTGCTTGATCTCGGAGTACTCGGGTGAGGTCAGCCAGGCCCTTGCCTGCTCAGCGCTGTCGAACTCAATCACAACGATGCGGTCAGGCGACCAGTCGCCGTCCATGACCTCAATCGCTCCACCGCGCACCAGGTATCTCCCCCCGTGAGCCTCTACGGTCGCTCCAACTCGCTGGCGGAACTCGGCGAAGAGGGCCTGATCCTGAATCTCATCATGAATAATTGCGTATCCTGCCATGTAAATTTCTCCCTTTTTTACTTCCGGAGCGTGTGGCTCCAAAGATAATGTGAACACATTTGGCGGGCTAGCGCGAGCCCTCCACACGCACGGTGACGATGTCTATTCCGTGATACTTGCGGTGGCGCACTGAAGAAGCGTAGTGCCTCAGCAGCCAGAATGATATCTCATGTTCCGCCGGGACCTCGGCCTGCTCACTCAGATGCGCCAACCGGTCTTCAATATTCTCCTCGTCGAAGACCGCCAGGAACTCCAACTCGACCGCCTCGCCGGGACGCGCGACGATTATCAATCGCGGCACGCTATCGTCCCCATGTTCGCCACCGGATTGGAGGAGACTGGACAAGGTCTCCTCACCGGCGGCGCGCAGCCGCTCCGTCGAGGCATCATTCCACTTGATCCGGGACGCAAGCCGGCGGAGGAACGCGTCGATCTTGGGCAGAGCGGAGATGTCCAGAGTGGTCTCCAGGCGCGTGTGCCGCGGGCTGGTCAGTTCGATGAACAAGGTCATCAGGATCGCTGCCAAAATGCCCACGGTCATGCCGTTGCCGAGTGACGCGCCCCACGTTTCGCCCAGCAGGTCTGTGAGGATGTCCTGGCTCTCCAGTCCCACACCTATCGAGAGGGCCACTCCCACCACGAGGGCCTTTCGATGATCGAGTCCGTCCTGGACGACCATCCTCATACCCTCCACGAAGAGAAGGCCCATTATCATCAGCAGGAATGCTCCCATCACCGGACTGGGAATCGTGAGCAGGACAGCCGCCGCCTTGGGCAGGAACGCCAGCACGAGCAAGATGGCCCCGATTGCATAGCCAACGCTGCGCGCCGCGACGCCGGTGAGGGTAATGAGCGTGACGACGGACGGCGTGTAGACTATCGTTGGCAGCGTCCCGGCAATTCCGGCCAGGAGGGTACCCAGCCCGTTGGTGTTGACAGCGCCTTGCACCAGGCGAAAGTCGGTTGCCTGCGGACTGACCCGGGAGACCCGCTGAATCACAACGCCATCGCTGCTCATCTTGATGCCAACTACGAGACTCACGATCAGAAACGCAGGCAGGAGAGTCCAGAACTCCACGCCCGGACTCAGATCGAGTCCCGGCCACGCGGCGACATCCGGCACGTAGAGCCAGTTCGCCTCGATCACCCACTCAGGGTCGTACAGCCCAAAGAGCGCGGCGGCCACGCATCCTGAAACTATTCCGATGAGCGGGGCCCATAGTCGCCAAATCCCGGATGCCCGCATGGCCAGCATCACGGCGACCGCCAGCGTCGCCACGGCAACGGCAGGACCCGCGGCCGACGGAGCTCCATCAGGAACCTCTCTCAGCCTCTCGATCGCGATTGCCATGACCGTGACCGCAATCAGCATGAGTGCCGTGCCGGAGACGACGGGGGTGATGATACTCCTCAGCAGCGGAAGCCACTGCGCAAGCGCGAACTGGACCAGCGACGACACGACGATGAGGCTCGCGAGCAATGGGAGCCCGCCCTGCGTCATTGCCAGGACGGAGACCGCTATGAAGTGGGGGCCGGCGCCAGTCATGAGCACGTGCCCGGCTCCCAACCTTCCGGCATGACTCGCCTGCAGGGCCGTAATGACTCCGCCGATTGCCAGCGCCGAGAAGACGGCCCAAGACAGATATTCTTCGTTCTGGTCGCCCGCCCGGACGACAACGGTCACAAACAAGACGGTGTTCGCCAGAGCAAGCATGACGCCCTGCAGGGCGACACCCATCGACAGGAGTGGAGGGCACCGAGCGTCCGGCTCGTAGCGGATGTACTCGTTTACGCGTGCTATCTTCAGCCTCTCAGTCCAGGGTTGCTCGACCGGTTGGCGCTATCATAAATGGAGCGGCAGCATGTTGCGAGTACCAAGACGCCGGGAGCATCCCCGGATACCCTAAGCCTCCCCCCGCCGCAGCACCTTGCCCGGCCTCGCGCCCGTGTGGACTCCCTCGTCGACTACCGGCACGCCCTTCACCAACACGTAGGGTATGCCATCGGGGTACTGGTGGGGGTCTTCCCACGTGGAGTTGTCGATGACGGTCGCGGGATCGAAGACCACGAGGTCGGCGGTCAGGCCCTCCTTCACGAGGCCGCGATCTTTCATGTGCAGGCGCTGGGCAGGGAATCCGGTCATCTTGTAGACGGCGTTCTCCAGAGTCAGGACGGCGGGTTCCTCGCGGACGTAGCGGCCCAAGATTCGGGGGTAGGTGCCGTAGAAGCGGGGATGCGGGAGCGCGTTCTCGTAGGGGCCGTGCGGGGAGACGGCCCTTCCGTCTGAGCCGATCATGGCGAGGTCGTGGCCCATGAAGTAGCGGACGTCGTCCTCGACGCGGTTGTGTACGCGGGTCGGCACTGAGCCATTCTCCTCGTACAGGAGCTGAAGGACGGCCTCGGCAGGCTCGACTCCACGCTCCTCCGCGATCTCGGTGACGTTCTTGCCGACGCAATCGCGGTTCTCCTCCGACTGGATGAAGGCGACGTACCACGTCTCCCACTGCGGCGACAGGCCTCCGAGTCCGGCGCGGACCTCGTCGCGTATGCGCGTCCTCGTCGCTGGGTCTTGCAGACGGGCCATGAATTCGGCAATCGAGCCCTCCTGCGCCCAGAGGGGGACGAGCTGGTTGTAGCCCGCTCCGGCGGCTGTGTAGGGGTACATATCGTAGGTGATGTCCAGCCCGGCCTCACTCGCCTTTTCGAAGGGTTCGGTCAGCGTCTCACCCTGCCCGTAGACGCGCCGATCGGTTATGGCGAGGTGGGAGAACTGCACGGGTATGCCGGCCCGCTGTCCGATCTCGATGGCCTCCGCGATTGCCGACATATGCAGACCGTTGCCGACCCTCGCGTGAGTGGCGTAGAAGGCTCCCTCGTAGTGCCTAATCGACGCACAGATTTCCACGATGTCGTCGGTGGTGCCGTAGGCCGAAGGCGCGACGGAGAGTCCGGTAGACAGTGAGAACGCTCCCATCTCCATGGCCTCTGCCGCGAGGCGCTTCATCTCGCGGAGCTCGTCGGGAGTCGCGGGCCGGTCCTCGACGGCCCCGGACGCAATCTGGAGACCGGCGTGTCCGAGCTGGGGCGCGACGTTGATGCTTATGCCGTTGGACTCCATCGCATTGGCCCAATCGTCGAGGGTGTGCCACTTCCACTTGATACTGCCGATGAGCGTTCTGCCGAGGTTCTTCTGGAGTGCCTCCGGACCACCCTCTCCGGCAGGCCACGGCGTGTAACTGCAGTTTCCTGTGACCTCGGTCGTCACGCCCTGGTGGGCCTTGCTCTCGCCGCCGGGGTCGTCGAGCAGGGTGATGTCGGAGTGGGAGTGCATGTCGATGAAGCCCGGCGCGACGACGTGGTCGGTGGCGTCGATGCGACGCGCCGCCTCGGCGTGAGACAGAGCGCCGACAGCCTCGATACGGCCGTTGGTGATGCCCACGTCGGCATTGAAACGGGGCGCGCCGGTGCCGTCGACGACGGTGCCGTTCAGTATGAGGGTATCGAAAGCCATGGGTTGCCTCCTGAGGGGCGGCATACCACCTTAGATTCCTCCCTGCGGTCGGAATGACAGGGTGTCGGTCGGAATGACAAGGGTTTGAGGCCGCTCGCACTTACGCAGGACTTGCCCTCCCCCGGTTTTATCGAGGGAGAGCAAGTCCTTCATGGCGATATCGCCTACACAAAAATTCCCAGCGGGTTGAGGGAGCGCGGAACGTCGGTGACGTCCATCTCTTCCTTCTTCTTCATGTAGCCGACGACCGCGTAGGTCAACGGCGTGGCGACGGTCTCATAGAGAATCTTGACGATCCACTGTGCCAGAGCCGCCTGGAGGAGGCCCTGCGCGCTCCAGTCGCTGCCGATGCCGAAGGCGATGTAAATGAAGATAAACGAGTCGAGCCCCTGCCCGACGACGGTTGAGCCTATGGTTCGGACGAAGAGCAGGCGACCCTGCATCTTGAACTTCAGGAGGGCGAGCACCGTGGAGTTGGAGAACTCGCCTATCAGGTAGGCGATGAAGGAGGCCACGAGAATCCACGGCACCTGGCCGAGGATGGTGTCGTAGGCTTCCTGGTCCCCCCAGAAACCGGCGGCGGGAATGAGGCCGCCGAGCCAGAGGCCGATGACCACCAGAAGGTTGGCCGCGAACCCCAGCCAGATCACTCCGCGGGCTACGCGGAAGCCATATACCTCCGTCAGGATGTCGCCGACGATGTAGCTTATGGGGAAGATGATGATCGACGCGGGTATGATTACCGATTTGCTGCCGATGAATTCGAAGGGAAGGGTAATGAGCTCTATCGGCTTCACCGCAATGATGTTGGAGGTGATCAGTACGGTGACGAACACGGTGACGACGATGATGAACGTGCCGGTGAATCGCATGCTTACTCCTTTGTCCTCAAGGTAGGGGTGGATACGTTGGACAGGCTCACCGCGAGCGGTCTTAGTTCAATTCGCTCTCACCTCCCTCCAGAACGCACACATCCCGAAGGCTTCGATAGGCGCCGTTGTAGTCCATGCCGTAGCCCACGACGAAGACGTCGGGCACCTCGAACCCAATGTAGGTCGCCTTGATGTCATGGGTCCGACGAGAGGGCTTGTCCAGCAGCGCGCAAATGTCGACCGACGCCGCGCCCAGCTCCGACAGCCTCTCCGACAGCACCGCGCACGTTTCGCCGGTATCGACAATGCCCTCCACGATCAGGACTTCCCTACCCTCGATCCGGTCGCGCAGGGGGAGCCAGCTTACGGTCACCTCTCCCCCGTGGGTCCCGTCATACCTCCGCATCCGCACCGTCGTCACATCCACCGGCTGCGCGAAGGCCCTCATCAGATCCGACAGGAAGCATACCGCCCCGTCCATCGCGCCCACCAGCACGATCCTCGACAGGTCGTAGTCCCTGCTCACCCTGCCCGCCAGTTTCCCAACCGCATCGGCTATCTGATTCTCGGAGATCAGAACTTGGCCGAGTTGCATAGTCCTCTCTTGGTCTCTCGTGGAGGTGTCGCGGCATTGTATAGTCAACAATCAACGGCGACAAGACCGACTCTAGTACAAACTTTGGACGTGTTTAGGACATTGCCATAGCGTCGCGCAACGCTCCGATGGATAGGAGACTTGCGGTCAATCACCTGCCGACGAAATCAGACGACCCTCGCCACCCT